>CACGOO010000031.1 GCA_902574685.1 uncultured Pelagibacteraceae bacterium | reverse complement strand
CAGCAGAACAAGCTTTAAAAGATGTGGAAGCAGCTTACATGAGTAAAGCAAAAGAACAAGGCTTTCTATAATCAATAAATTTTAAGTGGGGATGAAAATCCCCACTTATTACATTAATGCCTAACAAAACTTTTTTTTGGTTTTTCTTGCCAACTGGATTGGCAATGATTTTATTTATAGGTCTTCCTATTATTTCAACAGGGATACAATCATTTTATGCGCAGCACGACCAAGTTGTTAAGGAAGTAAAAAAATGTGATCCTTTTGGATGTACAGTTTCTATAGTTGTTGACCAAGAAAAAACCTCTAAAATTCGAGAAGAAAAACCTTTAGGAAAATTCAATGGATTTGGGACTTATGTAGATAGAAATCATCTTGCAATAGAAGAAATTGGAAAATTTTGGAATGAAACAAATAGTTTTGGGGAATTTGTAGATCAAGTTACCAACCTACCCTTTTACAAGGCTCTAATTTTTACTTTAACTTATTGTTTGTTTGTAACGCCTAACGTCTTACTTTTAGGTTTTATAATTGCATTAAGTCTTAATGCAGTAACTAGAAGAATTAGAGGGCCACTAATATTTGGAACCATATTGCCGATGATTGTTACTCCATTGGTAGGTTCTTTAGTTTTATTTTGGATGATAGATGCAGAAGGAATTATTGGCGCGAATTTGCAAATGTTAATGGATGACCCTTATTTATCGTTAAAATCCTCAAAAACTCTTACTTGGATAACTATAATAATTTATGGAATTTGGCACCATTCACCATTTGCTTTTGTAGTATTTTATGCAGCTTTACAAACTGTTCCACAAGAACCTGTTGAAGCAGCTATTATTGATGGAGCATCAAGATGGCAGAGAGTAAGACATATTGTTTTGCCTCATATTTATCCTGTAGTTACATTTGTTGCTCTCATATCCTTGATGGATAATTTTAGAGTTTTTGAGCCTATAATTGGTTTCAGTGCTGAAGGAAGTGCTCAGTCTTTATCTTGGTTAATTTATGACAACCTCGTTAATGAGGAAGTAATATTATTTGGTTCAGCAGCAGCCACTTCAATGATGACAATTGTCGGGATAGCGATACTTTTAGCGCCAGTTTTAATAAGAACTTGGAAAGAATTTAGGACAGCGAGATAAATGGAATACGGACTTGATAAAAGATCGAATGCTTTAAAAATATTTAATACCACCTTTATAATAGTTTGGTTGTTGGTTGCATGTTTTCCCTTTATTTGGACTTTCTGGGGATCATTTAAAGTAAGAGCTGATTTTTTTTCAAGAGCTGACTGGTGGTATGCTATTACAGCATTCAATACGTTGTTAGAAACTGGAGGAAAGTTTACAACAGATGCTTATAGTCAAGCATGGACTGAAGGAGAGTTTTGGAAGGCATCTAGGAATACAGTTATAGTTACATTTTTTGTTGTAACCATTTCTCTGTTCCTCGGGACTTTAGGAGCTTATGCTTTATCTAGGTCTACAAGAAATTATGCATTTTGGATTTTAATTGCAGCATTAATTTTTAGAGCAATGCCTCATATTACATTAGTCTCTGGTTATTTATTTCCTTTTTTTCAATTACAAATTTGGGGAATACTACCGACGACCATCGTTGTTCTTGTTGCAATAAATCAACCATTTACTTTGTGGTTATTGTATTCATTTTTTAAAACTGTTCCTAAAGAACTTGATGAAAGTGCTTTAATTGATGGCTGTTCTTATTTTCAAGCATTTAGACATATCATTATGCCAGTTATGTGGCCTGGAGTAATAACAGCTGGATTATTTAGTTTAATGCTTGCGTATAATGATTTTACAGTGACAGCTCTTTTATTAAATCAGGAAAATCATACTATGGTTCCTAAAATCCAAAGTTATCTTGGAACAAATCAACATGAAGGTAATTTGATGTGGGCTGTTTCAGCAGTTGTTTCAGCTACTGCTCCTTTATTTATGTTAGTTATGTTTTTCCAAAGACAAGTAATCAGTGGATTAACAGCTGGTGCTGTGAAGGGATAATGAGTTACAAAGCTGTTTTATTTGGTTCTATTGGAACTTTAGCTGAGACATCAGATCTTCAAAGAGATGCATTTAATGAAGCTTTTAAAATAAGTGGATTAGACTGGTTTTGGGATGAAGATATATACAGAAAACTATTGTCAAAATCAGGTGG
>CACGOO010000030.1 GCA_902574685.1 uncultured Pelagibacteraceae bacterium | reverse complement strand
AAAGCTGGTCAGTCAGTAGAAATGGGTGTTATTTTTATAATGTCATCAAATTTTCTGGCGGAACCAGGATCAGAATGGATAGTTGGTACTTGTTTTAAATCTCCATGTGTTGCTGCTGGTAATAATGAATTAACTTCTTTATATAGATAGGTAATTATTTTCAATTTCTAAATTAGCACTTTTTAAAGTTTTAATTAGATATTTGTATCCAATTTTAGCATATTCAAAAGGATTTGCTTTTACTGGATCTTGCTCCGCTTCTACAACTAACCAACCAGAATAATTTTGTTCTTTTAACAAGTCAAAAAAAGGCTTGTAGTCAATGCAACCATCTCCTGGAACAGTGAAGGCTCCTTCCAAAAAAGCCTGTCTAAAACTATAATCGTGATTTAACGAACTATCTAAAACATTTTTTCTCATATCTTTGCAATGTATATGAATTATTCTTTCTTTGAATTCTTTATAAATTTTCAAACTATCTCCTTTTGCAAATAACATGTGTCCAGTATCTAAAGTTAGTTTGACACTACCATCTGTGTTTTCTAATAATCTTCTTGTATCTTCTTCACTTTCAATGCAAGTTCCCATATGATGATGGTAAGCAAGAGGCATGTCTTGATCCTCTAGATATTTTCCCATTTCTGAAATTTTTTTATAATATTTTTTAGACTCATCTAAATCCATTCTAGGTCTTTTAGATAAATTTATATTTGGATCACCTTGAATAGAACCATAAACTTCGGCAAAAACCATACAGGGTGCTTTACAATCTTGGAATAGTTTCAATTGGTTTTGAATTTTTGATTTTTCCTCTTCAAAAGTATTTTTTCTTAAATTTGCTCCATACCAACCTGAACATAATTTTAAATTATATTTATTTAATATAGGAATTAATTCTTTTGATGTTTTTGGAAATTTTCCCCCAGATTCTATTCCTTTAAATCCTGCTTCACTAGCTTCGGAAAGACATTGTTCAAGCGAAGTATCGCCACCAAGCTCAGGCATATCATCATTGCTCCAAGCTATTGGGGCTATACCTAATTTTACTGACATAAATAATAGTTTTGTTATGATATTAGATGCTTCAAAAAATTAAACCTAAAAAATTTAAACTTGGAATTGTTGGAGGAGGACCTGGATCTTGGATCGGGCATGTACATAGGATTTCATCGAGATATGATGACAAATACGAAATCGTTGCAGGGGTATTTTCTAGAAGTGTTGATAAATCTAGGAAATTTGGACAAAGTATAGGTTTAGATAAATCTAGATGTTATTCAAATTACAAGGAAATGTCTGAAAAAGAAGCGAAAAGAAAAGATGGTATTAATGTTGTAGCAATAATGACTCCACCATCAAGTCATCAAATTATTGCAGAGAATTTTATAAAAAAAAATATACATGTAATTTCAGACAAACCATTTGCTGGAAATCTTGAGCAGGGAAAAAAACTATACAAAGCGATAAAAAATAACAAAAAAATTAAATATGCACTGACACACAACTATTCATCTTATCCAATGGTAAGAGAAGCAAAAAACTTAGTGGAAAAAGGAAAAATTGGAAAAGTTGAATATATCAATGTTGAATATATTCAGGATTGGACAGATGGTAACAAAATTTCAAAAACAAATTCAAAAAAAGTTTTTAAATGGAAAGTTGATAAAAAAATAGTCGGTGTATCAGCAGTTCTTAATGAAATAGGATCACACGCATATCATCTAGCAATTTATATCACAGGCCTTAAAGGAGAAAAACTGATAGCCGATGTAAGTAAATATTCAAAGGATGTTAAAATGGATAATAACGCACAAGTTTTTGTTAATTTTAACAATGGTGCAAAAGGAATTGTATGGACATGTGTAACAGCTAAAGGTGGCGTTTATGGATTAAGAATTAGAGTATATGGGTCTAAAGGAAGTTTAGAATGGGTTCAAAATGATCCAAATTATCTAAAATTTAATCCAAGCAAAGGAGCAGTAAAGTTTTTAGAAAGAGGATATACAAAAGCAAATTTTTCAAAAAAATTTTCTAGAGTAAAATTTGGTCACCCCGAAGGATATTTAGATGCTTTTGCAAATATATATAAGGAATTTGCTGAATATTTAAAAACAAATACAAAAAAAAGATTTTATTTTCCTAACGAAGAAGAGGGTTTGGAGACTGCTAAATTCATTGATGCATGCA
>CACGOO010000029.1 GCA_902574685.1 uncultured Pelagibacteraceae bacterium | reverse complement strand
GTAACTTTATTGAAGTTGATAAATTATCCAAAAAGGTTGATTGCCATTTTTTAAATTTTTTAGAAGTTACACCAATGGCTGCTCCAGCAATAGTAAATGAGCTATATTTTCCAGTTAATTTCTTTTTTTTTAAATAATTAAAAACTTTTGGCTGAAACCTTGGATCCATACATGACAAAACCATAGCTTCATATTTTTTCATTACGGTACCAACCAAGTATCTTTATTACTATCAATCTCAAATCTAGCTCTTCGATGACCTTTTGCAGCTAAATACAACCATTCTATAGATTTAATTTTACACTGTATAACAGTAAAGTTTTTATATCCTTCTTCGCTTTGTTCTTTTGTGTAATCAAAATTATCTAATTCAGGTTTTAAACCAGATGTTGGAATATCAGACTCTGTACCTGGTCCATTATCTACTAAGTAACATTTACGACTTATGTGTTGGGTTTTTTCCCAAGATTGTTTTGTTATATCATTATTGTGATTAATAATTGCCTCAACTTTTAATCTAACCTGTATTTTTTCATCTTTATCATAAAATAACATCGATGAATTTGGGTTTTTTTTCTAAGATTTTAATTTTATCAGATCTAATGTCACTGTGAAATTGAACTAAATTATTTTGTTCATCTGATTTTCTAAGAACAACAATTCTACTTTCAATATTATCTTCACTTCCACACGAAAAAACAGGTATTCTAAAAGGAGACGATCTATTAGTTACTGCATCAGTTAACATTAACCAAATTTTCTTTTTTATTTCGGAAAAATCCTCGTAGTATGGAACAGTGGTAGACACAATTACTTTTTCTTTTTTAATCTAGCAATTAAGCTAGAGCTATCCCAACGGTTTCCACCCATTTTCTGAACTTCTGCATAATAGCTATCAACAATTTCAGTTATTGGTACAGGCGAACCATTTCTTTTTGCTTCTTCAATACAAATTTTTAAGTCTTTTCTCATCCAATCCACAGCAAATCCATAATCAAATTTATCTGCTACCATAGTTTTATATCTATTTTCCATTTGCCAAGATTGAGCTGCACCTTTTGAAATAGTTTCCATAACTTTATCCATATCTAATCCTGCATTAATTCCAAAATTTACTGCTTCAGATAAACCTTGTACTAAACCACCAATACACATTTGATTAACCATCTTAGTTAATTGTCCACTTCCTGATGGTCCGATTAAAGTTACTTTTTTACTGTAACAATCAATTATTGGCTCTGCTTTTTTAAAATCATTTTCATCTCCACCAACCATGACAGTTAATATCCCACCTTCAGCACCCGATTGTCCTCCTGATATAGGAGCATCTAAAAAACCAAATCCTTTATCTTTTGCAGCTTTATAAAGTTCTCTAGAAATTTCAGCAGACACTGTTGAATTATCTATATATACGCATCCCTCTTTAGCATTATGAAATAGCCCATGATCACCTAAAGAGACTTGTCTTAAATCGTCATCATTCCCAACACACGTAAAAATAAAATCAGCATCTTTAGCAGCTTCAGATGGTGTATCAGCCATATTACCTTTGTATTCACCAATCCATTTTTCTGCTTTTGATTTTGTTCTGTTAAAAACAGTTACATTATGTCCTGCTTTTGATATATATCCTGCCATTGGATAACCCATTACACCAAGACCTATGAAAGCAACTTTAGAAGTCATATTTTTTTATGTTTAAAAATTTAAGTTTAAAAGTAATTGTATTTGGATTTATATTTACATTTTTTTCAAGCTTTGGACAGAGTTTTTTTCTTGGAATATTCAATACAAGTATAAGAGAGACACTCTCGATAACTCATGGACAATTTGGCTCAATATATGCATCAGCAACATTGTGCAGTAGTTTATTACTTATTTGGGTTGGAAAGAAAATTGATGATATAAATATTTTCCGATTTGCAATCTATGTAACATTACTTTTATCATTTTCTTGTTTTTTCTTTTCAAAAATTTCATCTATAGTTTTTTTATTCATAGCAATTTTCTTAATGAGGTTTTCAGGCCAAGGAATGATGTCTCATACTGCAACAACAACAGTTTCAAGATATTTTACAAAATCTAGGGGTAGGGCATTGAGTATTTGCTGGTTTGGTTTATCTAGTGCTGAATTTATTTTACCTGTTTTAATGGTATTTTTATTGTCATTAACAACTTGGCAAAATATTTGGTCAGTAATTGCTTTATTAATTTTA
>CACGOO010000028.1 GCA_902574685.1 uncultured Pelagibacteraceae bacterium | reverse complement strand
AAAATAACAAAAACAATTGTTCCTTAGAAGTGCCTACACATCAGTATATATATAATATTGGCAAAAAAGATATTAAAATTGAAATAGATAGTATTAATGAAAAATTAAATAAAAATGATTCGATGTATATAAAACCAAACAAAAAACACAAATTCATAAGTGAAGGGAAAGTCTTAGTTTTAAGACTTGGCGGAAGATTATCTGGAGATAGCTTGTATCAGCTATCTAAAATGTCGGATAAAAACTTAAAAAGAACTTTAAATGATAACAAACCTTGGTTTAATAAATGAATAAAAAAAAAATAGTATATGTTCCACTCGCCGTTGATATCCTCCATAAAGGACATATTAATATAATCAAAATTGCAAAAAATTACGGAAGAGTAATTGTTGGTTTGCTAACTGACAAAGCCATTGTTAAATATAAGGAACTTACAATATTAAATTTTGAGGAAAGAAAAAATTTAGTTAAAAATCTTAAATATATTGATCAGGTTGTTGCTCAAGATAACTATGATTATGAGGAAATTTTAAATAGAATTAAGCCAAATTATTTTGTTCATGGAGATGATTGGAAATTTGATAATAGAAAAATAGTTAGAAAAAAAGTTATAAAGATTTTAAAAAAATGGAATGGCAGACTTATAGAGCCTAAATATACTAAAGATGTATCTTCTTCAATTATAAAAAATAAAATTCTAGAATTATCATCAACATCAAATAGAGTTTCAAGACTTAAAAGGTTAATGGATAGTAAGGATATAACTAGAATATTGGAGTCTCACAACTCCCTCACTGGACTTATAATAGAAAATATTAAAATTAATAATAATAAAAAAAATTTAGAATTTGATGGTATGTGGTCTTCCAGTCTAACAGATTCTGCAACCAAAGGTTTACCTGATAATTCATCATTATCTTTTTCTGCCAGAATTTCTTCATTAAATGACATGATGGATGTCACAACCAAACCAATAGTTTTTGATGCAGATAATGGAGGTCAGATTGAACATCTCCCTTTTTTGATTAGATCATTAGAACGATCTGGTGCATCAGCAATAATAATGGAAGATAAGGTTGGTCTTAAAAAAAACTCTTTATTTAAAAATCAAGCTGGTACCAAACAAGATAAACCACATCTTTTTGCCAAAAAGATAAAAAAGATTTGTGATACTAGACAATCACAAGATTTTATGGTTATCGCAAGAATCGAGAGCTTTATTGTAGGAAAAGGTCTTAAGGATGCATTACATAGAGCTGAAATTTACTCAAAAGCAGGAGCAGATGCAATTTTAATTCATAGCAAAGAAAAAACCCCTGCAGAAATTTTTTCTTTTGCTAAGGAATTTAAGAAGAGTAAAAATTTTATACCTTTAGTTTCAGTTCCATCTACATATTCTAAAGTCTATGAAAAAGATTTAATTAAAAATGGATTTAAATTAGTTATTTATGCAAATCAATTACTGAGATCAGCATATCCTGCAATGCTAAATACAGCTAGAACTATACTAAAAAATGGCAGAGCATTTGAAGCGGATAAAAAAATAATTCCAATAAAAGAAATAATTAATCTTATAAAAAATGATTAAAGTTAATACTTTAATTAACTTATTAAAAAAAAATAACACAAATTTTTTTACTGGTGTACCTGATAGTGTTTTAAAAGAATTATCTTCTTATTTAAAAAATAAGAGAAATCATATTATTGCAACTAACGAAGGTTCTGCGGTTTCAATCGGAATTGGTCATTATCTTTCAACAAAAAAAATTCCATGTATCTACATGCAAAATTCTGGACTTTCTAATGCTTTAAATCCGTTAATATCTATAGCTCATAAGAAAGTATATTCAATTCCCTTAATATTAATTATAGGATGGAGAGGATCACCAAAAGTTAAAGATGAACCTCAGCATAATGTAAAAGGTAAAATTACAAGAGAAATTTTAAAGTTATTAAATATTAAATATACTATTTTAAGATCAAATAAAGATTTAAAAAAATTTGATAAACAAATTAAATATGCAAAAAAAAATAATTCAATAATAGCTTGTTTAATTGAACAAGGCACTCTTCATAAAAATAGTAAATCAAGCTCTAAAAAAGACTTTTATAGTTTAGATAAAGAATATTTTCTTAAAACTTTAATTAAAGAAATTCCAACTAGATCAAAGGTAATTTCTAGCACTGGATATAATTCAAGAGAATTAATGTACCTGAGAAAAAAATTTAATTTAAACAAAAGTAAAGATTTCTATATGGTTGGTGGCATGGGTCATACTTCATCAGTTGCTTTGGGCTATTCATTAGCTTCTAAAAAAAATACTTTTTGTATAGATGGTGATGGTGCTCTTTTAATGCATTTAGGCTCGATTATGACAGCTGGTAATTTTGCCAAAAAAAATTTTAAATACATTTTATTAAATAACAATTCTCATGACTCTGTAGGGGGACAAAA
>CACGOO010000027.1 GCA_902574685.1 uncultured Pelagibacteraceae bacterium | reverse complement strand
ATATACTGTAAACTCAAATTTTCAACTTCTTGTGCCAATTCAAAAGCATCAGGTAAATTTTTATCAAATGCAATCTGTCCGTGATTTGCAATCAAACAAGCTTTTCTATTATTCAAAGCTTTTAATATGTTTTTTGAAAGCTCTCTTGTTCCATAAGTTGCGTATTTTGAACATTTTATATCATTACCTCCCGCGAGTGCTACCATGTAATGAAAGGCTGGAATAGGTTTTTTGTGAACAGATAGAGCTGTTGCATTAGTTGAATGTGTATGAACTATTGCTTGAGCATCTTTCTTTTTGATATAAATATCTTGATGAAATCTCCATTCTGACGAAGGTTTATATTTTTTTTCATATCTTCCATCTAGACTTACAAACACTATATCTTTTACTTTTAGTGATGAGTATTTTTTTCCTGAAGGGGTAATAAGGAAACCATTGTTATGTCTGACTGATATATTACCGGATCTTAAAGCGGATAATTTTTTGTCATTAAGCATTTTGGAAAACTTAATAACATCATTTTTCTTTTTATTAGTTTTTGAAGAGACCATTTAAACCTTCAGTAGAGGCTTCGCATATTCCTTTTTCTGTTATTAATGCTGTAACATACTTAGCTGGAGTTACATCAAAAGCCAAATTTAATGATTTACTTTTTTCTGGATAAATTAAAACTTTATCAACTTTATTATCTTTGTTAATTCCATCTACATGAGAAAGTTCTTTTGGATCTCTTTCTTCTATTGGAATATCTTTAGAGTTTTTTAAATTCCAATCTATCGTGGAACTTGGTAAAGCAACATAAAAAGGAACATTATTATCATGAGCTGCAAGAGCTTTTAAATATGTACCAATTTTATTGCACACATCTCCGTTAGATAATGTTCTATCTGTTCCAACAATACACATATCAACCTGTCCTCTTTGCATTAATATTCCACCTGTATTATCTGCTATAATTGTATTTGGAATTTCTTCTTCATTAAGTTCATATGATGTAAGGTTTGCTCCTTGATTTCTTGGTCTAGTTTCGTCTACCCAAACATGTATTGGTATTTCTTTTTTATGTGCATGATAAATAGGAGAAGTTGCAGTTCCCCAATCTATTGTAGCTAACCAACCTGCATTACAATGTGTGAGAATATTTACAGTATCTTTCTTTTTATTATATATATCCTCAATAATATTTAATCCATTTTTACCAATACTTTCACAAAATGCCTCATCTTCTTTACAAATTTCTTTAGCTTCATTGAGTGCAACATTAAATAAATTTTTAGGTTCAACAAATGATAATTTATTATTCATTCTATGAATTGCCCACTGAAGATTTATAGCCGTCGGCCTAGAAGCAACTAATTCTTCCGAACTTTTTTTTATAAAATCTAAACTATTATTTTCTTTTATAGCTAAAACTAATCCAAATGCAGCTGTACCCCCAATTAATGGAGCACCTCTCACTTCCATTGTTTTGATAGCGTTTATTGCATCTTTAACTGAACTTAATTCTTTTATTACAAATTTATGTGGAAGCTTTGTCTGATCTATTATTTTTACAACTTGTTTTTCTTCATCAAACCAAATTGTTTTATATTTAACACCATTAATTTTCATTAATTAAGAACTCTTCCTGCAATTGTTTTTAATTTATCTTTAGTTTTTTGAGTTCTTTTTTCTGGAGCTGTAATTATTGCTACATCTAAACAATTATTAGTTGGATCATTGGGATCAATATTATTTTCAAAGTTCTCTATCAAATTTTTAATCATATTTTTAGCTTTTGCTGCATTATCTATAAGCACTTTTATAACTTGTTGAACATCAACATTTTCATGATCTGGATACCAACAATCATAATCTGTTACCATAGAAACTGAAGCATATCTAATTTCTGCTTCTCTTGCTAACTTAGCTTCTGGCATATTTGTCATTCCAATAACATCCGCTTTCCATGATCTATATAAATTTGACTCAGCTAATGTTGAAAATTGCGGTCCTTCCATTACAACGTAAGTTCCACCTCTTTGATAAGAAATATTTTCTTTTTTAATAGCATCTTCACAAGCGTTCATCAGCCCACTTGAGGTTGGATGTGCCATTGATACATGAGCAACAATCTCATCATCAAAAAAAGTTTTATTTCTTGCAAAAGTTCTATCAATGAACTGATCAACGATAACAAATTTACCTGGAGGTAAATCTTCCTTTAAAGATCCTACAGCTGAGACAGAAACTATATCAGTAATACCGAGTTGTTTAAGAGCATCAATATTTGCTCTAAAATTTATTTTTGATGGAGAGATAAAATGACCTTTTCCGTGTCTTGGTAGAAAATAAATTTCTTTATTATTATATTTGGCCTTTAATATTAAATCTGAAGGTTTTCCCCATGGAGTATTTAAATCTAGTGTTTCTCTATCTTTAAACTCTTCAACATCATATAGGCCACTTCCACCAATAATTGCTAATTTATTATTTGCCATAATACTTTTAAGATTATATTTAAG
The DNA here is from genome assembly GCA_902574685.1 of uncultured Pelagibacteraceae bacterium. Lineage (GTDB taxonomy): Bacteria > Pseudomonadota > Alphaproteobacteria > Pelagibacterales > Pelagibacteraceae > Pelagibacter. Next base: position 240 of record CACGOO010000027.1, on the reverse strand, counting down.
TTTTATGGATTTAAAAGAACATATTAGATCAATTCAAGACTATCCTAAAAAGGGAATACTTTTCAGAGATATAACAACACTTATTAAAAATGAAAAAGCATTCAAGGAATGTATAGACCAAATTGTTGAAAGATCAAAAAAATTCCAATTTAATAAAATTGGAGCTGTAGAGTCTAGAGGATTTGTTTTTGCATCAGCTATTTCTTATATACTTGATAAACCATTCATAATGTTGAGAAA
>CACGOO010000026.1 GCA_902574685.1 uncultured Pelagibacteraceae bacterium | reverse complement strand
GCTTCTCATTGGAAATATAAATCGTCGGAAAAGTTTAACTCTTTAACTTGGAAGGAATATGATTGGTTAGCAGATCTAGTAGAAATTATAGATAAAAATGAAAATCCTGAACATTATTTTGAGTATACAAAACTCCAAATGTTTCAAGAAAATGTTTTTTGTTTTACACCAAAAGGCTCAGTTATAAAATTACCCAAAGAGGCAAGTCCAATTGATTTCGCTTATGCTGTGCACACCAAAGTAGGTGATACTGCGATTGGATGTGAAATAAATGGAAAGGAAAGTCCTTTACAATCAATATTGCGCAATGGAGATGTAGTTAAAATATTAACATCAAAAAAAGATTCTCCTTCTTTGCATTGGATAACAAGCGCTAAAACCGGGAAAGCTAGAGCAGCTATAAGAAGATACTGGCAATACAAAGAAGACAGTAAGCCTACAGAAAAAAAATATAATACCACCCTTTGGATGTCTTTACCTGATAGACCTGGAATATTAGGTGACGTTACAACAATGATTGGAACCAATAATGTAAATATTTCTAGTGTTGAAATGGTAGAAAAGACAAAAAGAACCATTAATTTTAGGTTCAACCTAATTATTCAAGATTTGAAAAACTTTACAAAACTTATTAGTGAGCTAAAACAGAAAGAATATAACTTCAAAATAATTAGACACAAAAATAAAAAATATGCTTTCTTTAAAAGATTCTTTAGTGGTTTTAAAAAAAACTAAGGCACTTTTAGAAGGACATTTTGTTTTATCTTCAGGTTTACATTCGCCTCAATATGTTCAATGCGCTAAATTATTAAGTTATCCAAAGAAATCAGAAAAATTTTGTAAATCCTTAAGCAATAAAATAAAAACAAAATTTAAAAAAATTGATATAATTTTGTCACCAGCTATGGGTGGTATTGTAATAGGTTATATCGTTGGAAATTTATTGAATAAGGAGACAATATTTTGTGAAAGAGTTAATGGGAAATTTACTTTAAGAAGGGGCTTTTCAATTAAAAAAAATTCTAAAGTTTTGATAGTAGAGGATGTAATTACTACAGGTAAGTCAAGTTTAGAGTGTGCTCGACTTGTAAAAAAATATAAATCAAAAGTAGTTGGATATGCGTGTTTGATTAATAGATCTAGTAAATCAAGTTTAAAAATTAAAGATAAAAATATTGTTTCTCAAATTAAATTAGAAATACCAACTTATAAAAAAAATAATTTACCAATTAAGTTAAAAAAAATTCCAATTACAAAACCTGGTAGTAGATATTTAAAATGAAATCTAGACTAGGTGTTAACGTAGATCATATTGCAACATTAAGAAATGCCAGAGGAGAGGGGCATCCTGATCCTATTTCATATGCAAGACAAGTTATGAATTTTGGTGCTAATTCTATTACTATTCATTTAAGAGAAGATCGTAGACACATCCGAGATGAAGACGTAGCTATATTTTCAAAAATTAAAAGAGTACCAATAAATTTAGAAATGGCTGCTAACAATGAAATGCTTAAAATTGCGTTAAAATATAAACCAAATTTTGTTTGCATAGTTCCTGAAAGAAGAAATGAAATAACTACTGAAGGAGGTTTAAATATCACAAAAAACAAAAAAATAATTAAAAAAGTAATTAGTAAATTAAATTCAAAAAAAATTAGAACAAGTCTTTTCATCAACCCAAATATTAAAGATGTTTTTGCATCAAAAGAATTAAATGCAAAATGTGTTGAACTTCATACAGGAAAATTTGCTTTAAAAGTTAAAAACAATAGAAATTATTTAGTCGAGTTCAAAAAAATAAAAAAATGTGCTTTGTTAGCAAAAAAACTAGGAATGGAAGTTCATGCAGGTCATGGCTTAGATTATAAATCAACTAAAATTTTAAGAAAGATTAAATATATAGAGGAATTTAATATTGGACATTTTATAATTGGAGAGTCCATCATGTTTGGCATGAAAAAAGTAATCACTAATTTTAGAAAAATATTAAACTAATGATAATTGGTAACGGTGTTGATATTATTGATAATAGAAGAATAGAAAAATCTCTAAAAGTTAAAGGTTTTAAAAAAAGACTCTTTACATTAAATGAAATTAATCAATCAAAAAAATATAGAAACAAAACGAATTATTTTGCAAAAAGATTTGCTGCTAAAGAAGCATTTGTTAAATCAATAGGAACAGGCTTTAGAAATAACATTAATTTTAATGATATTGAAATATACAATAATAAGAAAGGATCTCCTAAAATTAAAATTTCACAGAAAATTAAAGATATATTAAAAAAAAAATTTAAAATAAAGAATTACGATATACATCTTTCACTTTCAGATGAAAAAAACCACTCAATTGCATTTGTTATTTTGAATAGAAAATGAAAAATTTCATAATTGATAATACAAAAACTTTATTTTATGCATTAATAATTGCTGTATTCATAAGATCAATATTAATCCAGCCATTTTATATACCATCATCATCAATGGAAACTAACTTGCTTGTGGGTGATAGATTATTTGTCACAAAGTTCTCTTACGGATATAGTAAACATTCATTTCCTTTTAGTCCTCCTATTTTTAAAGGACGTATATTAAATAAAAAACCTAAAAGAGGAGATGTTATAGTTTTTAAAACACCTTCTGATAATCGCACAGATTATATTAAAAGATTAATTGGTATGCCAGGTGATACAATACAGTTTATTGATGGTGATCTATATATAAACTCCAATCAAGTATTAAAAACAATTAAAAGCAAAAATGATAAGTTATACTGTGGATCATCCCAAATTAATGTCAATATATTTGAGGAAAAGCTTCCTAATGGAAAAAGTTATTTAGCTGCATATAGAACTGATGTAACATTTTCTAATTCAGATAAATACATTGTTCCTGAAAACCATTATTTTTTCTTAGGTGACAATAGAGATTGTTCTAAAGACAGCAGATTTTTATCTGAAGTTGGTTATGTCAATCAAAATAATTTAGTTGGAAAAGCTCAAATTTTATTTTTCTCATCCAATCCAAAGAAAGGAAGTATCTTTAATATCTTCAAATGGAATGAAATAGTTCGATTTGAAAGATTTTTTAATAAAATAATTTAAATAAATGAAGTTAAACAAACTGCAAAAGAAAATAGGTATTAGTTTTAAAGATGATAAACTATTGATACAAGCCTTAACACACAAAAGTTTTGACACAAAAAATAATTATGAAAAACTAGAATTTTTAGGCGATAGAGTTTTAGGATTTGTCATATCAAAGAAACTTTTAGAGTTATATCCAAATGAAAAAGTGGGTATGATTGATAAAAAACTTGCAAATTTAGTTAATAAAAACAAGTGTTTTGAAATTGGCAAGGAATTAGAATTGGATAATTATATTTTAACAGGAAACACGGAAAAGAAAAAAAAAGTCAATATAGAAAAAAAAATTATATCTGATTGTTGTGAGTCTTTGATAGGAGCAATTTATATAGATAAAGGTTTTGAGGTTTCATCAAAATTTATATTAAATTATTGGAAAAATTATTTAAACTTATCAGATGTTACAGTAATCGACTCAAAAACAAGATTACAAGAATATTCATTAAAGAAATTTAAAACATTGCCAATATATAAACTTATTTCTAATACAGGACCAAGACATAAACCGAATTTTAAAATTAGTGTAAAAATTAAGGATAGCAAAATAGTTATCGCTGATGGTAGTTCAAAAAAAAATGCTGAACAAGCTGCCGCTATGAAACTTTTAGAAACTATTAAAATATAATGAATTGGCAAGATAAGGGTTACTTACTCTCAAAAAATAAATATAACGAAAATTCTGTAATCTCAGAATTTTATACTGAAAATCATGGAAAAATTTCAGGAATTATTTTTGGTGGTACTTCAAAAAAAATAA
>CACGOO010000025.1 GCA_902574685.1 uncultured Pelagibacteraceae bacterium | reverse complement strand
TTCTGCCAAAATATCATTCTCATTTTGACATGAAAAATGCTGTGTTAATTTTGTATATTTTTTTTCATCTATCCATTTTTTTACTTGAGAAATAAGCAAACTACTTCTTAAAGGATCTATTGTATCTGCAAAATTATCAACTGTTACAAGGTCATTATTAGACACTTCGTTACTCAAATAAAAAAAAGTATATCTAGAGTAATCACTTTGAGGATCTTTAATTAAATTTAAAAAATAAGACTCAGTTTTTTTGGAATTCAAATAACAATTTTGAAAAGCCATGTTTATCAAATCTAATTTTCCAAATTGCTCAACTATGTCAGATTTTTTATATATAAAAAGATCAATATAACTTTTTAAGCTAGAATAAATTATAAATTTGTAAGAGTCGTCCTCTTTGAACTTTTCCAATTTTTTTAACTTCAAAGCTGCTTGTTTAAACTTTTTCTTGTTAATGCTATCTAAAATTAATAATAAATTTCCTTCAAAAAAATCTCCTCCTATTGAGGTATTAGAATATTTAACTTGTTTAATTGCTTTTTTAACCTGTCCATCCAAAAGTAAAGAAAATACATATTCTTGCAAAAAACTATCATGTGATTGAATTAATATTTTTGAATTTTCAAAAAACTTAAGAGCATCGTTATTTTTCTCGTTATCAAATGATAATAATGCTGAAAGATAATTTGATAGATACTTCTGGTTGAATTCTTTTTCATTCGCTGCTTTTGAATAAAGATTTGTTTGGTATAGAATTAATATTATAAAACAAAAAATTTTTAAGAACATTTTTTACTTTATGACTTTAAATGAAAAAAATCAAAATGACATATTTGATAATGATTTAATAAACGAGCTAGGTATTGAATATGAATTTAGTGATGAGCCAATAAATAGATTTAAAAATAATGCTTCTAATGAGGAAAAATCTGAAGAATTAGCAAAACTTAGAGTTGAAATAGAAAAGATTGAAGATTGTGAACTAAAAAATAGTGCAAAAAATCTTGTTTTCAGTGATGGAAATTCATCTTCAAAAATAATGATTGTAGGTGAAGGACCTGGACAAAAAGAAGATGAATTAGGAAAACCTTTTGTTGGTGATGCAGGAATGCTTTTAAATAAAATGTTGAAAGCTATCAATTTAGATAGAACTAACGTTTATATAACTAATGTTGTAAATTATAGACCTCCAAATAACAGAAAGCCTGAAATATCAGAAATAAATAGATACTCTGAATATTTAAGAAAACATATTTCGATTATAAATCCAGAAATACTTATTTTAATGGGAAGCACAGCAATGGAAGCGCTCTTCGGGAATAAAATTAAAATCTCTAAAGAAAGAGGAAAATGGAAGGAAGTAATAATTAATAATAAAACATATTTAACAATGATAACTTTTCACCCAGCATATCTACTAAGACAAGCAGAGCAAAAAAAATATTCTTGGGCCGATCTTAAAGAAATTAGAAAAAAAATAGATGAAACTGGTTTAGAGATTTAAATTTTTAATAATATTTTATATGAAAAAAATTATTGCTGGGGTTGATGAAGTTGGAAGAGGGAGCCTTGTAGGACCAGTTTATGCAGCTGCTGTTATATTAAATAAAGAAATTAATAGAAAAATTCTTAAAGATTCAAAAAAACTTAACAAAATTCAGAGGGAAACTTTAGCTAAATATATAAAAAAAAATTCGATTTGGGCGTTAGGATCTGCATCAATAAAGGAAATTGAAAAAATTAATATTTTAAATGCTAGCCTACTTTCAATGAAAAGAGCAATTAAGAAACTCAAATTGAAACCTAAAAAAGTTTTAATAGATGGTAACAAACCACCAGACTTAAAAAATTATGTAATTAAAACTATTTTAAAAGGTGATGAAAAAATTCCTGAAATTTCAGCCGCATCGATTATTGCTAAAGTTGAAAGAGATAAGCTAATGAAAAAGATGTCTTTTTCTTTTAAAAAATACGGCTGGGATAATAATGCAGGTTATGGAACCAAGGATCATATTAAAGCTATTAAAAAATTTGGAGTGACTAGATTTCATAGAAAAACCTTCCAACCAATACACAAGATATTGAGTCTTAAATAATAATCATAACAATTATCAATCAATAAATTCAATCACAGGTTGACGTAGACTCCTGACTGGAGTCTAATTCAAAAATATAAAATGATCATTTCAGACATAAAAAATAAAATTATTAATGGAGATAGTATTAAGGAATTAAAAAAAATTCCGGCTGAAAGTTTTGATCTGATATTTGCAGATCCACCTTACAACCTTCAACTGAAAAAAGAATTAAGTCGACCTGATAGATCTAAAGTCGATGCTGTAGACGATGCGTGGGATAAATTTGATAGTTTTAAAAGTTATGATGAGTTTTCAGTTCAATGGCTTAAAGAATGTAAAAGAATTTTAAAAAAAAATGGATCTTTATGGGTCATAGGAAGTTATCATAATATTTTTAGAGTTGGTTCAAAAATGCAAGATTTAGGTTTTTGGATACTAAATGATGTGATTTGGAACAAAAATAACCCTATGCCAAATTTTAGAGGAACACGTTTTACGAATGCGCACGAAACACTTATATGGGCATCAAAAAGTGAAGGCTCAAAATATACTTTTAATTATCAATCACTTAAATGTTTAAACGATGATCTACAGATGAGATCTACATGGAATTTACCTATATGTAATGGAAAAGAAAGACTTAAAAATAATGGTAATAAAGTTCACTCAACGCAAAAGCCAGAGTCTTTATTGCACAGAATTATATTAGCATCGTCTAATAAAGGCGATTTAATATTGGACCCGTTTCTCGGTACGGGAACAACTGCTGTAGTTTCAAAAAAGTTAGGTAGAAATTATTTTGGGATAGAAAAAGAAAAAAACTATTTTGAAGCTGCAAGTAAAAGAATTAAAAATACAAAAATTATAGAAGATGAATATTTAGATACTATAAAAAATAATAGATCCAAACCAAGAGTGCCATTTGGATCTTTGGTTGAATTAGGAATTATTAAACCTGGTACTGAAATTTTTGATCAAAAAAAACAAATCAATGCGAAAATTATGATTGATGGTAGTATAAAATATCGGAAATCAGAAGGATCAATTCATAAAGTTGCTGCACAAATATTAGGTGCTGAGAGCTGTAACGGTTGGACTTTTTGGTATTATAAATCAGGTAATTCACTCAAACCAATTGATGATTTGAGGCAAAGACTAAGGCCAACTACTTAATTTCTATAAATTTTTCCAAGATAACTCTCTAGAAATTTTTTATTTTTTGATAAAAATTTCAAAACAATATTTCTAATTAATATTATTATTGGATTAGTTAAATGGAAGGCAAAATGGTTTAATTTTGATCTTTTATTTACTAGTAATATTTTACTTATCTTATCTTTATAAATACTATTTGAATTTGTAATATTTTCTAAAATACCATTTGCTGTTTCAATACTTTGAGAAGCACCTTGTGCAAAAGAAGGTGGAAAAGCAAATAAAGCATCACCACTCAAATAAGTATTTTGATATTTTAATGTGGGTAATTCAGTGCTTACAAATACAGGAAAACACTTTATATTTGCTAAACTTTCCAAATTTATAATAGAATTTTGTGAAATAAAGTCTTTTAAAGATTTTATAAATGTTTCTGAATTAAGAATATTTTTATTTTCAATTTCTTTAGTAGTTAGTTTCTTTTTGATTATAGCAACAAAATTATATTCGAGTTTTTGATTTACAGGATAAGTTACATAGTGAAAATTTGACCCCATATAAACAGAAATATTATCTTTTTCATGTTGTTTTAAATTCGCCCTTAAAGCAATGTTCCCATTAAAAATTGGGTTTAAATGATTATTTGATATTTGAGATTTTAATTTTGAAAAAACACCGTCTGCAATTACTATATAATCGAAACTTTCATTCTTATTATTCCAAGAAATCTTTATTTTTTCATTATATTCGATATTTTGAATATCGGCTTTAAATTGAATTTTTTCCTCAGGTATATTGCCAATTAAAAACTTTATTAATGTTGATCTTTTAAGTGTTGTGTAACGGTCGTTTACATTGTTGAATTGCTTTAAATCAATTTCACAAATCTTTTTAATATTTTTAGCCTGGAAAAAATTAACTTTTGTT
>CACGOO010000024.1 GCA_902574685.1 uncultured Pelagibacteraceae bacterium | reverse complement strand
GTTGTTTTCTAATTTTACATTTTCTGATTCTGTATAAACTTCTTTCAAATCATTATTAAATACTGAAAATCTAATTCTTGAAGATCCAAAATCTAAAATATTAATATAATTTTGATTATCCATTACTTAGAATTAGCCTGTTATTTACTCTTAAATCAATTATTGAATTTGGTTTAATTTCGTTATTATCAATGAAATTTTTGTATAACTTTATTGCTTTAATAATACTTTTATTAGGTAATTTTATTACAATATTATTCTTAAAATATAAATCCCATCTTTTATTTTTATGAAAATAATATTTTATAATTTTATCTTGATCTATATTATTTTTCGATAGCGTTTTTCTAAGCTTCAAAAAATCAGAAATAAGAAATTGACCAAATATAATAGGTAATTCATAATTATTATTTAATTGCATTGCAGATATAAACTTTTCATTATTTCCAATAAAGTACTTTTTTTGGTCTAAATAAGTTACGGCCAATAATTTTGTTTTATTAGCAGTAATCTTAAGTGTGGCAGGATAGTTTTTTTGTATTTTAATATTTTCTAAAAAATTTAAATTATCTAATTTTTTTAAAATTTTGTTTTCGTCTAGAAAAAAAATATTATTATTAATCATATATTCAGTATTTAATTTAATTTGGTTTTTGATTAATGATGAATTCGTATTAATTTCAATTTTTTTTAATAAAAAATTATTCTTGAAAAATAGTAACAAACCTTGATTCATTATTGTAGATAAAATAAAGAAACAAAATAAATAAAAATAAATTTTATTATTTTTTTGTTGAAGCATCTATCAAAATTTTTTCTATCAAATTTTTAAAAGTAATGTTATTAAATTTTGCTATTTCGGGTACTAAAGATAAAGATGTCATGCCTGGTTGTGTATTTATTTCTAATAAATAAAATTTGTTATTATAAAATCTAAAATCTGATCTTGAAACACCTCTGCATTTCAATAATTTATGCGCTTTTAAGGCAGTATTTGTAACCACATTATATTGGGATTTTGTTATATCAACTGGAATAATATGTTCTGTATTAGCATTTGGATTATATTTGGCTTCATAATCGTAAAATTTTCTTTTTGGTCTTAACTCTATTGCTCCTAATATTTTATCAGATAAAACTGCAACTTGTATTTCTCTTCCTGGAATATATTTTTCAAGAAGTACTTCTCCGTATTCTTTTAATTTATAAAGATTTTTTAAATAATTTTTCTTGTTACTAATAAAAACATTTACACTTGATCCCTCATTAATGGGCTTAATAACTATAGGAAATTTAAATTTTTTATTTAATTTTTGAAAAAATTTTTTTTTATAGGAATTTTTAAAAGAGTATTTCATATAATCTGGAGTTAGAATATTATTTTTAACAAAGATTTTTTTCGATAATTCCTTATCTATCGCTAGAGATGATGCTAACACTCCTGAGTGTGTATATTTTACATTTTCTGATTCTAAAATTGCCTGAACATATCCATCTTCCCCATATCTGCCATGTAACAGATTTAAGACTACGTTTGGTTTAAATTTTCTTAAATTTTTGACAAAGTCACCATTGGGTTCTTGAATTTTTATCTTATATTTTTTATTTTTTTTTAATTCAGAATAAACACTTTTAGCTGTTTCAAGACTTATTGCTCTTTCATTAGAGTATCCTCCTGCTAAGATAAATATTTTACTCACTACTCGATAATTTTGATTTCTAAACTTATATCAATTCCTGTTTTTTCTTTAACATTTTTTTTTACAAAATTGATTAATGAATTCATCTCATTAAAAGATGCATTATTTTTATTAACAAAAAAATTTGAATGTTTATTCGATATACAGGCATCTCCGAAATTAATGTTTTCAGGGACTGATTCTTTTATAAGTTCCCAAGCTTTTTTTTTTGTTTGCTCAACTGGATTTTTAAAAGTACTTCCTCCAGTCTTGATTTTTGAAGGTTGTGAATTATTTTTTTTTATGGCTAATTCTTGCATCAAATTTTTTATTTTATTTTTATTTAATAAATCACCTTTAAAAGTAGCACTTAAAAAAATTAAATTTTCGTTTAATTCTATTTTTCTATATTGAAATTTAATTTTGTTAGATGGGATAACTTTTATATTTCCTTTTGTGTCAATACATTGCAGAGAGATTAATTTGTCTTTAAATTCTGTTCCAAAACATCCAGAATTCATTTGAAGACCACCTCCAACTGAACCAGGGATGCAGTACATAAATTCAAAACCACTTATTCCATTCTCTAGTGCAAATTCTGAAAGTTTTTTTTGTGAGCAGGCTGAGCCTGCTATTATTGTGTCTGGTTTTAATTTTGATAATGTACTAAAATTGTTGCTAAGTTTGATTATTACTCCTTCATAAGTATTATCTTTAAATAACACATTTGAACCCATTCCTAATATAAACATTTTTCCTCTATTATTATACAGTTTTAGGAATTCCTTTAATTCTATAAGATTTTTTGGTTTAAAAAAGATTTTTGATTTTCCACCTATATTAAACCAATTAAGTTTTTTGATATCAGTATTAAAAAACAGATCTGCATTATATTTATTTTTAAAATCTTCAATATCTTTTAATTCCATATCAATTAAGATTTCTTACCCAATTTGTTATAGATCCAGCACCCATAGCAATAAAAATTTTATTTCCGAATGCGATGTTTTTAGTAATTTTTTTTAAATCTATTTCATTTTTAAGCATTATCAGATTAACTTTAGAATTTTTTGCAATTAATTTTGCAAATGAAGTGTATGAGAATCCTAATTTTATAGTTTCACTAGCTTTATAAATTGGACAAAGTAAAACTGTATTTGCATTTTTAAAGCATTTAGAAAATTCAATTTTTAAATTTTTTACTCTTGAAATTCTATGCGGTTGAAAAATACAAACTATTTCCTCTTTATTATATACTTTGCTTACACCATCTAATACCGATGAAATCTCAGTTGGATGATGTGCATAATCGTCAAAAAATGGTACTTTATTAATTTCGAATAGGAAATTAAATCTTCTTTGTACACCATTGAAGTTTTTTAAACCCAATTTAATTATTTTATCTGATACACCAATTGAAAAAGCTACTGCTAATGCTGATGTTGCATTTTTTATATTATGCAAACCTAACAAAGGTATTAAAATATTTTTTATAATTTTTGTTTTTCCTGGTATTTTTATTTTAATATTAAATTTTGAATAATCTTTATTCTGAACTATATTAAAAATATGAAAATTTGATTTCTTATTTAAACCAAATGTATAGTAATTGTTATTTTTAATTTTTGGTAAAATATTTTTTACATTTTTGTCGTCTAAACACAAAAAAGCTTTCCCAAAAGAAGGAGTTTTATCAATAAATTCTATAAATTTATTTTTTAAATTTTTCATAGTTTTGTAATAATCCAAATGTTCATTGTCAATGTTGGTTATTATTGAATAATTAAAAGGTATTTTAAGAAAACTTCCATCCGACTCATCTGACTCAACTAAACTCCAGTCACTTTTTCCTAATTTTGCTGAACTTCCTATTGAATTCAAAACACCTCCATTTATTATTGTGGGATCTAATTTTGCGTAATTCAAAATGTTTGACAGAATTGATGTTGTTGTTGTTTTGCCGTGTGATCCTGTCACAACAATATTTTTCATTAAAGAAACTATATGACCTAATAGCTCTCCTCTTTTATATATCGGCAAGTTTAATTTTTTTGCATGCCTATATTCTGGATTTGATTTTTTTATAGCTGAAGAAACTACTAATACAGTGCAATGTTTTATATTTTGCTTATTATGATTTAAATGAATTGGAATTTTTCTTTTTCTTAGTAAATTAAGATTTTTATTATCCGATTTGTCACTTCCTTGTATTTTAAAGCCTAAACTATCCATTATTAATGCTAAGCCACTCATACCAATGCCACCAATTCCAACAAAATGAATTAGTTCAGTTTTTCCGATATTAATTTTCATCTATAATTTCTATAATCTTATTATTTATATTATTCCAAGTATTTTTTTTATTAATTTCTTCAAGATTTTTAAATTTTTCATTGTAATTTTGATAATCGTTAAATATTTCAAATATCATTTTTGAAAATCTTTTAGATTCAAATTCCTTTTGATTTATTAACCAACAACAATTTTTTTTATAGTAAAATTCTGAATTATAAAATTGGTGATTATCTCTTGCAGACGGGAGTGGTATTGAAATAAACGGAATATTTAAGAACGAAAGTTCACTTAATGTACTTGCACCACCCCTAGTAATTGCTAGATCTATACCATTATAGAGTTCATAACTATCATTGGTAAATTCAATAAATTTATATTTTATATTTGATTTGTCATATTTATTTTTTATTGAAGATAAATTACTCTTATTTGATATCTGTTGTATAACTTCGAAATTTTGTTTTTTTGATATTTCGATAATTAATTCAGTAATATTGTGGTCAAAAAACGATGCACCTTGACTGCCACCAATGATAAGAATTTTTTTTATTTCCTTTTTTAAATTAACTATATTTTTTTCTAGGTTATAAATCTCTTTTTTCAAAATAGGTTTGACTATAACTTTTTTAGAATCATATTTAATTGGAAAGTTTCTTAAATTTTTATCGTAACAAAATATTTTTGTTGAAAATTTCAAAGCAAAACGGTTAGATCTACCTAAAACACTATTAGGCTCAAACAAGAAAACTTTTTTTTTTAATATAAATGCAGCTAAGCAAAACGGGAATGTCATATAACCACCAGTGCTTATTACAATATTTGTCTTATTATTTTTTAAAAAACTAATAGATTGAAAAATGTTTAGAAAATATTTAAAAATATTTATTGGGAGTAAATAAGGATTTAAAAATAAATTTGGTACATCTATTAATTCATATTTAAAATATTTGGCGTTTATATATTTACTTCCTCTTAAATCAGATACCATTTTTACAGAAAATTTATTTTTCAAATGTTCAAAAAAGGAGGTAGATGGTACTACATGGCCACCAGAACCACCTGTTACTATAAGTATATTTTTCATACTAATTTAATTTTCTCTTCGTCAAATTTAATATTATTCCTGTTAAAATTGATGTTCCAACAATTGAAGATCCACCATAACTAATAAACGGCATAGTCATACCCGTGGTAGGAAGCATTCTTATATTTACACCAATATGGATAAAAGTTTGTAATAGTATTATTGAAATACTTCCAACTAATATAAGTTTAAAATTATTATTTTTTGTAAAATTTATTTTTTTTAAAACTCTATAAGATAATACTAAATACAGTAATATAATACCTATTAAGATAATTACTCCAAATTCTTCTGCAATTACAGAAATTATATAATCTGTATGTGCTTCTGGTATTCTTGAATTTAAAGTTCCTTCACCTATTCCTTTTCCAAAAAAACTTCCGCTTGATATTGCATCACTTGCTTTATCAGCCTGGTAATTATTACCGCTAGAATTATCAAAAAATGACATTAATCTTATTCTTATGTATTCAAACTTTGGCACCAAAAAGACTAAAAATAAACTTAATGAACTTACAGCTAACAATGAAATTGAAAAAAGTAATAAATTTATTCCTGAAACAAAAATAATAGAAAGCCAAACAGAGATTATTAATAATGTTTGTCCTAAATCTGGTTGAGATAAAAGTAAAATAATAATTGGTACTAAAATGGCTGAACTCAAGAGATATTTTATATAAAGGTTTTTTTTTTCTAATGTAATTATTAGTGAAATAACAATAACAAAAAAAGGTTTTAAAGTTTCAATAGGTTGAAACCTGGGTAATGAGCCAATATCTAACCATCTCTTTGACCCTTTGACCTCCACTCCGATTAATGGAACTAAGAATAAAGTTATAAATGTAATAAAAAATAATACTACTGATAACTTAATTAAAATTTTTTGGTCTAGTAGAGATAAAAATAAAATTAAAAATATTCCTATTAAAACAAAAATTAAATGTTTTAAAAAAAAATAGTAAGAATTTGTGTTTAATTTATCTGATGCAATTATTGAAGTTGAAACTAAAGAAAAGAACAATCCTAGTGAAAATAATAGACTTATTATCAAAAATATTGTTTTATCGATATTTTTCCACCAATCATAAAATGTATCAAAATATTTATTCATTCAATTGGTAAATATTTTTTAATTAACATATTGAATTGTCTACCTCTTTCTTCAAAATTTTTGTATTGATCAAATGATGCAGCCGATGGGCTAAATAAAACTGTAACTTTTGTTCTTATATCTTTAAGATTTGGAATTAATTTAAGAGTATTTCTCAAATCTTTCGATAAATTAACTTTAATTTTATTTTTAAATAGTTTGAGGAAAACATATCTATCTTTTCCATAAATACATGCCTCTACATTTTTAAAATACTTTTTATTTAAACTAAATTTATCACCTTTTTTGAATAATCCTCCCAATATCCATAAAAT
>CACGOO010000023.1 GCA_902574685.1 uncultured Pelagibacteraceae bacterium | reverse complement strand
GCAATGAGTGAAGCAGTTAAAGACTCTGGATTAGAAGAAAATGAGGTTAGTAATATTTCAACAGGTATGGTCATGGGATCTGGAGGACCATCAATTGAAAATGTGATTTTAGCATCAGATAAAACTAGAGAAAAAAATCCAAAAAAAATGGGTCCATTTATAGTTCCAAGAACTATGGCAAGTACTGCTTCTGCCACTCTAGCGGTTCCATTTAAAATCAAAGGCACTAATTACACAATAAGTTCTGCATGCGCAACGAGTGGTCATTGTATTGGTAACGCAATGGAACTTATTCAATTAGGAAAACAAAATATTATTTTTGCAGGTGGCAGTGATGAGGTTCACTTTGCAATGACTGCAATGTTTGATGCTATGACTGCACTATCCTCGAAATATAACGATACCCCTGAAAAAGCCTCAAGACCGTATGATAAAACAAGGGATGGTTTTGTGATTGCTGGTGGAGGTGGAGTTCTTGTTTTAGAAGAATACGAACATGCAAAAGCAAGAGGTGCTAAAATATACGCAGAATTAACCGGATATGGAGCAACCTCAGATGGCTATGATATGGTTGCACCGTCTGGTGAGGGAGCGGTGAGATGTATGAAAATGGCTCTAGCAACCTCAAAAAATAAAATTGACTATATAAATACTCACGGGACATCAACACCTGTGGGAGATATTACAGAATTAAAAGCAGTTGGTGAGGCTTTTCCAGAATATAAACCTAAGATAAGTTCAACAAAATCTTTGTCGGGCCATTCATTAGGCGCAACTTCAGTTCACGAAGCAATTTACAGTTTGATAATGATGAAAAATAATTTTATTTCAGCATCAGCAAATATTTCAGAAATGGATGATGAAGCTAAGAACTATCCAATTGTTACACAAGTTGAAAAAGACGTAAATCTAAATGCAATTATATCTTTTAAGCGATATGGCGGGTGGTGTTACTGGAGAAATTCATTATGTGGATGCCGGTTACAATAAAGTTGGAATGCCAGATCCTAAGAACATTACCTGAAATTTAGTTAAATTTAGTTAAATTATGATGGAACAAATTAGTATTTATCTAACGAGTATAATATTGGGAATTATGCTTTTCTTTTCTTTTGTTGTAGCGCCTGTAACTTTCACTGCATTAGATGAGGAAAATGCTAGAAAATTTATAAGAAAAATATTTCCTTATTACTACACTGTTAATTTAACTATTAGTGTTTTAGTTTTAATTTTATTTATAATTCTAAAAATTTTTTCCTTAGATTTTTATTTAATTTTAATTATTGCTGTATTATTTGCTGTATCAAATTTTGTACTAATGCCACTGATAAATAAGTTCAGAGATGAAAAGCAGGATAAAAAATTTAAACAATCACACTTTGTTTCTGTGGTGATAAATTTTGTTCAAATGATTTTGTTGGTAATTGTCTTAATTTAAAAAGAATTAGCTATACCTAGGCCAACAGTAATAAAAAAACCTAACCAGATTAAACCTTTAATAAAAAAAAATGCAAAACTACCAAGCAATAAATATCTTCCATATTTATTTTTCTGTAGTTCTAACTTAAAGTTTTTTAAAAGCTTCATTTTAATATAATTTATTAAAATTATTTTTTACTTGATCTTTTCCCACTCTTTCATACCACCAATGATATTTTTGACATTTTTAACTCCCATGTCTTTCATAGTTTTGGTTGCTAATGTTCCTTGTCCACCAACACCACAAAAAACTACATATTCTTTATCAGGATTATTTTTAAACATATCATTTTCTAGAGGACTTCCTTCTGCTAGGTAAAATTCTAATAAACCTCTATCTAAGTGAATTGCATTAGCGATCGTGCCTTTTGAAAAGCTCTCTTTGTCCCTAACATCGATAAATTGAACATTTGGGTCATTTAGCTTTTCTTTTGCATCACTTGCGCTGATATTTTCAATTTCATTACTTACGCTCATCAAATCATCAAATTTTTTCATGTTTCTCCAGTAATTTTATATTGCAGCTTGTTTAATTGATAACTTAACTTTTCCTCTATCAAAGCCTATTACTTTAACTTTAACTTCATCACCTTCTTTTACGACATCAGTTACCTTACCGACTCTTTTTTCAGCAAGCTCTGATATGTGAACAAGGCCATCTTGTTTTCCCAGGAAATTAACAAATGCACCAAACTCCATAATTTTCATTACTTTTCCTTTATAAATTTTATTGAGTTCAGCTTTAGCAGTTAAGTCTTTAATCATTTGCATAGCTTTATTTCTAGATTCTTCATCAGGAGCAGCTACTGTGACTTCACCTTCGTCATTGATGTCAACTTTGGCACCAGATACCTCAACTATTTCTCTTATAGTTGCACCACCTTTTCCAATGACTGTAGCAATATCCTTCTTATCTACAGAGATTTTTTCCATTTTAGGTGTATGTTTTCCTACATCTTCTCTTGATTTAGATAAAGCTTTATTCATTTCACCTAAGATATGAATTCTTCCATCTTTTGCCTGTTTTAAAGCTTGCTCCATAATTTCGAATGTTATTCCTGTAATTTTAATATCCATTTGAAGAGATGTTATTCCATCTTTAGTTCCTGCAACTTTAAAATCCATATCTCCTAAGTGATCTTCATCTCCAAGAATATCTGAAAGAACACTAAAGTCATCTCCCTCTTTAATTAATCCCATTGCAATACCAGCAACTGGTTCTTTAATTGGTACACCTGCATCCATCAAAGCTAAAGATGAACCACAAACAGTTGCCATAGATGAAGAACCATTCGACTCAGTTATCTCTGATACAATTCTAAATGTGTAGGGAAAGCTCTCCTTAGATGGCAAAGAAGAATTTATTGCTCTCCAAGCTAATTTTCCATGACCTATTTCTCTTCTACCGGTACCTATTCTCCCAGTTTCTCCAACAGAGAAAGGCGGAAAATTATAATGAAGCATAAATCTTTCTTTTTGTAATCCTTCAAGACTTTCTATTTTTTGTTCATCATCAGATGTCCCAAGTGTAGTTGTAACTATTGCCTGTGTTTCTCCCCTTGTGAACAAAGCAGATCCATGTACTCTAGGAAGTATACCAACTTCGCACATGATAGGTCTAACATCTGCAAGACCTCTACCATCAATCCGATTTTTGTTTTTAAGAATATCTGTTCTGACAATTCTTTTTTCTAAATTTTTAAGCTCAGAATTTACGTCAAGATCAGTATAATTTTCATCTTCTTCATAAAGCTTTTTTGCTTTATCAGTTATTTCTGAAATTAAATTCGATCTTTCTTGTTTGTCTTTTATTGAAAATGCTTTTTTAAGTTCCTTAGTAAATTCGCTTTCCAATTTTTTTTTTACTTCAGAAAGGTCTTTTTTCTCAACTACCCAATCAGGTTTTTTGCATTCTTTAGCTAGATCCTCGATCATCTCGATTACAGGAACAAACCCTTCGTGGCCAAACTTAACAGCATTTAACATTTCTTCCTCGGTTAAACCACTTGCCTCAGATTCAACCATTAAAACTGCATCTTTGGTTCCAGCCACTACAAGATCTAACTTGGATTCTTTAAGTTGTGCTTTGGTAGGGTTAAGAACGTATTCTCCTTTAACAAAGCCAACTCTAGACGCGCCTACAGGACCCAAAAATGGCATTCCTGAAATAGCCAAAGCTGCTGATGAAGCAATTATTGATAAAATATCTGCTTCGTTTTCTTTGTCATAAGATATCACAGTTGGTAGTACCTGAACTTCGTTTTTAAATTCATCCGGGAACAATGGCCTGATAGGTCTATCAATTAATCTTGAGATTAATGTTTCACTATCCGTTGGTCTTGCTTCCCTCTTAAAATATCCACCTGGAATTTTACCTGCTGCATAATATTTTTCTTGGTAATTAACTGACAAGGGAAAGTAATCCATATCTGGATTAACTTTTTTTGCTCCAACTGCTGTCGCTAAAACAACTGTTTCACCACATTGAGCTATAATTGCTCCATCTGCTTGTCTTGCTATTTTACCTGTCTCTAGACTTATTTTTTTCCCTGCTACTTCTATTTCTTTCTTTACAACTTTAAACATTTACTTCCTTAAATTTAATTTTGATATTACTTCTTTATAAGACTCTATTTTATTTTTTTTTAAATAGTCTAATAGTTTTTTTCTTCTATTTACTGCTCTTAAAAGTCCAACAGATGAGTGTTTATCTTTTTTGAACTGCTTAATATGTTTAGACAAGTTCTCAATTTTATCTGTTAGTTGAGCAACTTGAACTTTTGAAGAACCTGTGTCCTTGTCATGGATTGCCAGTTCTTTTGCTTTATTTACCATTTTCTTTTCCTTATTTATTTGTTTGTTTTATTAAATTTTCAATTTTTTCTGCGTAATCAAAAGAGTCATCTTTTACAAAAAATAGTTTTGGTAAAAATTTCATTACTATTTTTTTTGATAAGACTTTTCTTATTACAAATGAAAATTCTTTTAATTTAGCAACAACTTCTTCAGCGTCTTTTCCACCTAAAGGCATTACAAAAATTTTTGCTGTTTTCAAATCAGGAGACATTCTAACTTCAGTCACGGTTATCTCTTTTGTTGATAAATTTGGTAGTTTTGCCTCATCTCTTATAAATAACATTCCTAATGCTTGTTTGATCATTTCACCAACTCTCAATTGTCTTTGTGTAACTGGTTTTCCTAAGTTGGTCATTATATTGTTCTCTCAATAATCCTAGAATTATATACTTCAATTACGTCATTTTTCTGGAAATCTACAAAATCTTTAAGTGTTATTCCACATTCTAAACCAGCTGACACCTGCTTGGTTTGATTTTTTTCTCTAAATATTGAGCCAATTTTTCCATTGAAAATAATAGCTCCGTCTCTGATAACTCTTGCACTAGAATCTTGAGTAATTTCTCCGTCTGTTACTTTAGAGCCTGCGACTTTGCCCACTTTTGAAACTTTGAATATTTCCAATATTTCTGCCGTTCCAATAATTTTTTCGTCTACTTCTGGAGTTAATAAGCCAGACATTTTACTTTTTATAAAATCTAAAACTTCATAAATAATATTAAAGCTGGATATAGAAACTTTTTCTTGTTCAGCTCTTTTTTTTGCTTCTTTGCTTGGCTTTACGTTGAAGGCAATAATAACAGCATTAGATGCTTTGGCTAAAGTAACATCGGTCTCTGTAACCATTCCAATATCTGACAAAAGAATCTTTGGTTTTACCTCATCGTGTTTAATTTGATTTATAGCATTTTTTATTGCTTCTGAAGAACCATGAACATCTGATTTTATTATAATATTTAATTCTTCAGATGATGCATCTTTAAATGCAGAATCTTGGGTTACAAAAGACATTGGATTTTTGCTTTCTTTTGCTTCCTGTATTCTACCTTCACAAAGAGTTTTTGCTTCTTTTTCACTCTTTAAAACTATAAAATCATCACCTGATTTTGCTGCTCCATTAATACCTAATATCTCGATCGGTGTTGCAGGTTCAGCCTTATTAATTTGTTTTCCTTGGTCATTTATAATAGCTCTGACTTTTCCCCATTTTAAACCACTTACAAAATAATCACCCTTATTTAGAGTTCCAGCTGTAACCATTACATTTGCAATTGGTCCTCTGCCAATATCAATTTTTGACTCTAAAACTATTCCTTTTGCATCTGTATCAAAGTCAGTTTTTAAATCTAATATTTCTGCTTGTAAAATTACACTCTCAACTAACTTTTCTAAATTTTGTTTTGTTTTGGTCGATATCTCTACCATTAGTACATCTCCGGATAAATCTTCTGCTATTAATTCATATTCTAAAAGTTGATTCTTAATTTTTTGAGGGTCAGCCTCAGGAAGGTCACACTTATTTATTGCTACAACAATTGGTACTTTAGCTGCTTTTGCGTGTTTGATTGACTCTATCGTTTGTGGCTTTACACCATCATCAGCAGCAACAACTAAAATTACAATATCAGTTAATTTTGAGCCTCTTGCTCTCATTTCTGTGAATGCTGCATGACCAGGAGTATCAATAAAAGTGATTTTATTTTTTTCATGTGTAATTTGATATGCTCCAATATGTTGAGTAATTCCCCCAAACTCACCAGATACAACATTTGCTTTCCTTAAAACATCTAAAACAGATGTTTTACCGTGATCTACGTGACCCATTACCGTTACAATGGGGGCTCTGCTCTTAAGATTTTGTGTTTTAATTTCTTTAATTTTATCTAAAATTTCCTCAGTTTTTTCCTCTTTAACAGGATTATGTCCGAATTCTTTGACTAAATATTCTGCTGTGTCTGCATCTATTGTATGATTAATTGTAACTGTTACTCCCATTCCCATCAAATGTTTGATTATACTGCTTGATTGCTCAGCCATTCTGTTTGCTAATTCTCTAATAGTAATAACCTCAGGTATATTAATATCTCTTTTTACTGGTTTGTAACTTTCTTTGTTTTCTTCTTTATTAAGTAATCTATTTTCTTTCTGTTTAGCCCTTTTCAACGAAGCTAGGCTTCTAGATCTAGTTCCAATATCATCTCCACTTAAAGCTCTAGATACTGTTAGTTTTAATTCTCTTCTTTTACCTGCTAATTTATTAGATTTATTTTCCTTTTGAGAATTCTCACCTTTTAATCTTCTAGTCGCTCTTTGCTCTGCTAATTTTCTTTTCTCAAAATCAGATTTAATAGGAGAAGGTGGTTTAGAAAAATTTGTTTTTTTTGATATAAAAGCGCTTTGTGGTTTATTTTCTGTTAGCTTGTTCACTCTAGAGAAATTTGGTTTGCCACCATATCTCGGAGATCTTTTTTCTATTACAACAGTGTTCTTTGACTGAGATTTTGCTTGTTCAATACTATTAATTGTTCTTTTGGAAGCCCCAGAAATTGATAACTTTAATTTTTTCTTTTCCATTTTTCATCTCTCAATCTTGATAAACTATATCTCTTGCAGACATAATTAGATCATCTGCCTCTTTTTTTGAAAGTGCAAAATCTTCCAGGTAACCTTTGATTCTTACTCTTTCTCCTTTGATAATATCGTATCCACCGGTTAATTCATCCGATGCTAAATCAGCAAAATCGTTTAATGTTAATATTTTTTGTTCACCAAGTG
>CACGOO010000022.1 GCA_902574685.1 uncultured Pelagibacteraceae bacterium | reverse complement strand
TTTTTTTCTATCTTTTTTAGGTATTGCTTTTTGAGGATTGTTTCCTTTTTCAGGCATTGGCATTATATCGTTTTCTCCCAATAACCTTGCAACTCTTGTTGTTGGCTGAGCTCCTTGACCTAACCAATATTTAATTCGCTCAGAATCTAAGCCAATCCTTTCCTTTTTATCCTTCGGTAATAACGGATTATAAAAACCTAATTTTTCTATAAACCTTCCGTCTCTTGGAAATCTACTATCAGCCACAACAATTTTATATACTGGCCTTTTTTTAGTACCTCCCATTGATAGTCTCATTTTTAACATTACTTATATCTCCTTTATTTTAATTGATTAAATAGTTCAGGCGGGATCCCTTTATCCGCCATTCCTTTCATGTTTCCTTTAGACATTTTTTTCATCATTTCTGACATCATCTTAAATTGTTTTAACAACTTATTGATAGTGGCAATGTCTGTACCTGAGCCATTAGCAATTCTTTTTTTTCTTGATCCATTTATAATTTTAGGATTTTCTCTTTCTTGCTTTGTCATTGATAAAATAACAGCTTCATTTTGAGTTATAATTTTTTCATCTATTCCTGATTGGTCCATT
The DNA here is from genome assembly GCA_902574685.1 of uncultured Pelagibacteraceae bacterium. Lineage (GTDB taxonomy): Bacteria > Pseudomonadota > Alphaproteobacteria > Pelagibacterales > Pelagibacteraceae > Pelagibacter. The sequence continues at coordinate 7,376 of CACGOO010000022.1, read as the reverse complement.
TGTGATTTAATTTTTGAAACTCCAGGGAGAAATGACATTATGCCTTCAATTCCACCCATCTTTTTCATTTGACGTAATTGAGAAAGATAATCTTCCATCGAGAATTGACCTTTTTTAAGTTTCTCTTCTGTTTTCTTTAAATTTTCTTGATCTAAATCTTCTGAAGCTTTTTCAACTAAGGAAACGATATCTCCCATTCCCAAAATTCTATTTGCAATTCGATCAGGATGGAAAACTTCAAAATTCTCAATTTTTTCTCCAACACCAAGAAACTTTATGGGGACCTCAGCAACATATTTCATACTCAATGCAGCTCCACCTCTTCCATCTCCATCTGCTCTTGTAAGTATAATGCCGCTCAAATTTACTGTATTTTTAAATTCCTTTGCTACATTAGCAGCAACTTGACCTGTTAGAGAATCTGCTACCAGTATAGTTTCTGCAGGATTAATAATAGTTTCAATTTGTTTGATTTCATTCATCATTTGAAAATCTATTTGTGTTCTTCCAGCAGTATCAAATAAAACTACTTCACAACCATTTAAATTTGCAGCACTTAAAGCTCTTCTACAAATATCAGCAGGAAGCTGGCCTTCTATAATTGGCAAAGTTTCAATATTATTTTGTTCACCCAAAAGTCTCAATTGCTCTTGCGCGGCAGGTCTGTAAACGTCCAAACTAGCCATCATAACTTTTTTCTTGTTATTTTTTTCTAAAAATTTCGCTAATTTTGAGGTTGTTGTGGTTTTTCCTGAACCTTGCAACCCAACTAGCATGATTGGAACTGGAGGGACAGCATTAAGGGAGATTTCAGAATTCTTATCACCTAAAAAAGATACTATTTCGTCATAAACGATTTTTACAACCATATCCCCGGGAGAAGTTGATCTTATAATTTCTTGACCTAGCGCTTTAGGCTTAACTCTACTAATAAACTCCTTAACTACGTCTAAAGAAACATCGGCTTCTAATAAGGCCAACCTTATACCTTTTAAACCCTCATCAACTTGCTTTTCATCAAGAGAAGGAGCTTTTTTTAATGAAGAAAAAATTTCTTCAAATTTATTAGTTAAATTTTCAAACATAATTTCGCACAGCAAGTATCGCACCAGTGGGCGAACCCTCGCTGACTGGTGTCGATCTCTTTGTTTCCAAAGACACCGCAAATTGCTGTATTTTGCGGAAGTGCGCGTAAACTATATTAGAGGTTCAAAAAGTCAATAAATAAGTTAAGTATTATTTATATGGAATTTGAAGCATTTAAAATGGATGGATTAGGTAACGACTTTGTTATTATTGATCAGAGAATAAATAATTTAAACTTATCAAATGACCAAATCTTAAAAATTTGTGACAGAGATTTCATAGGGTGCGATCAGTTGATCTACATAAAAAAAAGTCAAAAAGCTGATGCTGATGTTGCTTTTTTTAACTCGGATGGAAGCCGCTCAGATGCATGTGGAAATGGAACTAGATGCGTTGCTTATTTACTAAGTATTGAAAAAAATAAAAAAGAAATTGAAATTTCAGTATCCTCAAAAATATTAAAATCTAAGGTCCTTAATAATAAAGATGTTGAAACAATAATTGGAACTCCAAATTTAGAGTGGAACAAAATTCCTTTAAGTAAAGATCTTGATACTAAAAATCTATCACTTGGTATGATTGATATTGACGGAAATAAAATGAATGGTGGTATTGCAGTGAATGTTGGAAACCCTCATGTCATATATTTTTGCGAGGATATAGAAAAAATAAATTTAAAAAAGTATGGACCATTAATTGAAAATCATGAAGTTTTCCCTGAAAAATGTAATGTCACAATAGCTCAAAAAATTAGTGAACAACATTACAAAATTAAAGTTTGGGAGAGGGGCGCTGGTTTAACAAAAGCTTGCGGGACTGCAGCATGTGCAACGGCAGTCGCAGCTAATTTAAATCAACTACAAAATAGTAATTCAAAAATAGAATTTTCAACAGGAATTTTAAATATTCAAATTGATAATGAATTAAATATAAAAATGAGAGGTCCTGTATCTGAAATTGAAAAAATTAATATCAAAATATAATGGGTATTTTTGAAAAATTTAAAATCGGATTTAAAAGAAGTGCAAGTAATATAGCATCAGGTCTTAAAGAAATAATAGTTAAGAAAGAAATTGACGATACAACTCTTGATAAAATAGAGGAATTCTTGATCGGCTCAGACGTGGGCATAGATGCAGCATCAGAGATAAAATCTATAATTGCTCAAAAAAAGATTGATCCAAAAAATGATCCAATAAATGAAGTTTTTGAAATACTTAATAATTATATTTTAGAACTAATGAAACCCCTAGAAAAGAAAGATTTTTTCTTAAAAAAAGAAAAGACAAATATAATATTAGTTTCAGGTGTTAATGGAGTTGGTAAGACAACTACTATTGGAAAATTAGGAAAAATATTTATACAAAATAATAATAAAGTTCTTTTTTCAGCATGCGATACATTTAGAGCAGCTGCTATTGATCAATTAGAAGAATGGGCTAACAGGGTTGATGCTAAAATTGTAAAATCAGATCCTGGTTCAGATCCAGCTTCAGTTGCTTTTAAAGCAATGGAAATAGCTCAAAGTCAAAACATAAATCAAGTAATAGTAGACACGGCAGGAAGATTACAAAATAAAAAGAATTTAATGGATGAATTAAAAAAAATAGGAAATGTAATTAAAAAAAGTGATGAAACAGCACCTCACGAGGTTATCTTAGTTTTAGATGCAACATCGGGACAAAATATAATTAATCAACTCGAAGAATTTAATAAATTACTTCCAATCACAGGCATCATAATGACAAAACTTGATGGAACTGCAAAAGGTGGAATATTGATTGCGATTTCAAAGAAATATAAAGTACCTATTGTTGGTCTCGGGCTTGGAGAAAAAGAGGATGACTTACAAATATTTGAAGCTGAGAAGTTTGCAAGTGCATTTACCCAAGTTAATTAAGCAAATTTTTAGAAATTAAAGGTTTATAAATGTTGCACTCAAAATTATTTTTTAGAGATTTATAACCACAGTTTTCAGCATAAGAAGAGATTATAAAATTTAATTTGCCAGAGGTATTAGCAATTTCTAGCATATTATTTTTTATGTCATATTTTAAATTTTCATAAAAATTTTTTTTTGCACTTATCAAAATTAAAGTGTTGTTGTCATTTAATAAATAGTAAGCAAAATCCTCTGGGAAAAGTGGGTAATTATATTTTTTTGATATTTTTTTAACTTTTTTTGGAAACCAGTCATATGAAATCAGAGGGTAATCTTTATTTAAATTTTTATCATATAAGTATAAATCCTGTGGAAAATCATTAATATAATTATAAAATTCTCCCTTTGCTAAGATAGCTTTCTTCCGTGTTTTAAAATATAGAGTGAACTCACTATTGTAAGAGTTCATTTTTCCAATATGAAAATAATTGTTATCATAGTAATCATTATTTATTTCTGAACTAAGTTTTGTTGGCAATATTAATAAAAAAAGTAATAAAAGGAATTTAAACATATCTAAAGTTAGAATTTAAAAGTGATGTGGATTTGTTTAAATTATGTCTTAATTTAAACTTTTTATAAAATTGTCGATTGATTGAATTAAATTTTTATTAAATTCCATCATATGGTCGTCGTTTTCATTAAAATAATTTGACTTAACACCACCATATTTATTAAATATTTCTTCGCCCATATAAAATGGCACAATATTATCCTTTTTCCCGTGCATCACATGCATGGGAAACTTTATTTTGTTAATTTTTTCAATAGATTTGTATTTATCTTTTAAAATAATTTTTGCCGGAAGATATGGATAATATTTTTGTGCCAAAATCTCCATAGATGTAAATGGGGACTCTAATATTATACCTGCAAATAAATTGTTACTTGCGGTCTCTATTGCTACAGCAGTGCCAAGAGATTCTCCATAGAGAACAATATCTTTATCTTCTATATTGTTTTGATTAAGCCATTCTTTGGCTTTAATTGCATCTTTATAAAGTCCAATTTCTGTTGGTTTGCCTTTATTTCCACTAAAGCCTCTATATGCAAAAATTAAATAGTTTAAATCTAAATCTGCAAACTCATTTAGTTTATAAATTCTATTATCTAATTTTCCAGCATTTCCGTGAAAAAAAAGCAAAGTTTTAGAGTTATTATTTTTTTTGTAATACCATCCAACTAGATCATTATCAGATTGAATACTTACTTTTTCGATTTTGTGAGATAGAGGTCCCTCATCTAAATAATTATTTTCTCCAGGATGGTATAATAATTTTCTTTGATAAAAATAAACTATTAGAGAAACTCCAAAGTAAATAATAAAAATATAAAACAGAATTTTTGCAAATAACATTTTAGGCTTTAATTTCATTTTTACTTTTTCTTCTTACCAAATAAATACCAAAAAACACAAATATGGTACCTATTAAATGATAATTTTCCAAAATCTCTGAAAAAAATATTATTCCATAAAAAGCTCCATAAATTGTATAGAGGTATAGTGTGAAACCGGTTGTTGATGGTCCTAAGTATTTAATAGTTAATGTGTATAGTGAGAAAGCAATTATACCTGGAGAAATTGCGGCAAACAAAATCCAATAATAAAATTCTTCATTGAATAAAGTTTTTTCAAAATAAATATGCTCTATAAAATAAAAAGGCAAAATAGATAAAAAACCAAAGAAAGATATAATTGTTAGTCTTGGAAAAAAATTGAGTTCTGAATTCCATTGAAAAAGCATAACTGTATAAATCGCCCAGCCTAATGCTGCTCCTAACATCCAAAAATCTCCAGAAGCAAATTTTAATTCAAGAAGTAAATTGATGTCGCCCTTTAAAATTACAGCAAACACTCCAACTAGACAAAAAAGTAAGCCAATAAATTGGAAAATATTTATCTTATCTTTAAAAAGAAAATATGAGATTAAAATTATAAATATTGGTGAAGAAGTATAAAGAATTCCCATATTAACAATGGTTGTAGATGAACCAGCCATATATGGAAATATTCCACAAACACCACATCCCATCAAACCTAGAAAAAAACTTCTTTTACTCTCTTTTTTAATAGTCTGAAAATTATCAAATAAATACTTATAATTTAGGACGAATAAAATAATGAAAAAAATAAACCATCTCCAAAAAGATAAAGATATTGGAGGAACATCATCAACACCACCTCTTGCTACAATTAAATTACTAGCCATAAAAAGTGGCTGAAATAATAATAGAAAATATCCGATAAAATTTTTATTCATTTTTATTTAATATTAAAAAAAATAAGTAACTTAAAACGCATAAAAATAAAAAAATTGAAAAAGAAATTTGATAGCTCATTGTAATAGTAGCACCTAAATTTCTAGAAAAATCTATTATTAAACCAATTATCCATTGTACAAAAAAAGTACCAGAAAATAAAAATACATTGAATGAAGTTAAAGATTTTCCTGCTAGTTTAGTAGGAAAATTTAATGCTATTGCTGGTTGGGTTAAAGAAATTACTATTGATGATAAAATATAAAGAGTGAACATGGTTGCACCAGCTTTGTCTCCCATTATGACTATTAAAAATAAAATTATATAACTTACAGGAAGTGTAAATTTTACAATTCTCATACTGTCAATTCCCTTGGAAGATAGTTTTGGCAAAAAATATCCCCATATTAAAAAAGAAAAAAGCATAGTTACATTTATCCAAAATAAACCTGTCGCACTTTGTATTGCATCATAACCCGTCACATTTAGCATCCATGGGCCAGCCCACAATGTTTGTATTGCTTGAACACCTCCATAATTAAAAAATGCAAGCGGTACTAAGCTAATAAAGAATTTATTTTTCCATATGTGGGAAAGATTTTGAAGATTATTATTTTGGTCTTCATCCCTCTTAGTTTCCCACGAAGGTATTAAAATTGATATTAATATTATGCTTATCAAAATTAAAGAGGCTATAATTAAAAAAATTGATCGCCAACCAATTATTGGTAATAAAATTTGAACTGGTAGAGTTGATGCAACAAATCCAAAATTTGCAACCATCAACATCCATGAATTTGCACGTTGTTGATATTTTTCTTCAAACCATACTCTGTAACCAGTTAAAGGACCCATTAAACAAGCAGCAACACCTACACCAATGAAAATTCTAGAAATTAATAAACCTGCAAAACTTTTAGCAAAAGCAAATGAAATAGTTCCAATAAGGGCAATGATTAATAAATATCCGATAACTTTTTTTGGACCAAATCTATCTAATAACATACCAGTAGGAATTTGCATGAGCGAAAACCCTAGAAAATATCCTCCAGCTAAAAGTCCAAGATTAGCAGCACTTAAGTTGAATTCAGTTGAAAGAGCAGGTGTTAATGTTGCGGTAATTGATCTCAGTAAATTTGATATAAAAAAGCCAAAGGCAAATACAGAAAAAATTAGAATACTTTTATTTATTTTATTGATCATTTATATTTTTTATGAAATTACAGTTCTATTATGAATAATCATTCAACAAAAGATAAAGATGCCATTTCTTCAAATGGTATGGCCGCAACATCACATCCAATAGCTACAGAAGAAGCTCTTAGAATATTGCAAAAAGGTGGAAATGCAGTGGATGCAGCTATTGCAGCTTCTGTTGTTCTCTCTGTTGCAGAGCCTAATGCTACAAGTATAGGTGGAGATTGTTTTGCAATAATAAAAATGAATGGCAAAGACCCTGTTTCATATAATGGATCAGGTATTGCTCCAGCAAAAGCAAATTTTGATTATTTCAAGGAAAAGAATATAGATAAAATCGGTTTAACAAGTCCTCACGCAGTAACTATTCCTGGTGCATTAGATGCTTGGAATTCAATTCATATTGATTTTGGAAAACTCGATTTTGAGGAGTTGTTTCACAAAGGTATAGATATTGCAAAGAATGGTTTTAAAGTGACTAAAGTTGTTGCTAACGCCTGGAGCAACGTATTTAATAAATTAAACGATAACCCATATTCTAGAAAACATATGCTAAATAATGGTAAGAGTTATCAATTTAACGAGGTAAATAAAAATCCTGCACTTGGAGAGACTCTTGAAAAAATTTCAAAAAATGGAGTTAAAGAATTTTATGAAGGATCAATTGCTGAAGATTTAGTTAAAACTTTAAAAGAGTTTGGGGGCTTACATACAATTGAAGATTTCCATAAGCAAAAAACTATTAAATCAGACACTTTATCAGATAGATATAGAGATATTATTATACATCAATGTCCTCCGAGTGGACCTGGAATAACAGTTTTAGTAATGATGAAATTATTAGAAAAGTTAGGTATTGAAAAATATGATGTGAATTCATTTGAAAGATTCC
>CACGOO010000021.1 GCA_902574685.1 uncultured Pelagibacteraceae bacterium | reverse complement strand
ATAAGTCCTCGAAAATGTTACTTTTATTGGAAAGAAAATTTATTACTGTTTTTGACTTGCTTTTAAACATTTTGAAGAAAATATTTGGCATGATCTCTGGCTTTTCAGCTAGGACTTTCAAAAAAACATTATCTAAAAACTTGTACTTACTTTTTATATTGAAAGCTCTGGTTTGGGTTATTTTATCAATGTTTTGGGTAATATATTCTGCTTGTTCTTGAATATTTAGGAAAGTATAGCCAGTACTTAAACGCGTCATACCTCCAGCAGTTCCAATATTAATCGTATTTTTGTCGTTTTTAAATTTTGGATAAAATAATGGTATGGCCCCAACTTCTTTATAATTAATTTTATACTTTTTTAATTTTAAAGTGTTTTCGATGTAATCTGTAATTTGTTTATCATAATCTTTTTCACTATCATCTTCCATTTTTGAAAGCCACGTAGTTTCGATTAAAGCTGATTTTTTTGAATAGGGTAGTGTATAGAAAAAATGAACGCTTTTTTTTTGATCGCAATCAAAGTCCATTAAATTCATTATTTGATCATCGAAAAAATCTTTTTCAGTTTCAATCTCAACGCCTTGAAAGTGTTGCCATAAATTAGAATCTTTATTTTCAAGATTTGGCAGACTGTTAAATAAAATTGCGTTTTCTGTGTTAACTTCACTAATATCTTTAAAGAATTGAATATTAGGATTTTTATTGATTTTATTTAAAATTTTTTTGTAGAATAGTCCACTATCAATACTTTCGTAAGGAGTTTCTTTACAATCTTTATATTCAACATTTCCTTTAAAATTGATTGTATAATCTTTCCATCTTTTTTTTACACAGTCATCAAACTTGTGAGGTACAGTTTTCCAATATGACCAAGTTTTATCTCTTTTATATTCATCTCTTTTTTCAATAATTGCTAAAGTCTTATTTTTAAGTTTATCATGATACTCTAACTCATAAGCCAATGTTAAACCTGCACAGCCACCTCCAATAATTATGTAATCAAAATCTTTCATTATACTCGATATCTTGCATTATTATCTCATGCTCTTTTATTGTAAGTTTTTTATCTTCTTTTACAAAATATAATTTAATTAAATCACCAATAGATAGCACTGTATGTAAGACTTTTCCCAAATTGTTTACATATATTTTTCCTGATTTATTATAATTTTCTAAGTTTCCTTTTTTTAAGATTTCATTTCCAATTTGTCTGTATACTCGTCTTGCAACCAAAATCGAAAATCTTAAAAAAAATGGAATTTTTTTAATTGATATAAAAGAATTATTATAAAATTTGTCAGCGATTTTTAGAATTCTTTTAATTTCATCAAAATTCTTTTTTATATAAAACCTATTATTGCTTTCATCTTCAATAACATCTCTTGAAATATTAGTTAATTGCATTGCAATACCTAAGTCAATCGCTCCTAAAAGTGCTGATTTTTCTTTGACATTTAAAATTTTTGCCATCATTAATCCAACTGTTCCAGCCACTCTATATGAATAAACATATAGATCTTTGTCAGTGTTGATTTCTACTTTTGATTTTATATCAGCCTCGACGCCATCGAATAAATCATCAATTATTTTTTGTGATATTCCAAATTTATTTATTAAAGCCCACATATTTTTAATTATTTGGTTATTTTCATTTTTTAATTTGAAATCTTCTTTGAAAGTATTGAAATTTTTTAATTTCGTATCAAGATCACCTTTTTCATCTGCTATATTGTCTATGTATCTACAAAAATCGTACAAATCAGAGCAATCAGAGTAGACTTGTTTTGGTAAAAAGAAACCTGCCCAATTAAAAGATTTAGCGTATATCGACAAATAATTTTGTTCATTCATTACAAAATTTTATCTAAGACCTTTGCGGATGATAGGACCCCTGGAACACCAGCTCCAGGATGAGTGCCCGCTCCAACAAAATATAAACCGTCATAAACCTCAGATTTATTATGAAATCTAAAATATGCTGATTGAGAAAATTTTGGCTGAATTGAAAAACCAGAGCCATATTTTGTGTTTAATTCATTCTCAAAATAATCAGGGGTTAAATAAAAATCATCTACAATATTTTCTCTTAAATTTGGTAATAAACTTTTTTCCATTTTATCTATTACAAGTTTTTTTAGATTCTCACCTTCGACTGACCAGTCTATTCCTGATTTATTATTAGGTACAGGCACTAATACATAAAAGCAATCGTGGTCTTTTGGTGCCATACTTGAATCTGTTGCGGTAGGTCTATGTAGGTAATAGCTTATATCGTTATTTAATTTTTTGTTAACAAATATATCATCCAAGTGTTCTTTGTACTTATCGCCAAACTTTATAGTATGATGTTCAACGTTTTGATATTTTTTCTTCGTTCCAAAATAATAAACAAACAATCCCATTGAATATTCCATTCTATTTATCTTCCAATTAAATAAGGTGTTATATTTTTGATTATTTAGCATTTTTGAATAAACACCGGGAGGATCTGCGTTACAAACTACGTTATCTGCTTTAATTTCCTCATCTTCACTTGTCACAACCCCGACAACTCTTTTATTTTCTGTAAGCAAGTTTTTAACTTCTTTACCTTTAATAATTGTAACATCTTCTTCTAACATCAATTTCTCAAAACCTTTTATGATTTGTCCCGTTCCACCCATAGAATAATGAATTCCCCATTTTTTTTCTAAATATAAAATTAATCCATATATAGAGGTTGTAGTAAAAGGGTTCCCACCCACCAATAATGGGTGCATACTAAATAGCCTTCTTAGTTTTTCATTTTCAATAAAACCACTGACCAAAGAATAAACAGATTTATAACTTTTTAAACTTAACAACGCAGGAATTTGCTTAAACATAAATGAAGGTTTGTCAAATGGCACATCTGATAATTCTGAATAACCCTTATCAAATATTTTTTTTGTAAATTTAAGTAAATTTCTGTAACCCACAACATCTTTATGATTGATCAATGCAATTTGTTCTTCCATTTTCTTTTCATCAGCTGAATAATCAAAATGGCTTCCATCTTCGAAAACAAATCTGTACCAAGTATCCAAATCCTTTATTTTTATATAATCATCTGGATTTTTATTAAAAAGTTTAAAAATTTCATAAATTAAATAAGGAGCAGTTATTACAGTTGGTCCACCATCATAAGTAAACCCATTACTTTTAAATACTCTCGCTCTTCCACCTAAATCTTTTTGTTTTTCAATTAAAGTAACTTTATGACCTTTTGCTCGAAGTCTGAGAGCTGCCGCCATACCACCAAAACCTGATCCAATTACAATGGAATTCATATTTCTTAATTTACATTATTTTTATAAAATTTGATAAACTATCTTAGTTTAAGAACTGATTTTCTTTAATTCTGTCTTTGTTTCTTCAAGATTTTTATTAAACAGGTTATCAAGTTTAGACTTATCAACAGATGTAGTAATAATTTTTTTTACAGATTCTACAGCAATATTAATTGATGTATCTTTAATTTCTTTAATGGCATTATCCTTCATTTGAGAGATTTTAGTTTCTGCTAGACTTTTCTTGAGTTCAGCTGATTTATGAAATTTATCATTCATTTCAATTACAAATCTTTCAGTTTCATCTTTTGACTGCTGCATAATCTTTTCACTCTCAATTTTTGCAGTATCTAGCTTCTTTTGCGCCTCATCCAATAGTCTTTTAGATTCAGCTCGCAGTTTTTCACTTTCATCAATTTCATTTTTGATATCAGTAATCATTTTGCTTAATAAATTATTAACATTTTGCGGAACTTTTAAATAAATTAGCGCTCCAAAAAATATTACAAAAGATACTGCTACCCAAAATGTTGCATCAAATGCCATTATGTTTTTCCATTTCTTTTTTAGAAAGATCTTCAACTATGGCTGAAAGACTACTTTTATTTATATCTTCACCAATTAATTGTTTAACTAGATCGGAGGATGTCTCAATTGCAATTTTAGTAACTTTCTCTTGAGAAGTTTTTTTTAATTGGTCTATTTCTTCTTCAGCTTTTATTATTTCTTTTTCGATATCCTTTTCTAAAGATAATCTTTTATTGTTTATATCGTCCAAAACTTTTTGTCTTTCACTATTAAAGAAGTTTTTTGCTTCGACTTTTGTATCATTGATAATTTTATCAAATTCTTTAACTTTTTTTTCAGTTTCTTCCCGTTGCTTGTCTGCAGTTTCGATATTCTCTAAAATTTGTGATTTTCTGGTTTCAAGATTGTTACTAATCTTTGGTAGTATGAACTTAGATAAAATTATAAACAATAATCCAAAAGTAAGTACTAACCAAAAAATTTGAGATATCCAAAACTCGGGATTAAGCTGGGGCATACCTCCACTCTCAGCACTTTGAGCGCTATAAGTAAAGATAAGAATTAAAGCTAAAAATTGAAAAATTATCTTTTTCAACATTAATTAAAACGCGAAAAGAATAATTAATGCAACAACTAATCCAAATAAACCAGTCGCTTCCGCTAATGCAAAGCCTAATAGCAAGTTTGGAAACTGCTTTTGAGCTGCAGATGGATTTCTCATTGCACCTGAAAGATAATTTCCAAAAATTATCCCAATTCCAACTCCTGCACCTGCAAGTGCAATTGCTGCTAGTCCTGCTCCTATCATTTTTGCTGCTTCTAATTCCATTATATCCTCCTTATGTTAATTAATGGTGTAAATTTAATGCATCATTCAAATAGATACATGTTAAAATTGCAAATACATATGCTTGAAGAAAAGCAACTAATATCTCCAAACCTGTTAATGCAACTGAAAAACCTAGTGGTAGCCAGCCCCCAACAATTCCTAAGCTAACTACGAAACCTCCAAAAACTTTCATCATCGTATGGCCTGCCATCATATTTGCAAACAATCTAACTGATAAACTAATTGGTCTACTTAAGTATGAAATTATTTCTATAACAACTATTAATGGCAATAAAACCATTGGAACTCCACTTGGCACAAAAAGTTTTAAGTATCCAAGTCCATGTTTAATAAATCCAATTATTGTTACTCCTATAAATATAAATGCTGCTAATACAAAAGTTACAATGATGTGGCTAGTGACAGTAAAAGAGTATGGTATCATCCCAAACATGTTACAAAATAAAACAAACATAAATAAAGAAAATATGAAAGAAAAGTAAGGCTTAGCTTTCGATCCAGCTGTATCACTAATCATTTTTGAAATAAAAGAGTAACTGAGCTCCGCAAGTAATTGAATTTTATTTGGTATGATAGATCTCTTCGTGCCTAAATTAAAAATAATTAATATTGCTAGTGAACTTATGACCATAAACAAACTCGCGTTTGTGAATGAAATATCTATGTTATTTATTTTAATTTCTGGACCAATTCGGTACACGTTGAATTGATACATTGGATTTGCTGCCATTTGCCTACTATTTTTGCATTTTTTTTGCTGATCTAATAACGTTCATAATTCCAGCTATTACACCAATAAAAAAAAATATTAAAATTAACCAAGGTTTAGTACCAAACCAATTGTCTAAAATAAACCCAATAATTGTCCCAACAGCTACTGCAGATACCAATTCCGTGCTCATTTTGAAGGCTGACCCCATACTTGACCCTTTATTTCCCTCATCAGATTTTTTGTCTTTGTCAGTTTTATTTTTTGCAATTTTTAGGCGAGTTTTAAACTGGTCTTCATCCATTATTAAGCAACCATACTCTCTGCTTTTTGAAGATCTACAGCAACTAGTTGGCTAATTCCTTTTTCTGGCATTGTTACGCCGTATAGTCTGTCCATTTTAGACATGGTTAGAGCGTGGTGAGTTACAATAATAAATCTTGTAGATGTAATTTTAGTTAGTTCCGTCAAAAGATTGCAAAATCTTGTTACATTCGCATCATCTAGAGGTGCGTCTACTTCATCGAGAACACATATTGGAGCTGGATTAGTAAGAAACACTGCAAAGATTAAAGATAAAGCAGTCAGGGCTTGTTCACCTCCAGATAATAAAGTTATTGATTGCAATCTTTTTCCTGGTGGACTTACCAACATTTCTAATCCTGCATCTAAAGGATCATCAGAGTCTACTAGCTCTAGTTTTGCACTACCTCCATTAAATAGTTTGGTATAAACTTCATTGAACTTTCTATTCACTTTTTCAAAAGCATCTAGAAGTCTTTCCCTACCTTTCTGATTGAGTTCAGTAATACTTTCTTTTAACTTTATAATTGCAGTTACTAAATCTTGTCTATCTTTTTCCATTTTCTTAATTTCATCTTCATATTTTGAAGTCTCTTCGTCTGCTCTTAAGTTAACCGAGCCTAATTTTTCTCTTTCCCTTTTTCTTTCATCAAGCAATTCCTCTTGTGTTACTGTATCTGGATATTCAGATACATCTTTTAAGTTTGAAAAATTCAGTATCTCTTCTTCTTTTAAATTAAGTTCTGTTGATACTCTTTCTAGCAAATCATTTCTTCTTTTATTCAAACCATCGATTGTTGCTCCAGAGCTTGCCTTTCGTTCTCTTATTTCAATAGACTCTTCTTTTGTTGTATTTAGATTACTTCTTAATTCGTTAATCTCTTTATCTAGCTCATCTATTAATATTTCATTATCACTTTTTTCTTTTTCAGAAATTCTTAAACTTTCTGATATTTGTCCTTTTCTTTCAGCTTGTGTTTGAGGTTGTTTTTCAAGGCTATCTAATTTTTTTTGTTGAGTATCTTTTCTACTATTTAATTCATTAATCATTTTTTCAGAATTTACCAATAAGTTTTTCCAACTTTCTATTTCTTGGTCAATTATTTTAATTCTTTCACTTCTTTTTATTGACTCTTTTTTAATATTTTGATTTGTACTAAATGCTTCAGCGTATTCTTCTTGTAGACTTTTGATTTCTTCGTTTTTCTTAGTTACTGTTATCGCTAAATCGTTGTCATGCATTTCATTAATTTTCATTTTTAAAAATGAAAGATTTATTTTGCATTCATCTATTAAATTAGTTGCACCATTGATATTGTTCGCTGAGAGCATTTCTTTTGCTTTATCTAACTGCTCACTTGCTAAATCAATAGTTTCTGAGTTCTTTTTTAGAGTATCAAGGTTTAGATTTTCTAGTATTCTCTCTAATTTATTTTGCTCATCTTTTAATTTTCCTTTTGCATTTACCAAATCTAAACCTGACAATTTTTCGGTTTCATAATATTTTGAATCGACTGTAATTAAATTTTCTTTTTCTTCTCTAAGTCTTTTTTCGTTAGAGTTTGCATCAATGATTATGCTTTTTTCTCTAACAATATCGTCATCAATTACACCCAAAGCCTTTCTAATTGATTGTATTTCATCATTAACCCTGTCTTTTTCCTCATCTAAACTTTTTAACTCTAGATTTAATCTTTGAATTTTTGACAAGTTTTCCTGATTTTTTTCTCTTATAGGATTTACATTTTTATTCTTTTCAATAATTTTCATGCTTAAATCCTCTAATTTATCATTGAAGGACTTAACTTGATCATCAGCCTCATTGTTGATCTCATTCTCTACTTTAATTTCATTATCAATTTCTAAAAGACGTAAATAATATAAACCTGCCTCAACTTTTTTTATTTCTTCTGAAATAGATTTGTATTTTGCAGCCTCTTCAGCTTGCTTTTGCAAATTTGCTAATTGTCTTTCCTGTTGTCTTCTTAATTCATCTGCCCTTTTTAAATTATTTTCTGCCGCGCCTAATCGTAATTCTGCTTCGTGTCTTCTAACATGTAAACCTGCTATACCAGCTGCTTCTTCTAAAATAGCTCTTCGATCTGAAGGTTTTGCTGTAACTAATGCTCCAATTCTACCTTGACTAATAATCGAAGGTGAATGAGCACCTGTTGACAAATCTGCAAAAAACATTTGAGCATCTTTAGCTCTAACTTCTTTCCCATTTATATAAAATTTTGAGCCTTTATCTTTTTCTATTTTTCTTCTTATTTCAATTTCATCGAGCTCATTATATTGTAGAGGACCATCCTTGTTGTCATTTGATAAGCTCACTAAGACTTCTGCAATATTTTTTGATGGTTTGTTTGAAGTTCCAGAAAATATAACGTCTTCCATTCCTGAACCTCTCATACTTTTTGCAGATGTCTCACCCATACACCATCGCAACGACTCCACTATATTTGATTTGCCACAACCGTTTGGGCCAACTATCCCAGTTAAACCTTCTTCAATCAGGAAATTTGTTTTTTCAGCAAAAGATTTAAATCCATTTAGTTGGATTTTTTTAAATTCCATTCACTGACTTATATCAGTTTTTCAATGTATTTTTTTAATTTTTTGTAGTTTGAGTGATTTTCAAACTTTTTTCCGTTAATTATGACTGTAGGAGTAGCACTCACTTTATACTTTTTAACACCTTCGATTCGGTCTTCTAAAATGTGATCCTCTATCTTTTTATCAGCCAAGCACTTATCAAAATCAAGATTATATTCAGTATTATCAATAAATTTTTTCATTGCTTGATTTGCTTCTAATTCATTTTTTCCCTTGATCCACTTATCTTGATTTAAATAAAGGTGATGCAAAATTTCATGCTCACCATCATTTCTACAATGCGCTAATTTAGTTGCATTAAATGCAATGATATCTAATGGGAAGCTTTTAAATTCTATTGAGATCAATCCTTTATCAATAAAATCCTCTTTTAGTTTAGGATAAATATTTTTATGAAAATTTGCACAAAAACTGCAAGTTAAAGATTCAAAAACCATCAACTTAACTTTTGAGTCTGCATTCCCTACTAAAATTGGTTTAACTTCAGAATTAGCATTAATGAAATTAAAAAAAATTAAAATTGAGACAAGAATTATTTTTTTCATTTT
>CACGOO010000020.1 GCA_902574685.1 uncultured Pelagibacteraceae bacterium | reverse complement strand
TTTATTTATTTTAATTTTATAAATTATTCTTTTTCTTGTATCTGTGTGAAATATCTCATTTTTATTAATAAAAGCAGGTCCATTTGTTGTAATATAATCCGTATCTACTTTAATTAAATTTAAATTTTTTTCTAAACAATATAAAGATCCATTTTTTAAATTTCTTTCAAGGCCATCCATCGTTCCAAACCATAAATTTCCAGAGTGGTCTGTTTTTCCATCGTTAATCCTATTAAATTTTAAATCTCTTTCTATAGTTATAGATTTTATTTTTTTTTTATTTTTTAAGTCTAAAATTCTTAATTCATTTTTTAAACCTAAAACAAATATATTTTTTTTTATATGTGAGATGAAACCTATTTCTTTATTAATTTTATAAATTTTTTTTTGCTTCGTCTTAATATTATATTTTAAAATAATTTTTTTTTTTATATCAACAAAATATAAAGAATTATGTTCATCGACCCATAGAGGGCTTTCCCCTAATAAAGATTTACTCTCCCATAAAACTTCAGGATTAGATGTAATAATATTCATAAACTTATATTTATGATAATATATTATAAAGAAACAATCTTTGACACCTGTTGGCCCAAGTGATCTATACTTAATGTTAACTGATCACCAGATTTAAGAAATTTCTGAGGTTTCATTCCCATTCCAACTCCAGGTGGTGTTCCTGTAGTTATAATATCTCCAGTTTGAAGTGACATATATTTACTAACGTAAGAAACAATATGATCAACATTAAAAATCATTGTTTTAGTATTACCTGTCTGCATTCTTTCACCATTTAGATCTAATTTCATATTTAGATTGTTTACATCTTTAATCTCATCTTTAGTTACTAAATATGGTCCTACAGGACCAAAAGTATCGTGCGACTTGCCTTTTACCCATTGTCCCATTTTTTCTATTTGCCATTCACGTTCGCTTACATCATTAACTAAACAATAACCTAGAATATAATCTTGAGAATTTTTTTCTGGGATATTTTTAGCATTTTTTCCAATAACTAAACCTAGCTCAACTTCCCAATCTAGTTTTTTTGAATAGCTTGCAATTTCAATATCATCATTTGGTCCATTGATTGAGCTAGTTGCTTTCATAAACACAATTGGTTCCGTTGGTGGTTTTGCACCAGTTTCGGCAGCATGATCTGAGAAATTTAATCCGATTGCAATAAATTTACCTGGCTTAGTTACGCATGAACCAATTCTTGTATTATTAGATATTTCTGGGAGTGATGATAAATCAATTTGTTTAATTTTTTCAAATGTTTCAAAATTCAAATAAGTTGGATCTAGATCATTTATATATTTAGATAAATCTCTAAAATTTCCATCTTTATCTAGTATAGCTGGCTTTTCTTTATTTTTTTCTCCAACTCTTAGCAGTTTCATTGAATCTCCAATAATTATTTATAACTTTTGTATAACGAACTATGGTCATAATTACCTAAGCCCTTTCTAACAAGGTTATTATACATTTTTTTTACTATTTTAGACAAAGGTAATTCTAAATTTTTATTTTTTGCACAATCAAGAATATTATTCATATCTTTTAATTGCGAAAAATTTTTTCCTCTCGGTTTAAAATCATTTTTAATCATTCTTATTCCATGAGTTTGTAAAACTTTGCTATCGGCCCATCCACCTTTTAATGCATTGAGAACATTTATTGGATTAATATTATTTTTTTGAGATAGTTTAATTGCTTCAGCAACAGATCCAATTGTAATTCCTACTATAATTTGATTGGCCAATTTTGCTATTTGACCTGCAGAATTTTTTCCAACTAAAACTGGATTACCTAGTTTCTTAAGAACATTTAAATTTTTAAGAAAAACTTTTTTTTCTCCACCTACCATTATAGCCAGCTTTGCATTCTCTGCACCATTTGTGCCTCCAGAAACAGGAGCATCTAAAAAATTTATTTTATATTTTTTTAATTTTTTTGATAAATTAATTGCTGTTTTAGGATTTGCAGAACTCATGTCGATTACTGTAGAACCTTTTTTTAAATTATTTAAAAATTCTTTCTCAAAATATATTTTTTTAATGGCATTATCGTCTGACAACATCGTAATTACTAAGTCCTGATCTAAAACAACTTCCTTTAATGAATTACATACTCTTGCACCATATTTTTTTAATCTAATAGCTTTATTTTTAGTTCTATTAAAAACTTTAACTTTATATTTTGATTTTAAAAGATTTTTAGCCATTGGGGTTCCCATCAATCCAGTACCTATAAAACCTATTTTAATCATATTAATAATTTAAACGCGCCGCTCCTCTTACACCACTTGCATCTCCATATTTTGCTTTTAAAAATTTTGTATTTATATTTTTTAGTTCCATATTTTTTATAACCATTCTTTTTATTTCATTTAAAGAGGAAATTTCATTTGATAATCCTCCGCCAAATACGAATACGTCAGGATCTATTGTATATATTAAGTTTACAAGTGCTCTAGCTAATCTTATTTTAAATTGTTTAATAAAAACTGTCTTTGTAAACTTATCGGATTTATTGAATATTTCTCTAGCAGTAATTTTTTTATAATAAAGCTTTTCTAAACCTCTACCTGATATAAATTTTTGTATTTGCATATGTGAAATTTTACTTTTTATATGCTTTTTATCGTTCAAATTACCAAAAATTGGTAATGGGAGATGTCCCCATTCCCCTGAAATATAATTTGCACCTTTTAAGATTTTCTTATTTATTACAATTCCACCACCAGTTCCTGAACCAATTATAATTCCGAATACAACATTATAATTTTTAGCAGCTCCGTCTAATGCTTCAGACAAAGCAAAACAATTAGCATCGTTTTCACATTTGACATTTCTTTTTAAAGCTTTGGATAGATCTATATTTAACTTTTTATTATTTAATTGTTTGGCATTTGCAGAATTTTTAAGTAATCCAGTTTTATAATCTATAGATCCAGGATGACATACGCCTACTTGAAATTTTTTTTTATACTTCCTATCTAATTTAAAAACTATTTTACTAACATCTTTTATTATTTTTTTATAACTTCTTGGACAGGGGATTCTTGATCTCTCTATTTCATCACCATTTTTTTTCAAGATAACACTTTCAATTTTTGTCGCCCCAATATCTATACCAATTTTCATTTTAATAAGAACTTGATTCTTTCCAAATATTTATATCCCCTTCTTTAGCAGTTTTATTAATTATTTTCATTTCAGAATCTGAAAAATTAAGTTTGCTTAGACTTTGCAAATTTTCTTTTAACTGATTAATATTTCTAACTCCTATTAGAGCAGAAGTTACATAATTATTTGATAAAACCCAAGAAATTGCCATCTGAGATAAAGATTGTCCTCTTTTAACTGCAATCTTATTTAAATCCGAAACTATCTTTAAGTTTTTTTTTGTTATTAAAGATTTATCTAAGTATGATGTGATGTCACTTGCTCTTGAAACTTTAGGTATCTTTTTTAAATATTTATCTGATAGCATTCCTTGAGCTAGTGGAGAAAAAGCAATACATCCAATTTTAAGTTTTCTTATTGTTTTAGTTAAATCTTTTTCAATCCATCTATTTATTAACGAATATGAAGGCTGATGAATAAACAACTTAATATTTCTTGATTTTAAAATTTTGTAAATTTGATTCGTCTTTTTAGAAGAATAAGATGATATACCAACATATAAAGCTTTTCCTGATTTATAAATACTTTCTAGGGCATCTGCCGTCTCTTCTAAAGGTGTTTTTGGATCAAATCTATGTGAATAAAATATATCAAAGTAATCAACTTTCATTCTTTTTAAACTTTGATCGCAACTTGCGATAATATGTTTTTTTGATCCCCATTCTCCATAAGGTCCTTCCCACATATCATAACCAGCTTTTGATGATATAATGAGTTCGTCTCTATATTTTTTCAAATCTTTACTTATAATTTTTCCAAAATTACTTTCTGTACTACCGTAGGGTGGGCCATAATTATTTGCCAAATCAAAATGAGTAATACCTCTATCAAAAGCATAAAATAATATTTTTTTAATATTAGAAAGCGGAACTTTGCCTCCAAAGTTATGCCAAAGCCCAAGGCTTATTAGTGGTAATTTAACTCCACTATCACCGCAGGTTCTGTATAACATCTCTGAATATCTTTTATTATCAGCGTAATATTTCATATTTAGTAAACCTCGACCTCTTCATATGTTGGCATTGAATTTGCAGCCCCTTCTTTAGTTGTAGAAATACCAGCAACTTTATTAGAAAATTCTAATGCATCAACAATTTTTAATGATTTAGCTAATGCCACACTAAAAGCCCCATTAAATGCATCTCCTGCTCCAGTAGTATCTTTTACATCGTCTTTTAATTTATGAGCATCTACAAAATGGCTTTCAGTTCCATTTGAAAAATAAACTCCTTTAGAACCTAGAGTTATTAGAATATTTTTTACTCCTTTTTTTAAAAATTCTTTAGCTGCATTTTCTATTTCAGATTTTGTTTCTATTTTCTTTTCTAAATAAAAACTAGCCTCAGTTTCATTTGGTGTAAAATAGTCTATGTTTTTAAAATCATTCTCAGATATTTTTGAAGCCGGGGCTGGATTTAAAATAGTAATTGATCCAGTATCTTTAGCTTTTTGTAAAGCATAACTAGTAACATCAAATGGTGTTTCTAATTGTGTTAAGAATATATCTGACTTCTCGATTGCTTTTAAATTATTATCTATATCAGAACTATTTAAAGTGCCAGCAGCGCCTGGTATGATGTTTATTGCATTATCACCTGTATTAGTATTAATCATAATACCAGCAACACCAGTTGAGTGATTTTTGTCTTTAATAATATAATCGGTATTTACTCCAGAGGATTTATATAAATTTAGTGCCATTTCAGCATTATTATCATCACCTATTTTTGTAATAAAACTTATGTTTCCGCCAAGTCTTGCTGCAGCAATGGCTTGGTTAGATCCTTTTCCACCAGGTCCTATTAAGTGTTTTGTTCCTAAAATAGTTTGCCCCACTTCAGGAATTTTTTCACCAATAAAACATAAGTCTGCAACAAATACTCCAAATACACATATAGATTTCATTTAATTAAGACCAGACTTTACCGTCAGGAAGAATAACTCCTTTAGTAATAATAAAACATCCAAAAGGTCGAGCATCTGTAGTGGTTACAATACAATATGCTTTTTTTGCTTCTTCATAAAAATTTTGTCTTGAAATTGATCCAACTTTCCATTGTGGACCAGAATTATTTTTTACTGCTTCAATAAATTCTTTATGAGTTTCAGTTAGTTCGTCTGGTTTATCATCTACTTCCATTCTAAGTGCAGGTGAGCCCCCTTGTAATACGGTAAAACTATCTAATGGAAAAACAGATAAAATTGCATTTGCTGCACTTTTAATGTCTACCCCATCCAATCGAATTACGTTTTTATTCATAGAATTTGCGGGAAAATTAGCATCAGCAAGAATAATTTTCTCGCCGTGACCCATGGATCTTAAATTAAAAAGTAATTCAGGGCTTAAAACTGGATTAATATTTATTAACATTTTATAAGTATATTATATTCTTTTTAAGATTTCTAACATTACTTGAATTAATTAATTTACATAATTTTTTTTATCAAAAATTCTGAAAATATTTTCTTTGTACTTATTTATTCATTGAATTTAAAATGTTATGTTATAACATAACAAATAATATATAAAAATTAGGAGAAAATATGAAAATTGCTTATGTATTTAAAACAAGTATGGCTAGTACTTTCCAACTTGCTACAATGATATTGCCACAACTGGAAAAAAACTCTCACGTAGTTGATGTTGCTGGAATGTTTTTTTTTGATGATAACCTTTTTTGTTTAAAAAAAGGAGATCCCATCGGTGAAAGATTAGCAAAAATTGCTAATGAGAAGAAAATGCTGTTGATGGTATGTGATGCCTGCGCTGTTAGACGAGGTTTTGCTGATGGAACTTTAGAACAATGCGGAAGTGGAGATGTTAAAGCAAAAGGTTTGGTTGATGGTGTGGTGGCCGGATGCTTTCCACAATTATATACTGCACTTGGATCAAATCCACCTGATCAAGTAATCACTCTTTAAAATAAATAAAAAAAAAGGGTGGAATAAAACTCCACCCTTTTTTAAATGTTATAAACTAATGATTATTTAAAATCGTTAGCGTTTTCTTTTGTTACTAATTGTGTTCCAGTATCAATGTTTGGATCAATACTTCCACCATTAGCTAGCTCAAGTGCATATTTAACACCGTAAGCACCCATGTTATATGAGAACTGAGCAATAGTTGCAGTCATTTCACCTTTTAAGATACTTGTAGCAGCATCTGGAGTTGCATCAAAACCAACAACAACAACATCATTCATATCTGCATCTTTAAGAGCTTGCATAGCACCTAAGCCCATATTGTCATTTGAAGCAAATATTGCTTTGATGTTAGGATTTTTCAAAATAATAGACTCAGTAACTGATCTACCTTTTGCAGTATCCCACTCGGCTGTTTGTGTAGCAACTATATTTAAACCACAATTTTTAAATCCTTTAATTGCACCGTCTCTTCTTAGTAAAGCTGTTGATTGAGACTCTATTCCAGTCAAAATTGCAACATCTGAACCTTTTGGAGTTTTGTCACAAATGAATTTAGCAGCTAATTCTGCTCCATTCATATTGTTAGTTCCAATAAAAGTAACACCTTCATTGATCCCTTTTGTATCTACAAATACAACTGGAACACCACTTTTGATAGCGTCATCTACAATTGGAGCGAATGCATTTGGATCTCCTGGTGCAAGAGCTAAAGCATCAACACCTTTAGCAAGTTGGTCTTCAACTTGGTTAATTTGTGCTTGAACATCACCTTCTTGAGGTGGCGCAACCAAGATTAACTTAACACCTAATTTTTTAGCTTCTTCTTCAGCACCTTTTGTAACAGAAGCCCAGAAAGGATTTCCAGACCCAGGACCTTTAATACTGAACAAGATTTTTTTACCATGACCATCAGCAAAAGAAGCTGAAATCATGCTTATCGATAAAAAAATTGCTGATACTAAAACAACAATTTTTCTTGATAGTTCTCTCATAAATTTCCCCTTTAATAATTATTAAAGTTTAATTTAATAAAATTTTTAAAAAAAATTCAACTGTTTACAGGGTCTCTTATGATAGCATCTATTCAACTTTGACGTGTTTATTTCCTCGTGCCGAAATCTCTTCTTAAAACATCCACGTAAACTGCTAATACAATGATCGAGCCAATCAATACTTGTTGCCAGAAAGAACTTACATCCATCAAATTAAGTCCATTTCTTAAAATTCCCATAATCATTACTCCAGCAAAAACTCCAAGAACAGTTCCTCTACCACCAAAGAAACTAGCTCCACCAATTATACATGCTGCGATAGCATCCAATTCAGATTGTAATCCTGCATTAGGATAACCAGAGTCTGTTCTTCCTGCTAAAATTAATGCTCCAATACCTGATAAAAATCCACAAAGTGAATAAACAATTATTAAAATTTTATTAACATTAATTCCTGAAGCTCTTGCTGCGCTTGGGTTTCCACCAATTGCATAAATCCACTTTCCTGTTCGACTATGATTCAAGAAAACCCAAAAAACAAAATATACAACCGCGATTAAAACTAAGCTTACAGGGAGATATTGAGATTTCTCTAATCCTAACCAAGTAAGATCTATTCTACCATGACCTAAGTACCTAACTTCATCGGTAAATCCACTTATGGGTGTTCCGCCTGATATTAAGTTTCCAGTTCCTCTAAAAATATATAGAGTTCCTAAAGTCATTATAAAAGGATGAGGCATTCTTAAAAGTGTTATCCCCAAACCATTTATCAACCCGCATAAAAATCCAGCAAATAAAGGTACTAGAACAACTATAAACCAAGGTGCTCCAGCTTTAGCCACTATTGCTAAAATCATCAATGAAAGCATCATTATTGAGCCAACTGATAGATCTATACCCGCAGTCACAATCACCATAAAAACACCTAAAGCTAACATTGATTGCCAAGATATTTGTTTGAATACGTTTGTTACATTTCTCCATGACAAGAAGACATCTGGTTGCAAAATATGCATTACCAAGATCATGATAACTAATAATAGTAAAATCCCATATTTTTCAAAATATGGAATAAGTTTTACGTATAAGCTATCTTGTTTTTTTTCCTTATCGTCCATTTTATTTTTTTCCCATAATCCAACCAATGACTTCATCTCTTGAAGTTTTATCTAATTGAGACTCAGCAAAGTTTGTTCCTTGAAAAAGTGCCATTACTCGGTCGCAAACAGTAAAAATATCATCCATTCTATGACTTATTACTATAACACCTACGCCAGTACTTTTTAATTTGTTAATTAAGTCTAATACTTTTCCAACTTCTTTTATTGCTAAAGCAGCAGTTGGTTCATCCATTATAACAACTTTAGCATTAAATGCTGTTGACCTAGCTATTGCAACCGCTTGTCTTTGTCCTCCAGATAATTCCTCTACTTTCTGATCAGCACTTTTAACATTTATTTTTAGTTTCTCTAAGTGTGCGCTTGTCATTTCTTGAATTTTTTTAAAATCTAGAAATTTTAAGAAGCCAATATTTTTTGTAGGCTCTCTTCCTAAGAATATATTTTCTCCAATGGGTAAATTACCTGCCAATGCAAGATCTTGATAAACCATTTCTAAGCCTAAATTTTGAGAGTCTTTTGGGCTATCTAACACATGTTCTTTGCCCTCAAAAAATAAAGCACCTGCACTTGGTTTGTATAAACCAGATAAAACTTTCATTAGTGTAGATTTGCCTGCACCATTATCTCCCACTACACCTAAACATTCACCTTCGTGCACTTTTAAATTTACATTTTCTAAAGCAGTTATTGTTCCAAAATACTTTGTGATACCTTTAGCCTCTAAGAGCAATTTATTTGTTGAAGTCATTTAATTTAAATTAAAAAAAAAATTAATTAATTGCAACAGGTTTTGACCTCAAAAGATGAACAGTTTTT
>CACGOO010000019.1 GCA_902574685.1 uncultured Pelagibacteraceae bacterium | reverse complement strand
AATTTTAAAGATTTTCAGATTATTGGCGCAAGTCCAGAAATACTTGTTAGGTTAAGAAATAACAAAGTCACAATTAGACCGATTGCTGGCACAAGACCAAGGGGAAAAAATAAGATACAAGATTTATTTTTTGAAAAAGATTTATTGAATGACAAAAAAGAGCTGTCCGAACATTTAATGCTTCTTGATTTAGGAAGAAACGACACTGGAAAAGTATCAAAGATTAATACTGTAAAAGTTACTGAAAGTTTTTCAATAGAAAGATACTCTCATGTCATGCATATTGTATCGAATGTTGAAGGAGCATTTAATAATAAATACTCAAAATTTGAAACTATGTTGTCTGGATTTCCAGCAGGAACGGTATCTGGAGCTCCAAAAATTAGAGCAATGGAGATAATAGATGAGCTAGAAACAACTAAAAGAAAAGTTTATGCCGGCGGAATTGGCTATTTTTCAGCAAATGGAGAATTTGATACATGTATTGCACTTAGAACTGCAGTAGCTAAAAATAAGAAATTTTATGTGCAATCTGGTGCTGGAATAGTTGCAGATAGCAAACCACAAAATGAATATCTTGAAACAGTTAATAAAGCAAAGGCTCTATTAAAAGCAATTGAGTAATTATGAAAATAATTTTAATTGATAACTATGATAGTTTTACATTTAATTTGTATCATTACATATCTAAGTTTTGTCAAAATGTAGACGTAGTAAGAAATGATAAAATAAATACAAAAGAAATATTAAAGAGAAAATATAATAAAATTGTGATATCACCTGGTCCAGGTAATCCTGATCAAGCTGGAAACTGTCTATCAATAGTAAATGAATTGTACAATAAAATTCCAATACTTGGAGTTTGTTTGGGTCATCAAATTATAGGTCAAATATTTGGATGTAAAATTATTCAAGCTAAAGAATTGGTTCATGGAAAAACAAGTAAAATCATTTCAAAAAATAAAGGGATTTTAAAAGGAATACCAAAAATATTTGAGGCAACTAGGTACCATAGTTTAATAATCGATAAGAAAACACTCTCTAAAGATTTAGAAATTACAGCCATGACTTTAGATGGAATAATTATGGGTGTTAAACATAGAATTTATGATGTTCATGGAGTACAATTTCACCCTGAAAGTATAAAGACTAAAGATGGTTTAAAAATTTTAAAAAATTTTATTAAATAAATGGAAAAATATTTAAAAAAACTCGAATTAAGTGAAAATTTAACATTACAGGAAAGTATTGATGCTTTTGAAATTTTGATGAATGGAAAAGCTAATGATAATGAAATTTATAATTTTTTAACGCTGCTCTCTAAAAAGGGTGAAGTTTCAACAGAAATAGCAGGCGGTGTCTCAGTGCTTAGAAATAAAGCGGAAAAAGTTAATGTAGATGACTGCATAGATACTTGTGGAACAGGCGGTGATGGCAAGGATACACTAAATATATCTACTGCTTCCGCATTATTACTTTCAAGTATGGGCATTAATGTAGCAAAACATGGTAATAAAGCAGTTTCATCAAAATGTGGGTCTGCAGATGTTTTGGAAGCATTAAATATAAATATCAACTTGAAGCCTAAAGATATTGAAAGTCAAATTAAAAAAAATCATTTTGGATTTATGTTTGCTCCAAATTATCATAAAGCAATGAGATATGTTGGTCCAATAAGAAAAAAAATTGGGAAGAGAACAATTTTTAATATGATTGGTCCTTTGAGTAGTCCAGCTAATGTTGAAAGACAAGTTGTAGGAGTTTTTGAGAAAAAACTACTTGATATATTTGCTGATGCCTTGAAAGACTTAAAAATAAAATTTGCTTGGATTGTTAATAGCAATGATGGTTTAGATGAAATATCACCATACGATAAAACTATCGTTAAACAATTAAGAAATGGAGAAATTAATGAAATAATCATTGACCCTAAAGAATTGAATGTAAATGCTGAAGGTTTCGATAAGATAGTTGGAAATGATGCAAAATTTAATTCTGAAAAAATTATAGATATATTTAAAGGTAATGATGACGACTTTTCTAAAGCAGTATCATTGAATGCTGCAGCTGGCTTAATTATATCAGAAAGAGAAGATAATTTTAAACATGCCTATGAAAAAGTAAGAGATCATTTGTTATCAGGAAAAACATATTTACATTTAGAAAACTTAAGAAATGCCTGAAAATATATTAGAGAAAATAATTAATAAAAAAAAAAATAAAATTCAAATCTTAAAAAAAGATATATCAATAAGTTCACTTAATGACAAAATTTCAAAACTAAAAAATTATGTAAATTTTAAAGAGAAAATACTAAATAATATAAATCATGACAAAATTTCTATTATTGCTGAGATTAAAAAAGCCAGTCCATCAGCTGGTATAATTATTGAAAATTATAATCCTGTTGAAATTGCTGATATATATTTAAAAAATAATGCTACCTGCTTATCAGTTTTAACTGAAGAAGATTTTTTTTTAGGAAATTTAATTCATATTAATAAAATTAAACAAAAAATAAATTTACCTATTTTATGTAAAGATTTTTTTGTTGATAAATTTCAAGTTTATCTTTCACGTAGTTATGGTGCTGATGCTATTTTAATAATTTTAGCTGGTGTTGATGAAAAAACTGCAGATGAATTATATGAAGAAGCTGAGAAACTTGAAATGTCTGTTATTGTTGAAGTTCACACTGTTGAAGAGGCCAAACAATCTTTAAAGTATAAAAATGCATTAATAGGTATAAACAACAGAAATTTAAAAACACTTAAAACAGATATAAATACAACCTATGATATTCATAATATTTTAATTAATCATCGAGGACCATTAATTTCAGAGAGCGGAATAAAGAACAAAGAAGATGTTTTAAAAATAGTTTCAGAGACTAAAATAAAAACATTTTTAATTGGTGAATCAATTTTAAAAAATTTAAAAAATAATAATATTTTTTCTATTTTATGAAAAAAGTGTTGAATTTATTAACATTTTAACTATTGTTTATATGAAAGAACTTTTATAGAACATTGATGTACACAATTTGTTCTATGTTAACTAAAAAACAAAAAAACCTGCTTTTATTTATCAACAAGAAGTTGAGATCTAGTGGCGTGTCTCCTTCTTACGAAGAAATGAAAGAATCACTTAATTTAAAGTCAAAATCTGGAATTCATAGATTGATAAGTGCCTTAGAAGAGAGAGGCTTTATTAAAAGATTAGCTCATAAAGCAAGAGCATTAGAAGTTATTAAACTTCCTGAAACAGCTTCAGCAAACGATATTTACAATAGCTTTTCACCAAGTGTAATTAAAGGTGGACTTGATGAAAGTTTAAATAGAAATAATTCTGATGAAAATGAAATCTCTGTTTTAGGAAAGATTGCTGCAGGTACACCTGTTGAAGCAATCCAAAACGAAGTCGCTAGAATACCTTTGCCCTCAAATATTGAGAAGAATGGAGAATTTTTTGGACTTAAGGTGCAAGGAGACTCCATGATTGAGGCTGGAATAAATGATGGTGATACAGTAATTGTGAGAAAAGCTGATACTGCAGAAAATGGTAAAATTGTAGTTGCTTTAATTGATGATCATGAGGCAATGTTAAAAAGAATTAGAAGAAAAGGTAAAACTGTAGCTTTAGAAAGCGCTAATCGCAATTACGAGACGAAAATATTTGGTCCTGATAGAGTAAAAGTTCAAGGAATTCTGGTATCTTTATATAGAAACTTTTCCTAAAATAGTCTAAATAAATCTGATGAAAAAAGTAGCAACTAGATTTGCTCCATCACCAACTGGACCTTTGCACATTGGAGGAGTAAGAACAGCATTATTCAATTGGTTATATTCAAAAAATAAAGGTGGTAAATTTTATTTAAGAATAGAGGATACTGATAAAGAAAGGTCAAAAGATAAATTTAAAAATCAAATAATAAATTCATTAAAATGGATAGGAATTAATTATGAAGATAGTGAATACATTCAATCAAAGAAAATGGATGATCACGTAAATGTAGCTAATGAATTATTAGAAAAAGGTTTAGCTTATAAATGTTATTGTTCTAGCAATGAAATTGAAGAACAAAAAAAAAGAGCAAAACAAAAAAAAATACCATATATTTACAATAGAAAGTGGAGAAACAAGAGTGATTCCGATGCTCCAAAAGATATTGATCCTGTAATTAGGTTTAAAAGTAAAATTGAAGGGAAATCTATCTTAAAAGATTTAGTTCAGGGAAATATAGAAATAGAAAATAATACTATTGAAGACTTTGTTATATTAAGAGCCGATGGATCACCAACATATAATTTGTCAGCATCGGTAGATGATCATTTAATGGGCATGACGCATATAATTAGAGGCGATGATCATAAAATAAATACATTCAAACAAATACAAATTCATGAAGCTATGAATTGGAAAATACCATCTTTTGCTCACATACCACTAATTCATACTGCTGAAGGAAAAAAACTGTCAAAAAGAGATAATGCATCAACATTAGATGATTATTCTAAAATTGGAATAATGCCTAATGCTCTAAGAAATTATCTTCTTAGATTGGGATGGTCATACAAAGATAAAGAAATTTTTAACTTAGATGAAAGTATCAAATACTTCAATCTAGAGGGTATTGGTAAATCTCCATCAAAATTAGATATTAATAGGATTTATTCAATAAATGAACACTATATTAAAAATATTGATGAAAACGATTTATTTAGTTTTTTAAAAACTTACTGCGAGACTTTTAAAGAAAAGATTCCTGATGCAGCTGAAAAAAAAATAAAAAAATCATTACATTTTTTAAAAAATAAAGCAAAAACCTTAGAGGATATTTACGAAAATTCAAAGTTTTTAATAAATGATAAAATTCAAATTAATAGAGAAGATAAAAAACTTATAGACGAAACTGCTATTAAAATTATTAAATTTTTTAGTGATGATATAAATAAACTTTCAGATTTTTCTAGAGAAACACTACAACCAATAATTGATAAGCTAATAAAAAATAATAATACAAATTTTAAAGGAGTGGGTCAGCCACTAAGAATATGTCTTACAGGATCAAAGTTTGGACCGGGTATATTTGATATATTGTGTTCTCTCGGAAAAGAAGAAGTTTTAAAAAGATTATCTCAAATAAGATAATAAAACATTAGAAGCTTCGTTACTAGATGAAGTAACAGATTTTAATTCACTGATAGTTTTATTAACTTGTTTTAATTGTTCATTTATAAGTTCAGGTTTTTTTAATAAATAATTAACAGTTTTATATATTTCATATGAGTTACATTCATTTTGTAAAAGTTCAGGTATAATTTCTTTATTGTTAATAATATTTATCATGTTTACAAATTTTATTTTTAAAAATAATTTAGCTATAAAAAAATTTATAAAATTCATTTTATAAATTATTATTGATGGTACACCGTGTTTACAAACTTCAAGTGAAACTGTTCCAGATTTAACAATTGCAAAAATAGATTTTTTAATTGTTGCAATTTTTATATTTTCATTTGAAATAATATTAATGTTTCCCAAATTATTTTTTTTTAAGATTTGTGATAAATAGATTTTAGAATTTTCAGTTGCATGAAAAACATAATTATAATTAATTTTTTCTTTATTCATTTTTTTAATAAATTCAATCAGTATAGGCAAATGTAATTTCAATTCAGACAGTCTACTACCAGGAAAAATTGAAATAATTTTTCCCTTTAATAACTCATTAATTTCAATCTTTTTATGATTTGTATCATCTAATATTGGGTGACCAACAAATGTATTTTTTAGTTTTTCCTTATCAAAATATTTCTTCTCAAAATCAAATAATAAAAGAATATGATCTAAGAAACTTTTCATTTTTTTAACTCTACCTTCTCGCCATGCCCAAACTTTAGGTGCAATAAAATGAATAGTTTTAATATTTGGTTTTTTAAATTTAATTATTTTTGAAACACGAAGAGTAAAATCAGGACTATCAACGCTAAATAAAATATCAGGATTAAACTCTAAAATTTTTTTTACTGTTTCATTAATTTTTTTTTTTATCTTAAAAATATTTAAAAGAATATCTGTAAAAGCTATATAAGTAATTTCTTTTTGATCAAATATTGACTTAATTCCTATAGAATTCAAATATTGTCCACCAACGGAAAGATATTCAATGTTTGCTTTTGTCTTTTTTAGCTCTTTAATAACTTCGGAGGCTAATTTATCACCCGATGGCTCACCTGTTAAAATAAAAATCTTTTTCATTTAGCTATGACAAAAATATTATTTTTATTAGCAAATTTAATTCCTTCGTGTTTATCTAAAAATATATTTTGACCTGCTTTAACAACAACTCCTTTAATATTTGCTTTTTTACAATCTTTTAGTGTATCAAGACCAATAGTTGGCAAATCAACACGCAAGTCCTGCTTAGATTTGGGCATTTTTAATAATAGTTTATTCATTAGATTATTATTTCTAATAGATTTTAACATATCCTTTGTTCCTTTCCTTTTTTCTAAAGAAACAATATTCCTATTATTGATTACTAATGCCTGAACATGATTAAATGAATTTGAATTATTTAATATTTTGATACCTTTTTTAATTGTTAACTTATCAGTGATAGTAGGTTTAGCTTTTGTATAACATCCTTTTGTTAAAGTTAATTCGGGATTATATGTGTTTAATTTAATAACTTTTATTTTGTTTTCAGATAATATTTTAATCAATTCTTTTAATATAGCTGCATCACCTAATTTTGATGCCTTTATAATTCTTGAAATGTAATATATACCCTTAAGATCCAATTTTAGTTTTGATATCCTGGGTTTAATAATATTCCCAGCAAATAAAACTTTTTTACATTTTTTTGATTTAATTAATTCTAAAATTTCACCAAATTTTCCAATATTAATAAAGTGACTATTTTTATATTTTTTGAATTTATTATTTTTTGATAAATCAATTATAAAATAATTAATTTTTTTTTTCTTTAGACTCTTTAAAATTTCTAATGGAAGTTTTTTTTCCCCTAAAAATAGACCGATCATTTTATATTTTCTGGAAGAGATATTGGTCGTTTTATCTGAATTTATAAAGTTAACAACTTTTTTAACATATTTATTTTCCTTCATATCTATATCTAGATTTTCTAAATTTGATCTAAAATTTTGATCACTAAAAACTAAATCATAAAATTTTTGTAATATTTTAATATCTTCATTTAGTATTTTTGCTCTTCTTAGTCCAATAAGATTAAGCCCGACTAAATTATTTCTATTTCCTAATGATAGGCCAAAAGGAATTACGTCACTTAAAACACCAGTCATTCCTCCAACCATTGACAAATGTCCTATTCTAGAAAATTGATGAATAGCGCAACTACCTCCAACTATAGCATTATCTTCAATTTTCACATGGCCACCAACTTGAACATTATTTGCTAGGACAATATCATTTCCAAGATTACAATCATGAGCAACATGACAATAAACCATTAATAAATTATTATTTCCTAGTTTTGTAACTGTCCCACCTTGAGAAGTTCCAGGATTGATATTCACATACTCCCTAAGTTTATTATTATCACCTATAATAATTGAGTTTTTTTCCCCTTTATATTTTAAATCTTGTGGCGGTGTTCCAATAGAGACATAAGGAAAAATTTCATTATTAGTTCCTATTTTAGTATTTCCTTTAATGCTTACATGTGAATGTAGTATACAATTTGATCCAATTTCTACATCTGGACCAATTATACAATACGGTCCAATATCAACACTTTCAGAAATCTTTGATTTACTATCGATTATTGATGTAGGATGTATCACTATTAATAGATAACAAATTATATTTTAAATGCTTATCAAGAATTACTACTGATTATTTCTTTCTATCTACTATTGTTGCTGCCCACTGCGCATCTGCCATTTTTTTTCCATCAACGACAGCATTTCCTTTATATTTCCATACTCTTCCATGAGATCTGATAGCTTCAATATTTAATTCTAATTTGCAATCTGGTATTACAGGATTTCTAAATCGAGCTTTCTCTACAGTCATCAAAAAAACTAATTTATTTTCATAAGTAGATTTATCTATACCAGCAGCAGTTAAGGCAGCTGCAGCTTGTCCAAATGCTTCAACAATTAAAACTCCCGGCATAACTGGTTCACCAGGAAAATGTCCTTGTACGTAAAAGCTATTTTTTCTAACATTTACAATGGCAGTTGCTGATTTAAGTTTTTTTATATTTATTAATTCATCGACTAACAACATTGGTTCCCTATGGGGTAACAAACTCTGAATTTCTTCTTTTGATAATTTTTCTTTCATCTAACTATTATTTTTTAAAAAACTTCTAATATCTCGGGCAGGATACCCCATTACTTTAGTATTGTCCGGAATATTTTTTATTACCCCACTACCTCCACCAATTTGAACATTATTTCCAATTGTTAAATGTCCAGATATTCCCGCTTGTCCTCCTATATTTACTTGGTTTCCTATTTTTGAACTTCCTGCAAAACCAACTTGGGCTGTAATTATGCAGTTTTTTCCAATATTAACGTTGTGCGCAATATGAACTTGATTATCTAAAAATGTATTTTTACCTATAACAGTATTGGATACCGAACCTCTATCTATAGTATTATTTGATCCAATTTCGACATTATCCTCAATCATAACAATACCTATATGAGGATAACGATAATTTTTTTCTTTATCGGGAAAAAAACCGAAGCCTTTTTTTCCAATTATAGACCCATCTAATATTCTAACATTATTTCCAATAACTGTATTTTTTATTATAATATTATTTCCGATCTTACAGTCTGATCCTATTTGAACATTGCTTTCAATTATCGTGTTATGACCGATAATAGTATTTTTGTTAATTTTAACATTTTTTCCTAAAAGAACATTTTGACCAAATTTGACTTTAATATATTTATTTTTTGATGGACTAGATAACGAAAAATCTACGATATCATCAAGCGATGTTGGATAAAATAAATTAGTAACTTTAGCTACAGATTTTAAAACATTATCTACAAATATTGGATAGCAATATTTACTTATAATTTTTTCATGTTTCTTATTTGCAATTAAATATTTGACTTTAGAATTTTTTAATAAATCTAAATATTTAGCTGCATTAAAGAAAGATATATCATTAGAGCCTGCAAGATCTAAATTTTTGATATCTTTGAT
>CACGOO010000018.1 GCA_902574685.1 uncultured Pelagibacteraceae bacterium | reverse complement strand
TTTATCATAAAAGCTAATTTTCTTACCTACAGAGGTATCACCACAAAGATATTTAATTTTAACTCTTTTATGTTTAGTTAATAATTTGACCAATTGAATACCTATGTATCCAGTAGCTCCAGCAACTAATGCATTAATCTTAGACATATTGTAATATAACAGTTGTTTAATAAAATGATATTATCTTTTAGAGAATTGATAACTTCTTCTAGCTTTTGCACGACCAGGTTTTTTTCTCTCAACTGATCTAGAATCTCTCGTAGTAAGTTTTTCTTTTCTAAGTGTTGGTTTTAGATTTTCGTCAAATTGTAATAGTGCTCTTGATATACCATGTACTAATGCTCCAGCTTGTCCTGTGTGTCCACCACCAACAACTTGAGATCTAACATCGTATTCTGTAGATTGATTGATAATTTCAAAAGGTCTTAGTATTTGCATTTTATGAGTTGCTCTTGTGAAATAATCATCTAAATTTTTACCGTTAACATAAATTTTTCCAGTCCCCTTTTTTAACCAAACTTTTGCAATTGAAGTCTTTCTTCTACCTGTTGCATATTTTGCATCTTTAAAATCTAATTTTAGTTTTGAAGATGTAGATTGATTTGTTTCCATTTTAATTTCTTACTATATTTTTTGAATTAAGTTTTCCAATCTCTATTACTTCAGGGTTTTGTGCTGAATGAGGATGATCCGATCCTGAATAAACCTTTAGTTTAGTTAGTTGTTTTTTAGCTAAAGGACCACCAGGCAACATTCTTTTTACAGCCATCTTTAAAACTTCACCTGGTTTTGAGGATTGTAATATTTCAGGTGTTGTCTCTTTAATTCCACCAGGATGACCTGTATGTCTATAATATTTTTTATTTGAAAATTTATTTCCTGTAAATTTTAATTGATCTACGTTTTTAACAACAACAAAATCTCCACTATCCATATGAGGAGTAAATGTTGCTTTATTTTTTCCTCTAAGGATTTTTGATACAACGGTTGCTAGTCTTCCTACCACAGCTCCAGTTGCGTCAATTTCAAACCATTTACTATTTAGGTCGTCTTTTTTAAGAAATTTAGTCATAATTGCGGGATTAATACTTATAAATCGATATATTGTCAAACGATATACGGTTAGAACATAAGTTATTTTTGATAGTTTTAACTAATAAATAAGCTATTAATAAGCGATAATATTAGTTTATAATAAATTCTTAAAATTAAAATAGGAGCAACTAAATGTCAGACAAAAAAGGAATGGATCCTAAAACATATAAATTCGATACCCTTAGTTTACATGCGGGTTATCAACCTCACAAAAATGCTGGTTCAAGACAGGTACCAATATACCAAACAACTTCATATCTATTTGATGATGTAGATCATGCAGCAGCATTATTTAATTTAGAAAGAGGTGGACATATTTATAGTAGGATATCAAATCCAACAGTTGCAGTTTTAGAGGAAAGAGTTGCTTCATTAGAAGGTGGAACGGCAGCCCTTGCTACTTCGTCAGGCATGAGTGCAATATTTCTTGCAGTAATGACACTTTGCGAAGCAGGAGATCATTTGGTTGTATCATCCCAACTTTATGGTGGAACTGTAAATCTATTTAGACTAACACTTCCAAAATTTGGTATTAAAACAACTTTTGTAAAACCAAGAGATACAGAGGGATTTAAAAAAGCAATTCAAAAAAATACAAAAGGTATTTTTGGCGAACTTGTAGGTAATCCAGGCAATGAAATAATGAATATGCCTGAGATTGCTAAAATAGCTCACGACGCTGGTATTCCTTTAATGGTAGATGCAACTTATCAAACACCTTATTTATGTAAACCTATAGAGCACGGAGCTGATATTGTAGTTCATTCACTTACTAAATGGATGGCAGGTCATGGATCTTCAATGGCTGGTATAATTGTTGAAGGTGGTAAGTTTGACTGGATGCAAAATGATAAATTCCCAACAATGACTCAACCTTATGAGGGTTATCATGGATTATCTTTTGCTGAAGAATTTGGACCAACAGCTTTTACAATGAAAGCAAGGGCAGAAGGTATGAGAGATTTTGGTCCTTGTCTAAGCCCTCAAAATGCATGGAATGTGTTACAAGGTATAGAGACACTTTCTGTCAGAATGAAAAAACATTGCGAGAATGCTGAAAAAATGGTCGAGTATTTATTAGGTCACGAAAGTGTTGCCTGGGTTTCACATCCGAGTGTACCAGATCATCCTGATCATGATTTAGCAAGCAAATTATTACCAAATGGCAAAGGATCAATGATAGCATTTGGTATTAAGGGAGGGAAAGCTGCAGGTGAAGCATTTATTAATAACGTTAAACTTGCTTCTCATTTAGCAAATGTTGGAGATACACGAACATTGGTAATTCATCCAGCATCAGCAACACATTCTCAAATGGATGAAGCTACATTAAAATTTGCGGGTTTATCTCATGATATGATCAGATTATCAGTCGGTATTGAAGATATTGATGATATTAAAAATGACTTTGAAAATGGATTTAGAGCTGCTAGGAAACCTAGACTCGTATCCAATCAATGAAGTTTCAGGTAAATAATAACGAGGTTTATGCTTCTACGGGAGGTAGACCTTTCGATAAGAATAAACCATTAATAATATTTGTGCATGGTAGTGGGCTGACTCATATGACATGGGTTTTGCAAACAAGATATTTTGCTTTTCACGGATACAGTGTTTTAGCATTAGATATGCCGGGTCATGGATTGTCAGGGGGAGAAAGTTTAAAATCAATTGAGGATATGGCTGATTGGGTAAGCGATGTTATTGATGCAGTTGGATATAAAGAAGCTTCATTAGTTGGTCATTCACAAGGATGTTTAGTTACTGTTGAATGTACAGCAAGAAATCCTGATAAAATAAAAACTTTAAGTTTAATGGGTGGCGCTGGTGCAATTCCAATGAACCCTGAATTATTGTCTTTAGCAGAAAATAACGATCCTAAAGCTGTTGAATTAATGATGGACTGGGCTCATGGACCAGCTGGTCACTTTGGGGGCCACCCTGTGCCAGGTCTATATCATATTAATACTGGTTCAATGTTAGCTAAAACCAGAACAATAAAAAATACCCTCGGTGTAGATTTTAGAGCATGTGATAATTACAAAAATGGTTTTGAAGCTGCTAAACAAATTAAAATTCCTACCCTTTCTATACTTGCTACTGACGATAAGATGTGTCCAGTTAAAGAAGGGAAAAAACTAGCTAATTTAATTGAAGGAAGTCAAATAGATATAATTGATAATTGTGGACATATGATGCTATTAGAGGAAGCAGATCGAGTATTAAATGTGTTAAAAAAATTCATAACAACCAATTATCCAGCAAATAAATAATACGTACTAGCATTTATGAAAAAGAATTTTAGATTTTTTGATAACAGGCAAAAATATTTGCTTTTTGTTACAACGACTAATGAAAAGAATAAGATTGCTGATGCTTTAAAACCTATTGTGCAAAAATTAAAACCTAAGTTTCCAGCATTAAAAATATTTGATGCAGGTATGGGTGATGGATCGTTATTGATGAGTGTGATGAGACAATGTCATCAGAAAATGCCTCATATTCCCCTATTGGTAAGCACAAAAGAAATTAGTATGGAAGATGTTAGATTGGGACTTGAAAAGCTTCCAGATCGGTTTGTCGAACATAAAAATACTGTATTTGTTATTTCAAATTTAAATTATGTAGAGTCAACAGCACTTAAATCGAATGACAAAAGTAAACAAAAAAAAATGAATTGGAAAATAGTTAAACTTAAAGGTAATTCATCACTTGATTTTTCAAATCAATTAAGAAGATTAAATCAAGAATTTTTAAATAAAAAATGGCAAATAGAGAGAAATCCTAGAAATGGAAATCCCACATACAAAGAGCCATCTGTAATTATAATTTACAGAAAAGATCAAGAATTTTCCTTGAAAAATGTTATTCCAAAAAAAAATAATGGAAAAAATAGTTATGACTTAATCATTGCCTCACAACCATATAGATCAAGAATATCTGCAGAGAAAAAAGTAAAGTATGTTATTGGTCCAATGATAAAATCTTTAGATAAGAAAGGTAAATTGGTGGTAGTTCATGCTTGTGGAAATGATCCTGGAAACAAGATTATTAAGAAAATATGGCCAAAAGAAAATCCATTTCCTTCGCTATATACATCAATAATTAAATATATAAAAAATAACACTGACAATGAAATTTTAAAAAAATTAAAATTTAATAAAAAACAAACTATTAAGTATGTTTTAAGAGCATTACCAAATGAAATTAGCGGGGGTATTGCTACATCATTGATATTTTCAGCGTGGAATGCAGCAGTATATGTAAACCAAATATCAGACGAGCAAATAATGAATGCTGAAAGAAAAAAATATTACCAAAAAGTAGTAAAAGATATAGTCAATAAAAATAAAGGGTTATATTTCAACAATGAACTATTTGTAATTGAAAAAAAATAATTAACTAAACTTATTTTTATACAAAAAATACAAAGATGAAGTAATTAATAATACTGAACTAAATTGATGCAAAGAAGCAGTTAAAATACTAGCGCCAGACAAAACAGTAAGAATGCCCAATATAATCTGTAAAAAAATAATTAAACCTAAAATAATTACAGGTTTAAATAAATAAAAAAATCTATTTTGGAAAGTTATATATAAAATTAACAAGTATATAATAAATATTAAATACGCTAAATTTCGATGGAAATATTGAACTAATGATGGATCGCTAAAAGCTGATAATTTAAACAAACTAATAAATTTATTATCATCTGGAAAATATGAATTACCCATTAATGGCCATGTATTATATATTTTTCCCGCATCCATACCAGAAACAAATGCACCAATAATAATTTGTATGAAAATTAAAATTAAAAAAAATTCAGGTATATAGTTTTTAATTTTTTTATCATTTTTATTAAAATTTACTAAACTTAAATAATTCCAAAATATTAGTGATAAAATTATAAAAGCAAATAAAAGATGTATAGATAGTCTAAAATGACTAACATCAATATTATTAACAAGACCACTCTGTACCATGTACCAACCTAAAAAACCCTGAAAACATATTAAAAGAAATATCAAATAGAAATTAAAAAGTTTTTTTATACCTAATTTGAGACTAAAAAAAATTAATGGTATGAGAAATGCCAAACCAATCAGACGACCAAAAAATCTGTGTGCCCATTCCCACCAAAATATCACTTTAAACTCACTTAAAGTCATTGAATAATTTTGAAGTTTAAATTCAGGTATTTGTTTATAAGATTCAAAATATGCTAACCAAGTATCATTATTAAATGGCGGAAAAAATCCTTTAAAAAATTCCCATTCTGTAATTGATAATCCGGAATCGGTAAGTCTTGTTAAACCCCCAACAACAATCATTATAGCAACCATGAAAAACATAAATAATAACCAATTAGATATATATATTCTGTATTTTGTATTTATTTCGGTATACATAATTGTTTAAATATAATATTTATTTATAAATCCAATTGATCAAATGTCGCCTGATAAAAAAAAAAAATTAGATATCCTAAGAAAAAAATTAGATCTACTTGATAACAAGCTTATTTATTTAATAAAAATTAGAACTAACATAGTCAAAAACGTTCTTAAACTTAAAACTTACAAATATGAAATTGTTGATAAAAAAAGAATTTCACTAATTCTAAAAAACATCAAAAAAAAATCAATAAAAAATAAAATCGATCCAAAGATAACTAATCGTATATGGAAAAATATGATTATGTCTTATATTGACTTTGAAAAAAGAAATTTTAAAAAAAAATAATTATTTACTGTGAGGTGGTAATTTTTTTTCTATAAAAACTTCGTGTTTTCTAGTTGAGGGATTATATTTTTTTGCTTTTAATTTTACCTTAGCTTTTTCTCCTCCAGCGGGTTTTTTTACATAATAAAAAAATGGACTATCTGGTTTAGCCTCAGGAACTAATCTTACTTTAACATGTGTTTTTTTAGCCATTATTTTGCAATTTTTTTAATATATTTGATATTTTTTTTATTTTTGTTTTAATAATCTTTTTGTTTATAGTTTTATTAAAATTTTCGTCAAGTTCAGAATCGCCTTGATTGAGTAATTTTTTTACACCATTAATGGTCATCCCTTTACTTTTTAATAAATAATGAATTTTTTTTAATATTTCGATTGTTTTAATGTCATAGTATCTTCTTCGACCAGAAAAAATATTTGGCTTAACTTGTTTAAATTCTTTTTCCCAAAACCTTATAGTATGTGTAGATAACTTACCTGTTTTTTTGTCTACTAGGTTTAGGATTTTTGCAACATCACCTATAGTTTTGTAGGTTTTATTATTCTCATTCATTTATATATTTTTTTAATTCTTTTGATGGTTTAAATAAAATAACATTTCTCTCATTAATTATTGTTTCTTTTAGAGTTTTAGGATTTCTTCCAATTCTACTTTTCTTATATCTGATTGAGAATGTTCCCAACTTTGAAATTTTTACTTTTTTGTTTTTTATAAGTTCATGCAAAATAATATTAAATAAATCCTCTAAAATACTCTCACATATTTTTTTTGAAAAACCTAACTGCATGTAAAGAGAATTTATAATATCTTTTTTCGTAAGATTAATACGCATTTATACAATATTTTTTTTTATTTTTTGAATTAGATTACCATTTACTATTTTCTCACAAACACTTAATGAGTTAGCAAAACCAAGTTCATCGGTAGATCCATGACTTTTGATCACAGGCTTATCTAAACCTAATAATATAGCTCCATTATATAACCTGGGGTCTAATTTTTTTTTAAATTTCAATAAATTCTTATAATTTAAAATTGAAGATAGTTTTCCTAAAATTGAAGAGCTTAATGCTGATTTTAATTCAGATGTTATAAAATTGGCTGTTCCTTCAGCAGTTTTTAATGCAATATTTCCTGTAAAACCATCAGTTACAATTACGTTTACATCTCCATCCATAATATGGTTACCTTCGATGTATCCACAAAATTTAAAAAGTGAATTTTTACTTTCTGTTAAACTTTGATAAGTATTTTTTATTGTGATGTTTCCTTTTAATTCTTCGGATCCTATATTTAAAAGCGCAACTTTAGGTTCTTCATTCTCAAAAAGAGATTTATGAAGAGCGGATCCCATAAAACTAAAATCAATTAAATTTTTCTCATTACATTCAATATTTGCTCCTAAATCCAAAACAATATTCATACCATTCTTATTTGGCCACAATGCTGACAATGCTGGCTTATCAATTTTGTCAATCATTTTTAAATTTAATTTTGCAATAACAAACAGAGCACCAGTGTTTCCAGCTGATATTATAACATCAGACTCTCCATTCTTTATGCTTTCGATGGAAAGCCACATGCTTGTATCTTTACCTTTCTTTGCTGCGGATAGCGGGCTGTCAGTATCTTTAATGAAATTTTGAGTGTGAAAAATTTTATAATCAGTTTTACTTAAACTTGTTTTATTTATAATAGGATCTATCAAAGTTTTATTTCCATAAATATTATAAAATATATTTTTGTTTGTTTTTTTATGAATTTCTAAAGCTTTAATAACTTTATATGGTGAGTTTTCACCACCCATTGCATCTACTGCAATTCTAATTGGGTTGATCATATTGTTAAATCTATTCTTTAGGATCTAAAACCTGTCTGCCTTTATAAAAACCTGTTTTAAGGTCCATATGATGAGAAAGTCTATATTCACCTGATTTTTTATCTTCAACAATATTTTTTAAGTTATGCCTAATATGAGATCTTCTCTTCCCCGATCTAGATTTTGTTGTTTTTCTTTTTGGTACAGCCATAATAATTTAAAGGTTTATTATATCTTTTGAGAGATTATTTAAAGTATTTTTTGTAAGAAAAACTCTATATTTATCAAAATATTCTTCAAAATATTCATAATTTTTAAAATCATTTATATATAATTTGAAAATCTTTACTCTATCAATTTTTGTTTTATCATTCCAATAGTGAATCTTATCAATGATTGAAAAAAGCAAATTAACATAATCTTTCATTTTTTTATTTATAGATGCATCACCGTATCCAATTTCTCTGATTGATAATTCGATTTGTCTTATAAAGAAATCAAAAAATTCTTGAAGTTTTTTTTTATCTTCAATCTCTTTAAATTCTTTTAATAAAAAACTAAAATGAAAAAATAAAATTATCATTCTATCATAAAATACGTCTTGTTTATTTGAATAGTAAAGATTTTTATTTCTGGTTAGTTTGATTAAATTGTTGTAAATATTTATAAAATTAAGTTTCATGAAATATATATTTATAATTATATTTATTTTTATAGTTAACTGTTCAGGAAATAAAGTGTCAAATCACCATGGATCTAAACTATTACAATCAAAATTTGAACAAATTGAAATTAATAAGACTAATAAAAATGATTTATATAATATTATTGGTCCGCCATCATCCATAAGTGATTTTGACAATAATAAATGGTTTTATTTTGAAAGGTTAAAAACAAATCAATCTTTAATAAAATTTGGAACCCAAAAAATTAAAAAAAATAATGTATTAATTGTTCAATTTAATAATCAAGGCTTACTTAATAATAAAAAATTATTAGATTTAAATGATATGAACGATTTAAAACACTTAAGATCAATTACTAGTAAAGAATTTAAGCAAGATAATCTTATTTATAATGTTTTTTCAAGCCTAAGAGAAAAAATTAATGCTCCAGCAAGAAATAGAAATAAATAATTTATCCAGCAATAACAGCCAATAACAATAAAGCTACAATGTTTGTTATTTTTATCATTGGATTTACAGCTGGTCCAGCAGTGTCTTTATAAGGATCTCCAACAGTATCTCCTGTTACTGCAGCTTTGTGCGCTTCTGATCCTTTTCCACCAAATTTTCCATCCTCTATATATTTTTTAGCATTATCCCATGCTCCACCACCAGCAGTCATTGAGACAGCAACAAACAAACCTGTAATTATTACACCTAATAACATTGCCCCTACCGAGGATAAAGCTGCTACTTGACCACCAATTGGTAAAATAATTAAATATAATACTATTGGAGATAAAACAGGTAATAATGAAGGTATTACCATTTCTTTTATAGCCGCTCTAGTCAACAAATCAACCAATCTTCCATAATCGGGTTTTGCTTTACGTTTCATAATACCTGGAATTTTTTTAAATTGCCTTCTAACTTCAATTACAACCG
This sequence comes from uncultured Pelagibacteraceae bacterium, assembly GCA_902574685.1. Taxonomy (GTDB): domain Bacteria; phylum Pseudomonadota; class Alphaproteobacteria; order Pelagibacterales; family Pelagibacteraceae; genus Pelagibacter. Next base: position 10,099 of record CACGOO010000018.1, on the reverse strand, counting down.
CACCACCAGCTCTTCCTACAGCTTGCATTCCCATCGACCCAAAAAGATATGGCAACATTCCTCCAATTAATAAGCCAACAACAACAAAAGGGTTTGATAAATCGAATGTTACAACTATGCCTTCTAGATTTGAGCCCACTTCTTTTGAAAAATGTTTAATATCTTCTGTATAAGCGGCAAATAAAACTAATGCTCCTAAACCAGCTGAACCTATTGCATAACCTTTTGTAACTGCCTTAGTTGTATTTCCAACAGCATCTAAAGCATCCGTTGTTTTTCTAACATTTTTAGGAAGATTTGACATTTCGGCAATTCCTCCCGCATTATCTGTTACAGGACCATATGCATCTAGTGCCACAACCATACCTGCTAATGCAAGCATAGTTGTAACTGCAATAGCAATACCAAATAATCCAGCAATAGAATTAGTTAATAAAATTCCTGCTACAATTATTATTGCAGGGATAGCTGTTGCTTCCATTGATATAGCTAAACCTTGAATTACATTAGTACCATGGCCTGTGGTTGACGACTCAGCAACACTTTTAACGGGTCTATAATCTGTACCAGTGTAATATTCAGTTATCCAAATTAACAATCCAGTAATAACTAACCCTATGACACCACAATAATATAAGCTCATACCATTAAAAGAAACTCCGTTTGCTGAGTAAGCTGTATCTAATCCTATAACGTAATCTGTTATTGGGTATAAAATAATTAATGATAAAATAGCTGTAGCAACAAAACCTTTATATAAAGCATTCATTATATTTTTTGATTTTCCAAGTTTAACAAAAAAAGTACCTACTATGGATGTTAAAATACAAGCCGCACCAATACTTAATGGATACACCATCATATTTAAATCTGACACAAAGAATATTGATGAAAGAACCATAGTTGCAACAATCGTAACTGCATATGTTTCAAAAAGATCGGCTGCCATACCTGCACAATCTCCAACATTATCTCCAACGTTATCTGCAATAACGGCAGGATTTCTAGGATCATCTTCTGGAATTCCAGCCTCTACTTTTCCTACTAAATCTGCACCTACGTCAGCACCTTTTGTAAAAATTCCACCACCTAATCTTGCAAAAATAGATATTAAAGAAGCACCAAAACCTAAAGCCACTAATGCATTTACAATTTCCCTTTCATCAACACCAGCTGATAATAAAATGTAATAATAAACTGCTATAGCCAATAAAGCTAAACCGGCAACAAGCATTCCTGTAATTGCTCCAGATTTAAACGCTATTGAAAGACCTTGAGATATACCTTTTCTTGACGCTTCTGCTGTACGTACATTTGCTTGAACAGACACCAACATTCCAACGTAACCAGCTATACCCGATAAAGCTGCACCAATTAAATATCCAATTCCAACTAATAATGAAAATGCAAAACTAATAATAACTAAAACAACAACACCAACTATAGCAATTGTTTTGTACTGTCTGTTCAAATAAGCTTTTGCACCTATTTGAATAGCAGAAGCAATTTCCTGCATCCTTGCATTACCCGCACTGGCATTCAAAATTGAAGATCCTGTTACAAATCCATAAACAATGGATAAGATCCCAGCAAAAATTGTATATAATAAAATTGTATCAACAGACATATAATTCCTTAATAAGTGTTTTAGTTATTTTTTAAAATGCGGACATTACAAAAAAGATTATAAAAGGCAATATTTAACTTCTTAGAATATGTGAGAATAACCTTGGTATTTGAGGTATTTTATTGGAATTCTCCTATTATCTAATAGGTAACTTTTTGATTTAGTATTAATTTGCCCAATAATAGAAATTTTTTGATTCATTTTAGAGGATAAAGTTTTTATATATTTTCTCTTTGACTTAGAAGCAGTAAATAAAATTTGATAATCATCACCATTGAATAAATAGTCTAATGTCTTCATTTTTTTGTGTTTAATTAATTGTTTTAAATGATTTGATATAGGGATCTTATTTATATCGATTAAATAGCCAAGTTTTTGTTTATTTATTAATTTATTCAGATCAATTACCAATCCATCAGATAAATCCATAGAGCAGTTTGCAATTTTAAAAAGATGTAAACTAAACTTTATAGGTAGATTAGGTGAATAATATTTATCAATAAAATATTTTTTTTGATTTGAATTTAATTTGATTTTGTTTTGTAAAGTTTTTAATCCAATATAACTATCACCTATATGGCCTGTTACATAAATATCATCTCCATTTTTAGCTTTGTTTCTATAAACAATTTTATTTGAATATCCTAAAGACATAATTGTAAAACTTAGATTTTTTGAGGATGTAGTATCACCGCCTGATAATTTTATATTAAATCTATTTTGTTCATTTGATAAAGATTTGTTAATTAATGACATATTTTTTTTTGTAAAATGTTTTTTATTACCTGAACCAGCTAAAAAGAAATAATTTGGCTTTACCCCTTTAGCATAAATATCTGATATAGATGATCTTATTATTTTTCTTATAACAAGATCAGGTTTATTAAAATTTAAAAAATGTATACCCTCATTATAAGTATCAACAGAGATTACTAGTTTTTTATTTTTATCGAAAAAAACATCATCATTTAAATTAAGCGAAGATGGATTATTTTTAGATAATTTTTTTAAATAACTATTTATTAAGAATTCTTCATTCATCAGTTTCTTAATTTCTTTGAAATTTTATCAAGCAAAGCATTTAAGTATTTTGTTTGTGATAAATCGATAAAGAAATTAGAAGCATTAAGGTATTCTTTAATAATTATCTTTGAGGATATTTTTGGTTTATACATTAATTCAAAAATCGCACTTTTTATTATTACTTGAAAAACTTTATCTAGGTTTGATATTTTTAAATCTTCATTTAAATGATTTATAATTTCATCATGAATTACGTCATCTCTTTCAATTGTACCGTTTACTACATCTTTTATAAATTTTTTAAAACGATGTTTTGGAAAATTTAATTCTACTTCATTGTTATAATACTTGCTGTAAAGCTTCTGAATTATAATAACTCTTGGATTATTTTTTTTACTAAAATGAATCGGCATTCTATAAAGATAATATTGTTTTTACTGCGTTGGCTGCTTCTCTACCCTTTTTGCCACGTGCTATAGCTTGTTTTTTATTTAAACAAGTAATTATTCCATTACCAACAGGTTTTTTTGATTCCACAGATATATTCATAATTGCATCAGTCGTTGATTTAGATATAAAATCAAAATGAGGCGTTTGACCTTTAATTACACATCCAAGTGCTACAAAACCATTATATTTTTTTAAATTTTTGGAAATAACTACAGGTATCTCAAATACACCCGGAACAGAGATTATATTGATCTTTGCAAAATTCTTCAATTCATTCTTAGCACTTTTAAGAAGAGCAGCTGAGATATCTTTGTAATAGTTTGCTTGTATAATCAATACTTTATTTTTCATTTTATTATTTCTTGTTTAATAATCTTGATACCATAACCATCCAACCCAACAACCTTTTTTAGAGTTCTAGTAACTAATATCATTTTTTTTATTTTTAAAGATTTAATTATTTGAGCTCCAATACCATAACTTTTTATTAATTGATCCTTTTCCTTCGTTTTAGACTTTTTATCTTTAAATTCTTTAAGTGTTTGAGTAACAGATTTTAAATTTGGATCTCTTATAAAAATCATAACACAATTGCTGAATTTTTTAAAATATTTTAAAGTTTTTTCAAATGAGTTAGGAAGTTTTTGATTAATTAGATAATTTTGAACTACATTAGATGAAATAACTCTAACTCTTGGTGATTTACTTTTATTAACTTTACCCTTAACTAATGCAAAATGTTCAGAACCATCAATTGAGTTCTCAAAAACATAAATTTTGAATTTTTGATTATTTAAATTAATTGTAGATGTTTTTTTTAATTTAATAAGATTTTCTTTTCTTAGTCTGTATGAAATTAAGTCTTCAATTTTTGCAATATGAAGTTTATGTTTACTAGCAAATTTTAATAAGTCATCGCCTTTTGCCATCGAACCATCTTCATTCATAATCTCACATATTACAGCAGCTGGAATTTTGTTACCAAGTCTGGCTATATCGACTGATGCTTCTGTATGACCAGCTCTAACAAGAACTCCTCCTTCTCGAGAAATAATTGGAAATACGTGACCAGGAGAAACTATTTCATTTTTTAATACATTTTTTTTGTAGCAACTTTTATTGTTCGTGATCGGTCTTTAGCTGAAATACCAGTAGTTATACCCTTCTTGGCCTCTATTGAAATGGTAAAGGCTGTTTGATTTCTCGATTGATTAACAGGGGCCATAAATGTTAGTCCAAGTTTGTTTGCTTGATTTTTATTTAGTGTTAGACAAATTAAACCTCTGCCGTTTTTCGCCATAAAGTTAATTTTTTTAGAATTAACATCACTGGCATTAAATACTAAATCCCCCTCATTTTCTCGATTTTCATCGTCAACAAGAATATACATTCCTCCTTTTTTTGAGATAGAAATAATCTTTTCTATTGGGCTAAATTTATTTTTTATCATTAATAAATTTTTTTACATATTTAGACAAAATATCAATTTCAATATTTACTAAATCATTTTTTTTAATGTCTGCTAAATTTGTAAGTTTTAGTGTATGTGGAATAACCCAAATTTCAAATTTATTCTTCTTTATCTTGGCTATGGTTAAAGATACACCATTTATCAGGATTGATGCTTTCTCAACTAAAAATTTATAAAATTTTTTATCAATACTAAATTCGTAAATTGTAGATTTATCTACATTTGTTAAATTTGTAACTTTGCTTACTGTATCAACATGACCTTGACAAATATGACCTGAAATATTTTGTCCATACTTTAAAGGTAGTTCTAAATTAACATAATCACCAACATTGGATTTCTTAAATTTTGATTTTCTAATAGTTTCATTTGATAAATAAAATTCAGATATACCTTTTTTATATGATATTAATGTTAGGCAGACACCATCACAGGAGATAGATATTCCTAATTGCTTATTAGTTAATTTTAATTTTGACTTTATAAAGACGTTTATTCCTTTAGCTCTTTTGGTAATATTTGTAATTTTACCTTTATTAAAAATTATTCCATTAAACATTTACTGATACCTAAAAAGTTTTTCTTTATCTAAAAAAGTATTAATTTGCGATCTTTTTTTAAATTTTTTAGACAATAAATCAATAAAAGAATTCAAAGCAACTGAATTTTTTAAGTTAATTTTATTATCAGCTTTGAATAAATAAAAATCATTTATTAAATTGTTGTTTAAAAAAGATTTTAAAAGATTTGGACCTGACTCAAGTAATACATTTGCATAACCTAGTGAATATATTTTTTTTAAAATTGTATTTAAATCAAAACTATTATTTTTTATTTTCATAAAAATAAGTTTTGCATTTTTATTTTTAAATTTATTAATAATATTTTTATCTTTTTTATTATGAAAAACATAAGTTTTATTTGAGTTAAGTTTTAATACTTTCGAATTTATTTTAGTCTTCAAATCTTTATCAATAATAAATTTTACTGGAGAAAACTTTTCTAAGCCTTGTATTCTACAATTTAAATTAGGATTGTCAGAATTAATAGTTTTATAAGATGTTAAAATTGCTTGATTTCTATATCTTAATAAATGAGACACTTTATGAGAATGTTCATTTGTAATTTTTTTTTTAAATAAATAAATTCTATTATTCTTAGAAACAGCTAATTTTCCAGTAACGTATGGAATATCATTAAATTTTGAGAATTTATAATCTTTGTAAAAATGATTTGCCTCATTTTTAATTAAACCAATTTTAGCCAAAATATTATTTTTTTTTAAAACACTTTTTGTTTTTTTTGCTGTTCGTTTATCAAAATCTTCAATTGAATAATTAACTAATTTAATCTTCTTTTTTATAATCATGTTTGTACAAGGGGGTGTTTTTCCATAATGGATACAGGGTTCTAATGTTACATACATATTTGAATTTTTGAAATTTATTTTATTATTTTTTAAGGCTACTACTTCTGCATGAGGTCTACCGTTAATATCTGTCTTTCCGTAAGAAATGATTTCATCTTTGTGTGTTACTACACATCCAACCGATGGATTTAGTCCTGTTAGTCCTTTATTTTGATTGGCAAGTTCTAGTGCCAATCTCATAAATGCTTTATTTTTTTCTGATGATTTATCTTTTCTTAAAGACATCGATTTTATCAACAAATTGAACGAAGTCTTTTTCTTCTCTAAAATTTCTATATACTGATGCAAATCTTACATAAGCTACCGGGTCCAATTCTTTTAATCCATCCATTACCATTGTGCCTATTGTGTTCGAAGAAATTTCACTTTGACCAAATTCTTCTAGTGATCGAGAAATTTTAGAAATAAATTTTTCTACTGTTTCAGTATCAAGAGGTCTTTTTTTTAGAGCTACATAAATGGATTTAGACAGTTTATCTCTATCAAATGGTGATTTTCTTCCATTTTTTTTTACAATTGTTAGCTCACGAAATTGAACTCTTTCAAATGTAGTAAATCTCTGTCCACAGCTACAAAGCCTCCTTCTTCTTATAGCTGTTCCATCTTCAGTAGGTCTAGAATCTACAACTGATGTTTCACCTTTTTTATCACAGGGACAAATCATAATTCATTATCCCAAATTTTTATAAATTGGGAAATTTGAACATAAATCAACAACTTCTTTTCTTACTTCGTCTTCTATTTTTTTATTATCTTCAGGGTTTGATGACAAACCTTTAATTACTTTAGTAATTAGTTCACCAACAATTTTAAATTCATTTAAACCAAAACCTCTAGTAGTTGCAGCCTGAGATCCTAATCTTATACCAGAAGTAACCATTGGACTTTCTGTATCAAAAGGAATTCCATTTTTATTACATGTTATATTGGCTCTTGATAAACTTTCAGCTGCAGCATTACCTTTGACACCAAAGGGTCTTAAATCTACCAACATTAAATGAGTATCAGTACCTCCAGAATAAATCTTAAATCCATTTGTTTTTAATGTTTCTGCGAGAATTTTTGCATTAGCTAAAACATTAGATATATATTCTTTGAAAGAAGGTTCTAATGCTTCTTTAAATCCAACTGCTTTTGCTGCTATTATATGCATCAGAGGACCGCCCTGATAACCAGGAAATACAGCTGTATTAATTTTTTTATAAATATCTTCTTGATTTGTTAAAATAATTCCACCTCTGGCACTTCTAAAAACTTTATGAGTTGTAGATGTAACGACATGAGCATGATCAACAGGATTTGGATAACCTTTACCAGCAACAAGACCTGAAAAGTGAGCCATATCTACCATAAAGAATGCTCCAACCTTATCAGCAATTTCTCTAAATCTTTTAAAATCAATAACCCTAGAATATGCGCTACCTCCAGCAATTATAAGTTTAGGTTTATTTTCAATTGCTAATCTTTCAACTTCATCATAGTCGATTAATTCAGAGTTTTTATCTACATCGTAGCTTATTGCATTAAACCATTTACCTGACATCGCAATTTTAAGACCATGAGTAATATGGCCACCAGAATTTAAACTCATTCCCATAAAAGTATCACCTGGCTTTAATAATGCTAAAAACACTGCTCCGTTAGCTTGCGCGCCAGAATGAGGTTGTGAATTCGCAAATTTACAATTAAAGAGTTTTTTTAACCTATCGTTAGCAAGTGACTCGGCAACATCAACATGTTCACAACCATTATAATATCTTTTACCTGGGTAACCTTCGGCATACTTATTTGTTAGCACTGAACCTTGTGCCTCTAAAACAGCTTGTGAAACAATGTTTTCTGATGCGATTAATTCGATATGATTTTGTTGTCTGATTAATTCTTTATTTACTGCATCAAATATTTCTGGATCAGCTTCAGACAATTTTTTTTCAAAAAAGTTTTCATATTGAGTATTTAAATATTTTTTTTCACTAGACATTTATTTACCTATATTTTTTTAATTCTTTTTATATGTCTACCGCCTTCAAACTCAGTTTTTAGAAAGCTCTCAACACATTTTAAGGCAACTGTTTTTTTAATAAGCCTTTCTCCTAATGTTATAACATTTGCATCATTATGCAATCGCGATAATTTGGCATTTTTTACTGAATAGCATAAAGCTGCGCGTATTCCCTTATTTTTGTTTGCAGCAATAGACATTCCTACTCCTGAACCACAAACAAGTATTCCTACATGATTCTTATTTCTCACCACTTGTTTACAAAGTTTATGAGCAAAATCAGGGTAATCGACGGACTTCTTATTTTGTTTTGGTCCCAGATCTTTTATTGGATAATTTTTAGTAAAGTATTTTAGAATATTCTTTTTTAAATTAAACCCACCATGATCTGAAGCAATAAAAATCTTTTTCAATTTAATTAAATTTGTAATTTAAAACACAAGCAACAAGATGAACTCTATTTTCTTCACCCCCATTAAACGCATTGTGATATTTAGTATTATTAGTAATCCAAACAGAGCCATCAGCCGGCATATGTTTTGCAACATTGTCAACGACCATTATAGCTCCGGGATTCGTGTATATAGGTATATGAAGTCTTGGTTCAGGATCTCTATGCCAACTCAATGTTGATCTTGGCTCTTTAAGAAGAAGTCTCATCCTACCTAATTTATACTTTTTTGTTAATTGATCGTAAACTTCTTTGAAATAAGTATTTTTAAAATCATCAACAAATTCTGTATATTTATGTTCATCAATTTTACTTTCCCTCTGCACCTCAACACCTGTGCTATCGGGTTTAGTCCAATAAATGCCTCTTACGTTATTTCCTTTAACAGAGTCTGGATCACCTGGAATTTGATTTAGAGGTATGCCGGCAAAGTGAGGTATTCCAAGACTTGTATCAAAACCTTTTATTTTTAATACTTCATCACAAGCTTGTTTTAATTTTATGATATCAAATTTTACATCTTGTTTTTGGAAATCATTGAATAATTGTGACATCGGTGCTCTACTATCTTATAGACTATTATATTAAATATTACTATTGTCGCATCAAAAAAATTAATTGATAATGATTATCACAGGTAGCTATCCTAATTTAAGATTAAGAAGATCAAGAAAATTCAGTTGGTCTAGAAGATTAGTTCAAGATAATGATCTATCTTATAATGATTTTATTTTACCAATCTTTCTTACTGAAGGAAAAGCAAAAAAAGTTCCAATTAATTCAATGCCAAATGTTTTTAGGTACTCTATTGATAAATTAAAAAGTGTAGTTGATAAAGCACTAAAATTGGGAATACCAATGGTTGCTTTATTCCCTTATACAAATCCAAAGAAAAAGGATGAATATGGAAATGAAGCATTAAATGAAAATAATTTAGTTTGCCAAGCAATAAAATTTATCAAAAAAAATTATAAGAACGAAATTGGAATAATGTGTGATGTTGCATTAGATCCATATACATCACATGGTCATGATGGAATAATTAGAAAAAATGAAATTTTAAATGATGAAACGTTAGAAATTTTAATTAAACAATCAATATTGCAGGCAAAAATGGGTTGTGATGTAATTGCCCCATCAGATATGATGGATGGTAGAGTTTTAAAAATTCGTAAAGCTTTAGATAAAAATAATCTTAAAGATGTTCAAGTTCTATCTTATGCAGTTAAATATGCATCAAGTTTTTATGGCCCATTCAGAAATGCTGTTGGTTCAAAAAATCTCTTAAAAGGAGACAAAAAAACTTATCAAATGGATTTTAAAAACAATTATGAATCATTAAGAGAAGTAGCATTAGATATAAAAGAAGGGGCAGATATGATTATAGTAAAACCAGGAATGCCATATCTTGATATAATTAGGGAAGTTAAAAATAATTTTAAAATTCCAGTTATCGCCTATCAAGTATCAGGTGAATATAGTCTAATACAAAATGCAATTTCAAAAAAAATATTAGATAAAAAATCAATATATGAGAGCCTTGTTTCTTTTAAAAGAGCTGGTGCGAATGCAATTATAACATATTTTGCTGATCAAATAAAACTAGATTAATTTTAATGAATTTTGAAAATTAAATCTTGTTTTAG
>CACGOO010000017.1 GCA_902574685.1 uncultured Pelagibacteraceae bacterium | reverse complement strand
TAGAAGGAAAATTACAAAAAGCCTATAAGGCATCATATCCACCAGGTGAAGCGAAAGAGGATTGGCAAATAATAAATGAATTGTCCTCATTCATTAAGAGAAAAAATTTATATAAAGATAAAAATCAACTTATCGATTCATTAATAAATTATTTAAATCTTAATAATAAAAATGAAGCTGATTTTGAGGTGCCTGAGTATAATTTTAAATCAGAAAAAATTATTATTGAAGAGATTGATTATTATCACTCCAATGTAATAGCAAGAGCATCAAAAACAATGTCAGAATGTAAAAATATTAGAATGAGTTTACCAAAAACTGGAACCGATAATTAATGGCTGAACTATTTATATTTTTTGATCAAATTTATAGAATTTTGTTTCTATTGATCCCAGTTTTAGTATCTGTTGCAATGATTGTTTGGTTAGATAGAAGAGTATGGGCATTTGTTCAAAAAAGAAGAGGTCCTAACGTTGTTGGTCCATTTGGATTATTTCAAACATTAGCTGATGCATTAAAATACATTTTTAAAGAAATAATCATTCCAGCAAGCTCAAATAAAGTTATATTTATATTAGCCCCAATAGTTACAATGACTTTAGCTTTAATTGCTTGGGCGGTAATTCCTTTTAGTGAAACATTTGTACTAGCTGATATCAATGTCGGAATTCTATATCTTTTTGCAGTTTCATCTTTAGGTGTTTATGGAATAATTATGGGTGGATGGGCATCTAATTCAAAGTATCCTTTTCTAGGAGCAATTAGATCAGCTGCTCAAATGGTGTCTTATGAAGTTTCCATAGGTGTAATAATTATAAATGTATTACTTTGTGTAGGTTCATTAAATCTAAGTGATATCGTTTTATCCCAAAAAGATTTATGGTTTGTAATACCTTTATTCCCAATGTTTATAATATTTTTTATTTCAGCTTTAGCAGAAACTAACAGACCACCTTTTGATTTGCCCGAAGCTGAAGCAGAGTTAGTTGCAGGTTATCAGACAGAATACTCTGGAATGATGTATGCAATGTTTTGGTTAGGGGAGTATGCTAACATTTTACTTATGTGTGCAATGGGATCTATTTTATTTCTTGGTGGCTGGTTATCTCCCATAGATTTATTTCCATTTAACGTTATTCCAGCTCCAATATGGTTAATCTTAAAAATACTCTTTTTATTTATCTTATTTGCTCTAATAAAAGCAATAGTACCAAGATACAGGTACGATCAATTAATGAAACTTGGATGGAAAATTTTTCTACCATTTTCATTAATTTATGTAGTATTAACTGCAAGTTTTTTAATGTATTTTGATTTATTACCGGGGAATTAGAATGAGCTTAGTAAGATTTTTCAAAACAATTTTTATGATTGATTTTTTAACAGGATTAATCATGGCAATAAAAGAAATATTTAAACCAAAAAAAACAATTAATTATCCATTTGAAAAAGGTTCAATTAGTCCGAGAGCAAGGGGAGAACATGCCCTGAGAAGGTATCCAAATGGTGAGGAGAGATGTATTGCTTGTAAACTATGCGAAGCTGTTTGTCCTGCTCAGGCTATAACAATAGAGTCTAGCGAGAGAGAAGATGGAAGTAGAAAAACTACTCGTTATGATATTGATATGTTAAAATGTATTTATTGTGGTTTGTGCGAACAATCATGTCCAGTTGACGCGATTGTGCAAGGTCCAAATTTTGAATTTGCTACAGAAACAAGAGAAGAGCTTTACTATAACAAAGAAAAGTTGTTAGAAAATGGAGATAGATGGGAGAACATTTTAGCAGCAAATATTAATGCTGATAGCTCCCACAGATAATCAATGATTGCTCACGCAATAGTCTTTTATATATTTTCACTGATTGCAATTGTCTCTGCAATTATGGTAACTGTTTCGAAAAATACAGTTAATTCAGTTTTTTTTTTAATATTAGACTTTATTAGTATTTCTTGCCTATTCATTATGATTGGTGCTGAATTTTTAGGAATGATAATGCTTATTGTTTACGTTGGAGCAGTGGCAGTATTATTTTTATTTGTTGTAATGATGTTAAATGTTGCTCAACAAAAAAATGAATGGTTTAATTCTAGTGGAAGAAGTTCACATATTCCAGTTGGTCTATTAGTAAGTATAATTATATTTTTTGAATTAATTATTGTTATAGGTGGATGGAAATATAAACCAGATTTGTTAGATTCAATTGCGATTGAAATAAATACTGACTTAACAAATACTCAATCTTTAGGAAGCGTTATATATACTGATTACATTCATTTGTTTCAATTATCTGGAATGGTTTTATTGGTAGCCATGATTGGAGCAATTGTACTGACCTTCAGACAAAGATCTGGGGTAAAAAGACAAAGTTATTTCAAACAAATATCAAGAGATAGAAAAGATGGTATTGAATTAGTTGACGTTGAAAATAATAAAGGAGTGAAAATAGATGCTTAGCATTGGACTTGGTCATTATTTAACTCTTGCTGCTATTATATTCACAATTGGTATTGTAGGTATTTTTCTAAATAGAAAAAATATTATCGTTATATTGATGAGTATTGAATTAATACTTTTAGCTGTAAATATAAATTTAGTATCTTTTTCTATTTTTATTAACGATCTTAGTGGCCAGGTTTTCACATTATTCATATTAACAGTTGCTGCAGCTGAGGCCGCAATAGGACTTGCAATTATTGTGGTTTATTACAGAAACTCTGGAACAATAAGAGTTGAAGAAATTGACAGATTGAAAGGGTAAATGGAATATTTAATATTATTTTTACCTTTAATAGGTTCAATCATATCTGGTTTTTTTGGTAAAACTATTGGTGATAAATTATCTCAATTAATTACATGTATTTTAGTTTCTATTTCGACATTATTATCTTTGTTCATATTTTTTAAAGTTGTTTCATCAGGATATGAGCATAATGCAATTATTGCAACTTGGATAAATTCAGGATCTTTAAATGTAAATTGGTCAATTAAAGTCGATGCTCTTTCTGCAGTAATGTTAGTCATAGTTACTCTAGTTTCATCCTTAGTTCATATTTATTCTGTTGGTTACATGTCTCACGACCCACATAAACCAAGATTTATGTCCTATTTATCATTATTTACATTTGCTATGTTAACCTTAGTAACATCAGATAATTTTTTGCAATTATTTTTCGGATGGGAGGGAGTTGGTCTTTGCTCGTACTTTTTAATTGGTTTTTGGTATAAAAAAGAAACTGCTAATGCTGCTGCTATTAAGGCTTTTATAGTAAATAGAGTTGGAGACTTTGGTTTTGCATTAGGAATTTTTTTAATATTTTATATTTTTGGCACAGTAAATTATGATGAAGTTTTTCTTAAGATACCTGAAATAATAGATCAAAAAATAAATTTTCTATCTTTTGAATTTAATACAATAGATTTGATTTGTTTATTACTTTTTATTGGAGCAATGGGAAAATCAGCACAATTTTTGCTTCATACATGGTTGCCAGATGCTATGGAAGGTCCAACACCAGTATCAGCATTAATTCATGCAGCGACAATGGTAACAGCAGGAGTTTTTTTAGTAGTTAGATGTTCTCCAATTTATGAGTATTCAGAATTAGCTTTGTCTGTAATCACATTAGTTGGAATGACCACAGCTTTTTTTGCAGCTACAGTTGCATTAGTGCAAACAGATATAAAAAAAATTATTGCTTATTCAACATGTAGTCAATTGGGATACATGTTTTTTGCAGCAGGTGTAGGTGCATATAATGTTGCAATGTTTCATTTATTTACACATGCTTTTTTTAAAGCTCTACTTTTCTTAGGCTCTGGATCAGTAATTCATTCATTTAAAGATGAACAAGATGTTACTAAGATGGGGGGAGTATTTAAAAAATTACCCTACACTTATGCATTAATGGTTATTGGTACTTTAGCTTTAACAGGATTTCCTTTCTTATCAGGTTTTTATTCTAAAGATGCAATAATTGAATTTGCTTATATAAGTGAAACAAAATTTGGAATTTATGCTGCTGGCATAGGTGTATTAACTGCTGTAATGACTTCTATATACTCATGGAGATTAATATTTAAAACTTTTCATGGAGATTACAAAAATAAAGATCTTAGTATTGATACAATGCATGAGTCTCCATTAAGTATGATGTTACCTTTAGTATTATTATCTGTTGGTGCTGTTTTTTCAGGATTTTTATTTAAAGAATTGTTTATTGGTCATGAAACAATGTATAATTTTTGGGGTGAGTCTATAAAATTTCTAGAACCATTAGGAAAAGAACATCCTCCAACTTGGTTTTTGTTTTTAACTCCTACATTAGTAGTTTTAACAATTCCATTGTCATATTATCTATTTGTTAAAAATACTAAAATTGTAAATGAAATAGTTTCCATTAACATGCCAGTTTACATTTTTCTCCAAAAAAAATGGTATTTTGACGAATTGTATGATCAAATTTTTATTAAACCTTCAAAAAGTTTTGGAATATTTCTTTGGAAAAAAATTGATGGATTAATAATCGATAAATTTGGACCAGATGGTATTTCAAATTTAGTAAAACTTTTTTCTTTTAAAGCAGTGAAGTTTCAATCAGGTTATATTTATCAGTATGCCTTTATAATGCTTCTAGGTTTTTCAATTTTATTAACCTTATTAATAGTAAAATAATATGAATTTCCCAATTCTATCATCATTAATTTTACTTCCAGCAATAGGAGCCTTATTTATTTTTTTTGTTAGATCGTCTAATTCTCAATATCAAAGTAGCAAATATGTTGCCCTTTTTATAACTTTAGCTAATTTTTTGTTGTCTTTATATTTATGGATTGTTTTTGATAAATCTATAGTTGACTTTCAGTTTGTTGAAGAAAGAGAATGGATTTCAGGATTTATTAATTACAAAGTTGGAGTTGACGGAATATCAATTTTATTTATTTTACTTACAACATTCATTACTCCAATTTGTGTAATAACTGTAAATGCAACTATCAAAAATAGATTAAAAGATTTTTTAATAGCAATCTTGATACTTGAAACATTTATGATTGGTGTCTTTTGCTCGTTGGACTTAGTTGTATTTTATTTATTTTTTGAGGCTGGTCTTATTCCAATGTTTTTAATTATTGGTATATGGGGTGGAGAAAGAAGGGTTTATTCAGCATTTAAATTCTTTTTATATACTTTGCTAGGTTCAGTTTTAATGTTGGTTGCTATTATATCAATATATTGGATAACTGGTACAACTGATGTCATTAAGTTATACGAATTGGGTATCGACGTTAAGTACCAAAATTTATTATGGCTAGCATTTTTTAGTTCCTTTGCTGTTAAAACACCAATGTGGCCAGTGCATACATGGTTACCAGATGCTCATGTAGAGGCACCAACTGCTGGTTCAGTTTTACTAGCTGCAATACTTTTAAAAATGGCTGGATATGGATTTATAAGGTTTTCTCTAGGTTTGTTTCCGGATGCTTCATTATATTTTGTTCCTTTAGTTTACACACTTAGTTTGATAGCGATTATTTATACATCATTAGTAGCCTTGATGCAGGAAGATATGAAAAAACTAATAGCTTATTCCTCCGTAGCTCATATGGGATTTGTAACACTAGGTATTTTCACAATGACACAGCAAGGGATAGAAGGAAGTATCTTCCAAATGATAAGTCATGGTTTGGTATCTGCAGCACTATTTTTATGTGTTGGAGTTGTTTACGATAGACTTCATACAAGACTTATAAATAGATATGGAGGTTTAGTTTCTATAATGCCAAAGTACGCAATAGTTTTTATGGTTTTTACTTTAGGAGCTCTTGGATTACCAGGAACAAGTGGTTTTATTGGAGAATTTTTAGTTTTAATGGGTGCATTTAAAAAGAATATACTTGTAGCAACAATTGCAAGTCTAGGAGTGATCTTGGGGGCGGCATATATGCTTTGGTTATATAAGAGAATTATCTTTGGAAAATTAATTAATGAAGATGTAAAAAAAATGGTTGATTTAAAAAGATTTGAAATTGTTACATTGTGGCTTTTAGTATTACCGATTATATTTTTTGGTTTTTATCCAGAACCTTTGATTAACTCTATAGAGGTATCAGTTGCAAACATGATAGATATGAATGATTTAGACAAGATTAATAAATTAGCATTAGGCGATTAATGGAAAATCTACAACTTATAATTCCAGAGTTATTTATATCAATAATGATTATGTTTTTATTAATATTTGGGGTATTTAAGAAAAATAGTTCTCAACTAGTTTATAATTTAACAACAGTAAGTTTAGTCGCTGCTTTAGCATTAATAATTAATTTAGACGCACAAATTCAATCCTCATTATTCAATAATAGTTACAATATAGATAGTTTAGCTAGATTTATGAAAATTCTTTTAATTTTGTCTGGGATTTTTGTAATGCTGTCATCATCAAAATACATTCAGATTAGTAAAATTAGCAAAATTGAATATCCAATTCTTATTTTATGCTCAATCTTAGGTATGATGGTGATGATTAGTTCGAATGATCTTATTGTTTTTTACATGGGATTAGAATTACAATCATTAGCATTATATGTGTTAGCATCATTTAATAGAGATAATTTACTATCAACAGAATCTGGATTAAAATATTTTGTTTTAAGTGCTCTTTCATCTGGTCTTTTATTATATGGGTGTTCACTTATTTATGGTTTTTCAGAAACGACTAATTTTAATCAAATTATGGTTAACACAAAAGAAATAGAATACGGATTAACTTTTGGAATAGTATTTATTTTAGTTGGATTAGCTTTTAAAATTTCTGCTGTTCCTTTCCATATGTGGGCACCTGATGTTTATCAAGGTTCACCAACATCTGTAACAGTCTTTTTCGCATTACTTCCAAAAATTGCTGCATTAACTGTATTTATTAGATTTTTATACATTCCTTTTTATGAGTTAGATGATCAGTGGCAAATGATAATTATTTTTTTGTCTATTGCATCAATGGTATTCGGAGCAGTAGCAGCAATTGGTCAAAAAAATCTAAAAAGACTAATAGCCTACAGCTCAATTAGTCATATGGGATACGCTCTTGCAGGTTTATCTACAGGTACAACGCAAGGTGTGCAGAGCTCAATTACATATATAACAATTTATCTTGTCATGAATTTAGCGTTTTTTAGTTGTTTGTTTATGCTTAAGCGAAACGATGAATATTATGAGAACATAGATGATTTATCGGGTCTTTCAAAAAATCATCCGTTATTGTCATTATCATTGCTTGTTGTGTTATTCTCTTTAGCTGGAATACCACCACTAGCTGGTTTTTTTGCAAAATTCTATATTTTTGTGGCTGTAATAAATGAAAAAATGTATTTTTTAGCAATAGTTGGACTGCTAGCAACAGTAATCGCTGCTTTTTATTATCTAAGAATAATCAAAATTATATATTTCGATCCAGAAAAAGAAAAATTTGAATCGAAACATAATTTAGGTTTAAAATTTACATTAGTAGCATCAACTTTTTTCATTCTTGCTTACTTTATATATCCAAGTGGAATAGTAGATATAATTTCACAAATAAACATTAATTAATGAAACTCAAAATATATTCTTATAAGGGTGTCAAAAGCACTAATGATACAGCAATAAGATTAATCAAACAAAATATAAAACAAGGTATAGTTACTAGCGATATCCAGACTAATGGAAAAGGACAAAGGGGAAAAAAATGGGTTTCTAGAAGAGGAAATCTTTTTATTTCAATTTTTTTTCCTATCAGCGAAAGTTTAAATTTAAAAAAAATTACATTTTCAAATCTTAAAATAATAAAAAATACTTTAAAAAATATTGTTCCATATAAAATCAATATTAAACTACCAAATGATTTAAAAATAATGAATAAAAAGGTATGCGGAATTCTTCAAGAAATAATTTATTATAATGAAATTAAATTTCTAATTATTGGAGTAGGTATTAATATAAAAAGTAGTCCAACAATAAAAGAATATGAAACTACTTACATATATAAATATAATAATAAAATCAACAAATCTAAAATTATAAATTTTATAAAAAATAATTTTGAAAAAAAATATTCTTATTATGCCTAATTTTTACATTATCGGAGATATTGGAAATACAGATATAAAAATCTGCGTTTACAAAAATAAAAATCTTGTCAAAAAAATCAGACTTTCTACAAATAAAGTGAATTTAAATTATTTGAAAAAAAATTTAAATGGTTTGAGAAAATATGATAAAAAATTAAAACGTATTTTATTCTGCTCCGTTGTTCCCAACTGTTACAAGAAAATTAAAAATTATTTTAAATTATATTTTAATACTAATTGTAATGAGTTAAAAAATCTTAATTTAAATAAATTATTAAGTATAAAAGTTAATAGAAAACAAATTGGTTCTGATCGGTTAGCTAATGCAATATCAGTAATTGACAATAAAAATAATTATATTGTAGTAGATTTTGGAACAGCAACTAATTTTGATGTAATCTCAGCAAATAGTTATAACGGAGGGGTAATTGCCCCTGGAATAAATCTATCATTAGAAAATTTATCAAAAAAAGCATTTTTAATACCTAATGTAAAATTTAAAAAATCAAATAATGTTGTAGGTAAAAATACTATAAGTGCAATTAATTCAGGATTTTTCTTCGGTTATTCTGGTCTGATTGACAATATAATTCATTCTATTATTAAACAAACCAAAAAAAATTATAAAATAATATTTACTGGTGGACTAGCAAAAATGTTTAAAAATTCCTTAAAACTAAGAGTAAAAATAAAGTCTAATTTAACTACTGATGGAGTTTTAAAGGCTGCTATGTATTTAAATAAATGAAAGAAGAATTAATTTTTTGCCCTTTAGGGGGATCTGGAGAAATTGGGATGAATATGAATTTATTCGCCTATGGAAATCCAGATAATAGAAAATGGATAATTGTAGATATAGGAGTTACTTTTGCAGATGATGCAATTCCTGGAGTTGATTTAATATATCCTGACCCTGGATTTATTGTTGATAAAAAAGATGACTTATTAGGTATTGTTCTAACTCATGCACATGAAGATCATATTGGTGCAATTGCTCATATATGGCCAAAACTAAAATGTAAAATATTTGCTACTCCATTTACATCAGTGTTAATTTCAGAAAAATTTAAGGAAAAAAAAATTGATGTAACAGGATATCTAGAAGTTGTTCAATTAAATAGCATTGTAGATTTAAGTCCTTTTAAAATAGAATTTGTTACATTAACACATTCTATACTAGAACCTAATGGACTAAAAATTGAAACACCTGTTGGAAATATATTACACACTGGTGACTGGAAGTGTGATCCAGATCCATTAACTGGAGACAATATGAATTCAAAAAGATTAAAGGAAATTGGTGAAGAAGGTGTTTTGACAATGATATGTGACTCAACAAATGTATTTAGTGCAGGAAGAGCAGGATCTGAGCTCGATGTAAGAAAAAATATGTTAAAGATAATGGAAAGATTAAAGAAAAGGATAATTATTACTTCTTTCGCTTCAAATGTAGCTAGAATGGAGTCTGCCTTTTATTGTGCTGAAAAAACAGGTAGGCAAATTGCTTTGGTGGGCCGTTCAATGCATAGAATTTATAAAGCTGCTAGGCAATGTGGATACTTGAAAAATGTTATTGAACCACTTGATGCAAGAGATGCAAAAAATATTTCAAGAGAAAAAATTGTTTACTTATGTACTGGTAGCCAAGGAGAACCAATGGGTGCGATGAACCGTATTTCAAATTATACACATCCAGATGTTTTTGTTGAGAGAGGGGACACAGTTATATTTTCTTCAAAAATTATTCCAGGTAATGAAAAAAAATTATACAAACTTCACAATCAATTAGTTAGAGAAGGTATAGAAGTAATTTCTGAAGATAGTGAATTTATTCATGTATCAGGACATCCAAATAGAGAAGATTTAAAGGATATGTATGACTGGATAAAACCAAGATCTGTTATACCTGTTCATGGCGAACATAGACATATGATTGAACACATAAATTTTGCTAAAGAAATGCAAGTCCCATATCCTGTTAGAGTAGAAAATGGTGATATAGTTAGAATTTATCCAGGTGATAAACCAGAAGTATATGATAAAGCTCCAAGTGGAAGACTTTACGTAGATGGTTCTATAAGTGTTGAAGAAGATGCTCAATCTATTAAAGAGCGAAAGAATTTGTCCACTAACGGATTAATAGAAGCTACATTAGTAATAACTCCAAATGGCAATATTCACAACAAACCTTTATTAACTTTTAGAGGTCTACCAATATACGAAAAAGATGAATTCACATTTAATCTTGAAGAAGAAATTGAAAAAACGGCAAAAACTTTTTCTTTAAATAACAAAAGACAAGAATCAAATTTAATTGATGCGCTTAAAATAACTTGCAGGAAGTATACAAAAGAAAAATTAGGAAAAAGACCTTACACAAATATAAATTTAGTGAGGATTTAATTGAGTATAACAGGCTCAATAGTTGTATATGTCTGCTTGTGGTGGATAGTTTTCTTTGCCATTCTTCCAATAGATGTAAATCGTGAAAAAAAGGGTAATATAGAGGGTGTTGATCCTGGGGCCCCAGAAAATCCAAAAATAACTAAAAAAATAATTTATTGTACTTTAATTACATCTGGTATTTTTATAGTTATATATCTATTAGTAATTTATGAAATTTTAAATTTACGTAACTTTTTAAATTAATGTTTTTTTCAAAATCATTTATCCCAATACTAAAAAATAATTCTTCAGAAGCTAAAATTAAGTCTCATCAATTAATGTTGAGAGTAGGTATGATTAAACAGTCCTCTGCGGGAATTTATTCTTGGTTACCACTTGGATTTAAAGTAATGAAAAAAATAGAACAAATAGTTCGAGAAGAACAAGATCGTGTCGGTGTTCAAGAAATATTAATGCCCACAATTCAATCATCTGAAATTTGGAAGGAAAGTGGACGATACGAAGATTATGGTGAAGAAATGTTAAGAATTAAGGATCGTCAAAATAGAGAAATGTTATATGGCCCAACTAATGAAGAACTTGTGACAGAAATTTTTAGATCTTCCTTTAAATCATACAAATCTTTACCTCAATTATTATATCATATTCAATGGAAATTTAGAGATGAGTTAAGACCAAGATTTGGCATTATGAGATGTAGAGAATTTTATATGAAGGATGCTTATTCATTTGATTTAACAGATGATGATGCAATATTTTCGTACAATAAATTTTTCCTTTCATATTTAAAAACTTTTAAGAGATTAAATTTATCAGCCATTCCCATGGCTGCTGATACTGGCCCTATTGGTGGAAACTTATCTCATGAATTTATCATCCTTGCCGATACAGGTGAAAGCAAAATTTATACAGATAAAAGAATATTTGATGTAGACAGCTCTAAAACATTTCTTGAAAAAGACTCCTTAAGTATATTGAGAAAACAATATGAAAAATTTTATTCTGTAACAGATGAAAAATTTAATAATGATGAATTTGAAAAATCTGTTCCACAAGAATTTAGAGTGAATACTAAAGGTATTGAAGTTGGTCACATTTTTTATTTTGGAGATAAATATTCAAAACCAATGAACGCTGCTGTTGATTTTAATGGAAAAAAAGAATTTGTTAAAATGGGATCATACGGAATAGGTGTTTCTAGACTCGTTGGCGCCATAATTGAGGCAAAATATAATAATAAAGATGGTATTATGAAATGGCCTATGTCAGTAACGCCATATGATTGTGCGATTATTCCAATGATAAATAAAAATGATAAATCTAAATTAGAAAAGTCTATTAAAATATATGAATTTCTAAAATCAAAAAATATAGAAACAATTATAGATGATACAGATGAAAATATTTCAGCTAAAATCAAAAAATTCAATTTAATTGGAATTCCATATCAATTGATAATTGGAAACAAATCTGATGAAAATTTATATGAGTTCAAAGAAGTTGATGGAGAAACTCAAAAATTAAAAGTTGAAGATATAGCTTCACAAATAATAAAAGCTAAACAAAATTGATTTCACAATTAGAAAAAGAGATTATATTTAGATTTTTAAAAGCTAGAAAAAAAGATGGCTTTTTAAATGTAATTTCTATTTTTTCTTTTATTGGTATTGGTTTAGGAGTAGCTGTACTAATAATTGTTATGTCAGTAATGAATGGTTTTAGAACAGAGTTAATAAATAAAATTGTAGGTTTTAATGCACATGCTATTGTAAAACCTTATGATAAGCCTTTATTTAATACAACTGAAATAGATTTCGCGAAAGGCATTGTTTCAAATGATGGAGAAGCGGTAATTCTCTCAAGACTAAACACAAAAGGTATCCTTTTAAAAGGATATTTAAAAAATGATTTTAAGAAACTAGAAATATTAAATAACCAAAAATATTTTGGATCAACAGATTTGAAAAATAATTCAATATCAATTGGAAAGGATTTAAGCTTTTTACTTAATATAGATATTGGTGATAAAATAACAATAATGTCACCATCTGGTATTCAAACAATTGTTGGGTCTTTTCCACGAAAAGACAAATTTGAAGTAATTTCAATATTTGATAGCGGGATAGGCGAATTTAATGAGAGTGTAGCGTACATCAATCTTAATACTTTAGAAGATTTTTTTGATAAAAATAAAGATAAAAGATTTACCGAGTTCTATTTTAAAGATCCAAAAAATATTGAATATTATAAAAAAATTTTATCAGATTTATTTCCTAGTGCATATGTTTACACATGGGCAGATTTAAATGAATCATTATTTTCGGCTTTAAAAGTCGAAAGAAATGTTATGTTTATAATCTTATCTCTAATAATAATTGTAGCTGCATTTAATATTATTTCTGGCTTAACTATTTTAGTTAAAAATAAAACGAGAGATATAGGCATTTTAAAATCTATTGGTGTAACAAATACATCGATAAAAAAAATTTTCTTTTTTATTGGATTTATTATTGGTTCTTCAGCAACTCTATTTGGCATTTTAATAGGGACTTTATTTTCATACTATATAGAAGGTATTAGGAAATTTATTTCTAAAACGTTTGACATCACATTATTTCCAGAAGAAATTTACTTTTTAAGCACTCTTCCATCAGAAATAAATGTAAATTCAATTATCTTAATTGCATTATGTTCAATAACAACAACTTCTATTGTATCAATTTTTCCAGCTTCTAGAGCTGCAAAATTAGACACAATACAAACTTTAAAATATGAATAATTTTTTAAAATTAAATAATTTATCAAAGAAATATGAAAAAAATAAATCTCTTAAAGTTTTAAATAATATAAATTTTAAATTTGAGGCAGGAAAGATATATTCAATAGTAGGACCTTCGGGGTCCGGTAAATCAACATTATTAAATTTATTGTCATTTATTGATATCCCTTCGTCAGGTTTTATTGAGTTTAATAAAAAGAAAATTGATACAAATAGTTCAATTGAGAATGATCATGTAAGATCAAAAAATATCGGTATAATTTATCAAGACAAAAATTTATTGCCCGATTTTACAGCACTTGAGAATGTAATACTGCCAAATTTATTAATTTCTAATAATAAATTAAAATCAACAGAATTAGCGAAAAAATTGATTAAAAAATTTGATTTAACCTCAAGATTAAATCATTATCCATCCGAACTCTCTGGTGGTGAAAATCAAAGAATTGCTATTGCTAGAGCACTAATTAATGAACCAAACATTATTTTAGCCGATGAACCTACAGGAAGTTTAGATTTTGATAATGCTAAACAAATATTTAAAATCCTCTTTAACCTAAAAGAAAAAAATAGAATTATAATTTTTGCAACCCACAATAGATATTTTGCGAATATGGCAGATTGTAAAATTAAAATGATTGGTGGTAAAATGAATATCACCAATGAAAGAATCATTTAATAAAACATTTAATCAATTTAAAATACACACTCAATATTCCATTTGTGAGGGAGCTGTAAAGATTGATCAATTAAAAGATTTCTGTAAAAAAAATAAAATAAAATCACTAGGTTTGTCAGATACTTATAATTTATCAGGTGCATTAGAATTTTCTGAAAATTTATCATCTGTAGGTACGCAGCCAATTATTGGAACACAGATATTATTTAAATATAAAGAATTTAGAGGTCTAATACCAATAATAGCTAAAAATTATTATGGATATAAAAATATTATAAAACTTTCATCAAAATCCTATTTAGAAAATTCAGAAATCACAGATCCATATTGTGAAATAGATGACTTAGTAAACAACTCAGATGGTATTATAGTTTTAACAGGATCAATTAGATGTTTCTTTGGTTCACTTTTTAACAAAGGTTTATTTAATAAAATTGAAGAATTGTTAATTAAGTTAAAAGAAAAATTTGAAGACAACATCTACATAGAAATTCAAAGACATAATGATGTTAACGAGAAAGAATTCGAAAATTTTAATCTTAAAATTTCAGAAAAGCTAGAATTACCAATTATTGCTTCAAATGAAGTTTATTATTTAGATAAAGATATGTTCGAGGCACATGATGCATTAATGTGCATTGGTGAAAAAACATATGTTAATGATTTAAATAGAACAAAACTTACTAATCAACACTATTTTAAATCATCTGAAGAGATGATTGAGCTTTTTAAAGATTTACCTGAAGCACTAGAAAATAATTTTAATTTACCATTTAGATGTTCGTTTAAACCAAATTCTTCTAAACCTATTTTACCTAATATTTCATCTTCTGAAAAAAACCCAAATGATATTTTGAAACATTTATCTTTTGAGGGGCTTAAAGAAAAATTTAAATTATTATTTAATATAAATTTAGCAAATATAGAAAATGATGAGAAATATTTAAAATATAAAAAAAGACTAGATCATGAAATAAAAATAATAATTGAAATGAATTATTCTGGATATTTCCTCATTGTTTCAGATTATATCAAGTGGGCTAAACAGAATAAAATACCTGTAGGACCTGGCAGAGGATCAGGTGCAGGTTCTTTGGTTGCTTGGTGCCTATCTATTACTGACATTGATCCAATAAAATTCAATCTTATTTTTGAAAGATTTCTAAATCCTGATCGTATTTCAATGCCTGATTTTGATATAGATTTTTGTGAGGAAAAAAGAGATTTAGTTTTTGAGTATTTAACGAAAAAATACAAGCATAGTGTAGCTCATATTATTACTTTTGGTAAACTTAAGGCAAGAATGGTTATTCGAGATGTTGGTAGAGTTTTAGGATTGCCCTATGGCTTTGTTGATAGTATTTGTAAAATGATACCATTTGATCCATCAAGACCCATGTCTTTGCAGGAATGTATCAATGTAGAACCAAGATTACAAAAGTTAATAAAAGAAGACAAAAGGGTTGATCGTTTAGTTAATTTATCTCTAAAATTAGAAGGTTTAAACCGTAACGTAGCTACTCATGCAGCAGGTGTAGTAATAGCTGATAAAAAATTAACTGAAACTGTACCTTTATACAAAGATAATTCAGCAGAATTGTTATTACCATCAACGCAGTTTGATATGTATTCTGCCGAAAATGCAGGCTTAATTAAATTTGATTTTTTGGGTTTAAAGACACTAACAGTAATTGATAAGGCACAAAAACTCATAATCAAAAAAGGTAATGAATTTAATATTGAGAAAATAAATTATGAGGACCCGAAAGTATATGAATTATTATCAAGTGGTAAAACTGTTGGATTATTTCAACTTGAAAGTTCCGGTATGAAAGATGCTTTAATAAATATGAAACCTAACAGATTAGAAGATATTATTGCTTTAGTTGCTCTTTATAGACCAGGACCAATGAGTAATATTCCAATCTATAATGAATGTAAACATGGTATAAGAGAGCCTGATTATTTGCATCCAAAGTTAGAGCAAATTTTAAAACCAACATATGGTGTAATAATTTATCAAGAACAAGTTATGCAAATAGCACAAGTTCTTTCAGGTTTTACAGCTGGCGAAGCAGATATTTTAAGAAGAGCCATGGGTAAAAAAAAAAGAGCTGAATTGGAAAAACAAAAACAAAGATTTGTAGAAGGAGCATATAAAAACGGAATTAATAAAGATGTAGCGGCCGGAATATTTTTAAAAATCGAACCATTTGCAGAATATGGATTTAATAAAAGTCATGCAGCCGCCTATGCGGTTATTGCTTATCAAACGGCATTTCTCAAAACTTATTACCCTCATGAATTTTTTGTTGCATCTATGTCAATGGAACTTTCAAATCAAAAAAAATTAAGTGAATTTTACGAAGAATTGAAGAGACTTAATATTAAAATCGTTAGACCCGATATAAATAAATGTTTTGCTGATTTTTTCTCTGATGGTGAGAATTTTTATTATGCATTAGGAGCAATTAAAAATGTGGGATATGAAGCTATTTCAAATGTTGTAAAAGAGAGATCTAATAATGGAGAATTTAAAGATTTATCGGATTTCATAAATAGAATTAATCCTAAAGACATAAATAAATTGCAATTAGAAGGCCTAGTAAAAGCAGGTGCATTTGATAAATTAAATAGTAATAGACAATCATTATTTAATTCAATACCTAACATTATTTTAAAATCTAAAAATATTAATGAAAATAAAATAGCAAATCAAATTGATTTATTTGAAATTCAAGAAAGTGAAGAAAAAAATTTTTTAGAAAATATTGAAGATTGGAATTCTGATATCAAACTTACAAAGGAATTTGAAACTTTAGGATTTTATATTTCTGATCATCCAATTAATCAGTATAAATCTTTATTTAAACAATATAATATTAATAGTTTTCATAATTTTGAAAATCAATTAGATATTCTAAGCTCAAATATTGCATGCACTGTACTTAAAGTGCAAGAAAAAAAAACTATTAAAGGCAGCTCATATGGAATAGTAAAATTTTCTGATTTATCTAACGTATTTGAATTATTTATTTTTTCTGAAATTTTTGAAAATAACAGACAATTATTAATAGAGGGAAATTCCTTAATGTTAACATTAATAAAAAATTATTCTGACGATAATAAAAACCAAAAAAGAATTAATGTAAAAAAAATTGTCTCTTTAAAAGAAGTAGTTAATAAACAAATAAAAAATATTACTTTAAAATTTGATAAGATAAATGATTTAAATAAGTTGAAAAATCTTGAAACTGAAAATGGAGGATCTGATATTATGATAATATTGGAGGAAAATGATAAAATCATGACATTTAAACTGAATGAAAAGAGAAAACTGAATAATGAGCTTCTAAATACACTAGATTTAGAGGAAAATATCGTTATCGAGTAAAAAAAGTCTTGTTTTTTAGGTTAATATTAGTATCAATCTCAAAAATTAATACGCACACAATTTTTGGTTTTATACCGCCGGTCCCTAATGGGCAATAATTGTGGTGGCACAACCGGGAAAAAATATGAAAATACCTAAACTTACAATTGAACAATTATTAGAAGCAGGAGTTCATCTTGGTCATAAAACATTGAGATGGAATCCAAAAATGAAGAAATACATTTTCGGGAAAAGAGATTCAATACACATAATCGATTTAACACAAACGCTTGAATTAACTAATGTAGCTTTAGAAAAAGTTCATCAAGTAACATCTAATGGTGGAAAAATATTATTCATCTCCACAAAAAAACAAGCATCAGAAGCTGTCGCACAACTTGCAAAAGATACCGATCAATATTTTGTAAATTATAGATGGCTAGGTGGTATGTTAACAAATTGGGGCACAATCTCTAATTCAATTAAAAAATTAAATAAAATTAATTCTGATCTTTCATCAGAAAATAGAGGATTTACAAAAAAAGAACTTTTAAAAATGAGTGGTCAAAGAGATAAACTTCAAAGGTCCTTAGGAGGCATAATGGAGATGAAAAAAATTCCAGATTTGGTTTTTATAATTGATACAAACTATGAATCATTAGCAATAAAAGAATCTATTAAGTTAGGGATACCAATAATTGCAATATTAGATACTAACTCTGATCCTGATGGAATCGATTTTCCAATTCCTGGTAATGATGATGCTAGGAGATCAATTGATTTATATTGCAATTTATTAAAAGAAACTATCAATGATGCTAAAAAAAATATTAAAAAAATCGATGAAATTGAAAATAAATCAGAAAATATTTCAGTAACAAAAAATAAAGAAAGTTCTAACATAAAAGAAAAATTAAATTAATTTTTTAGTAAATTACCATGGGTGATATTGAGAAAGTTAAAAAATTAAGGCAGTCTACAGGCGCAGGATTTAAAGATTGCAATGCTGCATTAAAGGAGTCGAATGGTGATTTAAATAAAGCTTCTGAAATCCTTAGAATTAAAGGAATTTCAAAAGCATCAAAAAAAATGTCAAGAGAGGCAAAAGAGGGAGTAATATTGATAAGTGGTGATATTAACAAAACATCAATAATTGAAATTAATTGTGAAACAGATTTTGTTGCCAAAAATGAAGATTTTTTAAACTTTGCTAAAGAATTAAGTGAATTGAATAACGCTTGCTCGTCAAATTTAGACCAACTTAATAAATCAGAAATGTCTAATGGAAAAAATGTTGAGGATAACTTAGTTTCATTAATAGCTAAGATTGGAGAAAAAATAACAATAGGTAGAAATCAAACGATTCAAAATGCAAATTCAAAAAACTTTTTTTATCAACATTCTATAATTAAAGAAAATGTATCTAAACTTGGTGTTATTGTATCTTTAGAGATAAAAGATGAGAATGAAGTGGTCAAAACATTCGGTAAACAACTCTCTATGCATATCGCAGCTACCAATCCTTTAGCCTTAAAATTTGAAGAAATTGAAAAAGAAATATTAGATAAAGAGCAGGAATTGATAGCAGAGGAACTTAAAAATTCAGGAAAACCTGATGAGATCGCTAAAAAAATCAGCTTTGGTAAATTAAAAAAATTTAAAGAAGAAAATAGTTTGATGACACAAGATTGGGTAATTGATCCGAAAAAAAATGTACAACAGGTAATATCCGATTTAAAAATTAACGATTTAAAAATTACTGAATTTGTAAGAATGAAAATTGGTGAATAATGTTTAGTGAAAGTTCATACAATTCAAAGATGATAAAAACTATAGATGTTTTTGGAAAAGAATTAAATTCACTAAGAACGGGAAGAGCAAATGCTGGTATGTTAGATTTAATAAAAGTAGAAGTGTACGGACAACATATGCCAATTAATCAATTAGCAACTGTAACCACACCAGAACCAAGAACAATTACGATACAAGTTTGGGATACAAATAATGTAAATCTCATTGACTCGGCAATAAAAAAATCAGATTTAGGTTTAAATCCACAAATAGATGGTCAATTAATAAGATTACCAATTCCAGATTTAACTGAGGAAAGAAGATTTGAAATGAAAAAAATAGTTAAATCAATGGGTGAAAAATGCAAAATTTCAATTAGAAACATTAGAAGAGAGGGAAATGATGAATTAAAAAAACTTTTAAAATCAAAAACTATATCAGAAGATGAAGAAAAAAAATTTGAAAAAATTATACAAGAGCTTACAGATAAAAATATCAAACTAATCGATGAAAAAGTTTCATCTAAAGAAAAAGATTTAATGA
>CACGOO010000016.1 GCA_902574685.1 uncultured Pelagibacteraceae bacterium | reverse complement strand
AATATTACTTTATTATTTTCTTCTCTTTCCTTAATTAATTTAAGAAAAGTAAATACTTTTTTGATATCATAAATAGTGTCACTTTTAAAAAATTTAACTTTACTTTTTAGTTTTCTATTAAAAAATTTAAGTGTGGAGTTATTTTTTTTATCTATAAAATATATTTTGTGGTTTAATTTAGAAATGTTCTTTATTAAGTATTTTTGAAATGTAGCTATACCACCTTCTCCATTAGAAATTATAACAAAGATCTTTTTCATTTTAAATCTTTATACCCGAACCTTTTAAAAATTCTGCTTTTTGATCTAAAGTTAGCCTAGGGCTTGCTAACGTATCTAGACCATCAAATTTTTTTATTTTATATTTTTCTAAACCAACCAGGGCTATCATTGCTGCATTATCTCCACAAAATTTATGATCTGGAAAAATTGATTCAAAGTTATTTTCCTTACTTACTAGATTTAATTTTTTTCTTATACCATTGTTTGCTGCAACTCCTCCTGCAACAACAAAAGACCTTTTTTTTACATCATTATTTTTTAAAAACTCTTTAAAGGCAATTTTAGTTTTAATATATAATATTTCTTCTATTGTTTTTTGAAAAGAAGCTGCTAAATCAAATTTTTCTTGATTTGATTTTATATTTTTAGTTATTCTTAATACCGCAGTTTTGAGACCAGCAAATGATAGATTACATCCACCTTTATTTATTATTGGTTTAGGTAATTTAAATTTATTTGAATCACCTTTTTCAGCAAATTTTTCTAACTTTGGACCTCCTGGAAATTCTATACCTAAAAGTTTTGCAGTTTTATCAAATGCCTCTCCTAAAGCATCATCAATTGTAGTACCTAATCTTTTGTAACTACCCAATCCATTAACACTTAAAAATTGACTATGACCCCCTGAGATTAACAGAAGTAAATAAGGGTAATCAATATTATTCTGAAGTCTTGGACTTAAAGCATGACCCTCTAGATGATTAACACCAATAAATGGAACCTTTAAAGATGATGCGAGTGATTTTGCAAAATTTAAACCAACACTGAGACAAATAATTAAACCAGGTCCAGATGTTGCAGCAACAGCAGATACCTTATCAAGAGTTATGCCACTCTCATCCAAAGCTTTTTTTGCAATTAAATTAATTTTTTCAACATGTGACCTTGCTGCTAATTCTGGAACAATCCCTCCAAATTCTTTATGAATGTCAAATTGACTTGAAACTATATTTGATAAAATTTTTGGTATACCAGTTTCGTTATCTTGAATAATTGAAACCGCCGTTTCATCACAACTTGTCTCAATTCCTAATATTATTGGGCTTTTATTCATAAATTATTTTTTATAATTAATACAATTAATTTATAAAAATGTAATAAAAATAACTTTTATGAAAAAAGCTAATATTGTAATTGGGACACGCGGAAGTAAGTTAGCAATGATTTACGCAGAAAATGTAAAAAAAGAATTAAAAAAATATTTTTCTAAAGAGATTGAATTAAAAAAAATAGTAACAACAGGAGATCAAAAGCAAGATGAGAGATTATCTGAAATAGGAGGTAAAGGATTATTTTCAAAACAAATTGAAAAAGATTTATTAAATAAAAATATAGATATTGCAGTACATGCCTTCAAAGATATGCCCACTCAGGAAACTGAAAATCTTTTAACTAATAATTTTTTAAAAAGAAATTCTCCTAATGAAATTCTAATAAGTAAAAATAATATTAAATTTGAGGATTTAGAGCCAAACTCAATCATTGGTACATCATCATATAGACGAGAATATCAACTTAAAAAAAAAAGACCCAATTTAAAATATAAACTTATCAGAGGAAATGTAGATACTAGAGTTCAAAAATTAGAAAAAGGTGAATATGATGCAATAATTCTATCAAAAGCAGGAGTAGATGCTTTAAATTTACAACATAAAATTTCACAAGAATTTAGTGTTGACGAACTTATACCTTGTGCAGGCCAAGGAATTATTGCAATTCAATGCAGAGAAAATGATAATGAAATTAAAAAATTACTTGAAAATATTAATGACCAAGAAACAAGGACTGTTGCAAAAGCAGAAAGAGAGGTCTTAAAAGTTCTTGAAGGAGATTGCGATACTGCAGTTGGTGTATTTGCAAAATCAAATGGTAAAAAAGTAGATCTATTAACCGAATTATTTTCCGTCGATGGAAAAAAAAGATATTTTATAAAAAAAAGTCTTCAAAAAGATAATATTGAGAATACAAGTAGAATTGTGGGGGAAAGGCTTAAATTAAAATCAAAAGGTTCTTACAAAAAGTAAAATGCATATTTTATTAACCAGACCATTAGATGATAGTAAAGAATTAATTTTAAAATTTACTTCGATGAAACATAAAGTTTCACATTTACCTTTATTACAAATAAAAAAAATTGAAACACAAGAAATAGATTTTAGCCAATTCAAAGGTGTCATTTTCACAAGCGCTAATTCTTTAAAAAATTTAAATATTGCAAAAATAGATAAAAATATAATTTGTTTTTGCGTTGGTCTTGCAACAGAAAAAAAGGCAAAAGAAGTAGGCTTTCAAAATATTTTCTGTGCCGAAGGTAACGTAAATAATCTTAAAGAATTAATTTTACAAAACTTTGACCCAAAGATTGGACCAATGGCCTACATTAGCGGAGAGATTGTTTCTTATAATCTTGATCAAGACTTAATTTCAGAAAACTATGTCATTAAGAGAATTATAAATTATACTGCAATACCAAATGAAAATTTAAGTGACGATTTTTTAAAAGATATTAAATCTTCTGTACCAGAAATAGTTTACATATATTCTGAAAATAGTGCGAAAGCATTTATTACGTTAATTAAAAAATATAATTTAGATAATATTTGGATGGAAACTAACCTAATGTGTATGGGCGAAAAAGCATCATCAGTATTGAATGACATAAAATGGAAAAAAATTTTTCTTTTTAACGCTGGTGAAGAGGAGTTTTTGCTATATAAAATTTAAAAATGGACGTTTTAAATAAACTAAATGAGTTATTTTTATCTGTTTGGAAGCAGGGAATTCTTGGGGTAGATTTCTTTCAGATAATAGTAGGTCTTGGAATATTTGTATTATTTTTAATATTTAGAGGTCTAATCAGCAAACTTGTAATAAAAAAATTGGAATTAATTTCAAAAAGAACAACCAATAAATTAGATGATACTTTTGTAAAATCCATGGAAGGTCCTGCTAGGTTTCTTCCAATTGTTCTTGGTGTCTTTTTTGCTAGTTATTATATGTCATTTGATAATGAGACTAGGGGTTTCATAGATAACGTAAACAGAACTTTAATAACAATTTTAATATTTTGGATAATGCATCAGATAATTGAGCCTATATCATATATTTTAAGTGGATTAGATAAAGTCCTGACAAAAGAGTTAATAGGCTGGATTATAAAATCTCTTAAAATTTTAATTTTTATTTTAGGCGCAGCCGCTGTTCTTGAGTTATGGGGAATTAAAATTGGACCAATAATTGCAGGATTAGGTTTATTTGGAGTAGCAGTAGCATTAGGTGCTCAGGATTTATTTAAAAATCTAATCTCTGGAATTTTAGTTTTAGTTGAAAAAAGATTTAGAATTGGTGATTGGATTAAAGTTGAGGGAGTTATTGAAGGGGTTGTTGAGAATATTGGATTTAGATCAACTGTTATAAGAAAATTTGATAAGTCGCTAGCAATTATTCCTAATTTTCAATTTGCAGAAAATGCAGTGATTAATAACACAAGAAAGACTAACTGGGCTATCAGTTGGATAATAACTCTTCAATATGACACTACCATTGATCAATTAAAAACCATAAGAAATGAGATTGAAGATCACATAAATAAAGGTGATGATTATGATCAGTCTGTAGGTGTTGCTGTAAGAATAGATAAATTTTCAGATAGCTCGATTGATATGTATGTTAGATGTTTTACAAAAACAAATAGTTGGACTAATTATTTACAAGTAAAAGAAAATTTGGCACTTGAAATAAAAAAAATTGTTGAAGGTAAGGGAGCTGCTTTTGCATTTCCAAGTCAGTCTATTTATGTTGAAAAAAAATGATTGCTATATTTTATTTAGCTCTTCAAATTTTAAAACTTTATTCATATGTTGTAATTGCTAATGTCGTTATAAGTTGGTTGGTCGCATTTAATGTACTAAATACAAGTAACCGGTTTGTATATTTAATATTAGATTTCACTTATAAAATGACAGAACCGATTTTAATGAGAATTAGAAGATTCTTACCTAACCTTGGTGCTTTTGATATTTCGCCTATCGTACTTCTTTTGTTGATATGGTTCATAGAAATGTGTATGAAACTTTACATTGCACCACTAATATTTTAATAAATGATTTTAATTGATGGAAAAAAAGCTGCTGCTGATTTAAGAGAAGAGCTCAAGAAAGAAGTCTTATCTTTAAAAGATAAGCACAATAAAGTGCCAGGTTTAACAGTCATATTGATTGGTGATTTAGCACCTAGTCAAATTTATGTTAGAAATAAAGAGAAATCTGCAAATGAAGTAGGCCTTAAATCAGAGGTGATTAGATTCCCTGACAGTGTTGAAGAAAGTGAAGTTTTAAAAAAGATCGATGAACTAAACAATGATGATTCTGTTTCAGGAA
The DNA here is from genome assembly GCA_902574685.1 of uncultured Pelagibacteraceae bacterium. Lineage (GTDB taxonomy): Bacteria > Pseudomonadota > Alphaproteobacteria > Pelagibacterales > Pelagibacteraceae > Pelagibacter. The sequence goes on along the minus strand of CACGOO010000016.1, from coordinate 15,367 downwards.
TTTTAGTTCAGCTTCCACTTCCAAAACATATAGATAAACAAAAAGTTATAGAGGCAATTGCGCCAGAGAAAGATGTAGATGGATTTCATCCTATGAATGTTGGTAATCTGTCGTCAGGTTATGAATGTTCTATTCCATGCACTCCTTTAGGTTGTTATCTATTAATAAAAAAAATTGAACCAAACCTTAATGGGAAAAAGGCTGTAATTGTTGGAAGATCAAATTTAAATGGTAAGCCAATGACACAGTTGTTGTTGAAAGAAAATTGCACAGTTACAATCACCCATTCAAAAACAAATGATCTTAAGGGTGAATGTTTAAAAGGTGACATTATAGTTGCTGCCGTTGGAATTCCTGAGCTTGTAAAAGGTGATTGGGTGAAAAAGGATGCAATTGTCATTGATGTTGGAATTAATAAAACTGAAAATGGCCTAGTTGGCGATGTCGCATTTCATGAAGTATCAAAAGTTGCAAAAGCTTTAACTCCAGTTCCAGGTGGAGTTGGACCTATGACTATTGCATGTTTACTAAAAAACACAATTGAGTGTTTTAAGAGAGCAAATAAATAAAACTTATTACTGATTTCTAATTAAAGGGTAAACTTTAGGACTCAAGTATCTAAGATTAGTTAGCATAATTAAAATCAAGGTCACAATTCCTATAGACGCACCAAGGTAAATTAAAACTTTAAAATCAAATTGCCAAACTAATTCAAAAATATTCTCCATAATAAATTTTGATCCAATCACTGCAAAAAATATTGCAATTAATATTACTGACATAAAAATAATTATAAATTCTATCAAAGAGGAAAATAGAATTTCTTTTTTTGAAAAACCTAAAACTTTAAACACAAGATTTTGGTATTCTTTTACTTTTCCTTGGACCATTATAGCACTCGAGATAACAATTAATCCAATGACAATTGTTACACCAGAAATTAGGGTTACAGCTATGAAAACTTTATTTAAAACTGAAGTTACTTTATTTAAGTAATCGGCAATTTTTATCATAGATAAACTAGGTAATACTTCTAACATCTCTGTCTCTTCAAACCTGTCTGGATATTTAAATTTAGCAGTTGCTAAATATTCATGTGGAATATTTTTTGCAAATTGTGGATTAAATAACATGGCAAAATTGATACTTAGATCACGATAATCAACTTCTCTAAAATTAACTATTTCTCCATCAATTTCTCGACCATAAATGTTTAAAGTAAAAATATCTCCCAACTCAATTTTAAAATCTTTAGCCACTTTTGCATCAAGTGATATCTGAAGTTGGTTAGGTTTAGATAAATCCCACCATTCCCCTTTTAAAATTGGGTTATCTTTAGGTATATTTTCAACCCAAGAAGATCTTCTTTCACTTCCAATCACCCAATAACTATCATTATCTGGTTTAATATAGCTATTTGGATTCACACCATTAATTTTTACTATTCCAGATGAAACCATAGGTACTATTTCAATGTTCGCATCAGGGTTCATTTTGTAAACACCTTGTTCAAATTTTTCCTTTTCACCTTTTTGAATTCCAACAAAAAAATAATCAGGTGCAATATCTGGAATAGATCTTGCAATTTCCCTTTTAAAATTTGTTCCAACTAAGGCCAATGTTAATAATAAAGTTACCCCTAATCCTAAAGACATAATTGTAATAGGAGTGATACTCTTTGTTTGGGTTATATTTTTTATTGATACTTTTAAAGATATATTTGAGAAAAAATTAAACTTTTTAAGTAAATAAATTATAATTTTTGAAAGTAAAAAAAATACAATTAGACATACAAAAAAAGCTAGAAAATAACCCAAGCTATAAGAAGGTCTTTCGGATCCTAATGTAAATAATAAAACTAAAAATGATAACAAGATAAAACTCAAAATAATTGATTTTTTTGAGTAATAAAATTGAAGGTTTTGGAATACATTTCTAAACAAGTTTGATGCTTTAACTTGATCAATTGAGCTTATTGTTGGTATAGAAAAAATTATAAGAACCAACAAACCTACAATAAATATTTTTATTAAATTAATTAAAGAGAATTTTGGATAAACATTTAATCCCAATCCATCAGACAAATATTTATCAGCAATTGGAACAATTAAAAAACTTGAACCATAGGAAATTACAGTAATAATAAATAATAAAATTAATAATTGAAGATAATAAAGTTTTTTTATATTCCCTGAATAAAATCCTACAGCTTTCCTTACAGCAATAGACATATTGTTCTGATTTATAAATGACAACAATGTATTTGCGATACCTATTCCAGCAATTAACATTGCACTAATAGAAACTAAAGATAGAAATTGTGAAAAATTATTAATTATCCTTTTTAAGCCACTAGCTGAATTTTCTGGAAGTCTAAGTTTTACTTTTTGGTCATCTTTAAAAATATCCTTGATCTTATTTTCTATTTTTTTTGGGTCATCAGTTGGTTTAAATTTTACTTTATATTCATAATTTAAAAAACTACCGATTCCATTTAATTTTAGTATCTCCAAAGTTTGTTTTCCTGTTAATGCCCAATCTCCAAAAGCCACAAACCCACTTACATCAGGTACAGATTTTATAATTCCAACAACTATAAAACTTTGATCTTGTACCTTAACTTTGTCATTTATTTTTATCTTTAAAGTTTTTGATAAACTTTCATTAATCAAAATTGTTTTGAGTTCCTTTTGCATTCTTTCATAAGCATCTTCTGGCTCATAAATAACTTCACCGTATAATGGATATTTTTCATCAACTGTTTTAATTCTTGTAAACAGTGATTTATTTTTTTCTCGCCCTGTCGTAGTAAGCATGGTACTGAACTCTATCATTTGTGAGACAGTAGAAAATTCTTTTACTTTATTGACTAAATTAAGATTTCCCTGATTACGGTTATAATCAATTTCTAGATCTCCACCCAAAAGGACTTTAGCATTATCATTAAGCTCTTTTTTTAAACTATCTTCGATTGTAAAGATTGCACTTAAAATAAAAAGACTGATAAACAGCGTTACAATAATGCTTGAAATTTTTTTATAATTTCTGCTTAAGTCCTTTAAAGCATATTTGAATATTAAACTTAACTCCGAGGGATTATTTAATTTTTCCATCTTTGATTTTAATTTTTCTTTTTGCTTTGTCTGCTAATTTCGGATCATGTGTCACCATTATTAAAGAAGATCCTTCTTCTTTGACGTATTTAAATAAAATTTCAGAGATCATTATTGAGTTTTCAGTATCAAGGTTACCAGTTGGTTCATCTGCTAAAATTAAATCTGGTTTCATTGCAATAGCTCTTGCAATCGCCACACGTTGTTGTTCTCCGCCAGATAATTGACTTGGAAGATTGTTGAATCTATGTTTTAGACCAAATCGATCTAATAAACTTTTTGCTTCTTTCTCAGGATTTTTAAATTCATTAAGTTCAAGTGTTAAAGCTACATTTTCAACAGCTGTATAGTTTGGAATTAAATAGAAAGATTGAAATATAATTCCAATATTTTGCTTTCTAATTTCAGATACCTCGTCTTCATTAAGATTTGTTATTTCCCTGTCTTGAAATATAACTTTACCTGAGGTTGGACGCTCTAATCCACCAATTAACATAATCAAGCTTGTTTTTCCTGACCCACTTTCTCCAACAACAGACACAGTTTCTTTTTTTTTTATAGTTAAATCAATATTTTTTAAAACATTGATATTGTCCTTTCCAGTTTGGTATTTGAGATTTATTTTTTTTAATTTAAGAAGTGTGTTCATGAGTAAAAGTTTATTTATAAAAATATTGTTATTCTTTCTAGTGCACATAAATGCAAGTGCAATAGAAAAGGTTATATTATTTGGAGATAGTTTAATGGCGGGTTATGGTCTACCTAAAGAACAACACTTATCTTTAGTTTTAGAAAGTAATCTCGTTAGGAGTGGTTTAAATATTAAGGTAATAAATGGAAGTGTGTCAGGAAGTACTTCTTCTGGTGGATTGAATAGAGTAGAATGGAGTTTATCAGAACCCGGTATTGATTTAATCATCCTTGGTCTTGGGGCAAATGATATGCTTAGAGGAATTCAACCAGACGAAACCGAGAGAAATTTAGAGGGAATAATTAAAATTGCTAAAAGTAAAAAAATAAAAATTATAATAGCTGGGATGGTTGCACCAACAACTCATGGAACTAAATATAAAAAAAATTTTGATGCTATTTATCCTAAATTGTCAAAAAAATATAATTTACCTCTAATTCCATTTTTGTTAGAGGGTGTTGCGCTTAACCCAAATCTCAATCAACAAGATGGCATACATCCTAACAAAGCTGGAACAATAGTTATAAGTAACACAATTCAAGATATTATTTCAAAAAATTATTAATTAGATATGAAAAAAAAATATCATCATTTAACAAATGGTACATTTCGTAATCCTGAAGGATCAAAGGTGATTGATATGAATTTCAATTGGTCGTTTAAGGTCTTCAACAAAGAAAAAAAAAAATTAGATATGACTTTTCCTGAAAGTAATATTATTAAAAAAGAAAAAGTTTTATTGGATTTAAATAATTTTCAAAAAGAAGATTATGTAGCGTGGATAGGTCATGCAACATTTTTATTAAAATTAGGAGCAATAACAATAATAACAGATCCAGTTTTTTCAAAAAATGCAGGACCTTTATTTTTTGGGCCAAAGAGATTTACCAAACCAGCATTAAAACTTAATGAGATACCAAGAACAGATATTTTTCTACTAACTCACAATCACTACGATCATCAAGACATGAAAACAATTATGAGATTTCCTTATAAAGATTCTAAAGTCTTGGTACCTTTGGGACTAAAAAAATACTTTAAAATTAATAGATTTAGAGATGTAAATGAAATGGATTGGTATGATCAAATAAGAATAAATCAGAATTTAAATATTACTTTTTTGCCGTCAGTCCACTGGTCAAAAAGGAGTTTAACGGATACTAACAAAACTTTATGGGGTAGTTATTTGATTGAATACAAAGGAAAAAAAATATTATTTTCGTGTGATACTGGTGTTGGAAAAATATATAAAGAATTGGGAGATAAGTATGGTCCAATTGATTTAACATTTATTAACATTGGCGCATATAATTTTTATCCTATGGCATCAATTAAAGATTCTTCTGCTTATCACACTAACCCTGAAGAAGCCCTTGGACTTGCTAAAGATTTAAAAAGTAAAAAAGTAATTGGAATGCATTGGGGAACTTTTGTTTTATCACTCGAGCCAATATTAGAGCCACCTTTAAGGTTTAAGCAAAATGCAGAAAAATTTGGATTTAAAAAAGATGATGCAATTATTTTTAAAATTGGTGAGTTTAAATTATTTAAAGAACTTTTTGATACTAACTAGAATTTTCCATCAACCACAATCCATCTTGATTTAAAAAATATAGTTTACCATTTATAGGATGAATTTGTATGTCTCTGATTCTCCCAATTTTATCTTTAAATATTATTTCCTCTTTTACATTTGATAAATCATTAAACTCTAGTTTTCTTAAAGACTTATCTTTAAGAGATGTAATTAATGCATTACCATTCCATTCTTTAAATTCATTACCTTTATAAATTGTGATTGCACTTGTGGCTATGGATGGAACCCAATATTGAATGGCTTTTGTAAAACCAGGTTTCCATTTTGGTCCTATTGGTATACCTGAATAATTTGTGCCACCCCATCCAAGAATTTTCCAGCCATAGTTTTCACCTTTCTTCGCTTCACCAAACCAATCGCCTCCTTTTGCTCCATGATTGCTCATATAAATTTTTCCATCAAAAGGTGATAAAGTTAAACCTTGAGGATTTCTTACACCAATTTGATATATTTCAGGTAACCAGTCTGATTTACCCTCAAAACGAGGATTGTCTTTTGGAATGCCACCATCTAGATAAATTCTAATTATACTTCCTGGATGTTTATTTCCATCTTGAGCTATCATTCCCCCGCCTCTTTCACCTGCAGAAGCAAATAAATAATTCTCTTTAATTACCAGTCTTGAACCAAAATGATAAGGCGAGTCAATTGGTGGATTGGCTTGAAAAATATTTTTAAAATTTAATTTGTTTTTATTAAATTTTGCACGTGCAATTGAAGTACTAGTCTTCCAATTATTTCTATTTTCTGTGTATGAGATGTAAATGTAATCTTCATGATACAGAATATCCAATAATCCTCCCTGTCCATATTCTACAAAATTTAAGTTATGACCAATTTCACTTACATCTTTTGTATAAATATTTACAAATTTTATTTTGCCACCTTTCTCGGTAACAATCATTTCATTATCATTAACGAACGACGAACCCCAAGGTGCTTCTAATTCAATAATTTTATTAAAATTAAAATTTTTACTAAATGAGTTAGTTGATAATAGTATTAATGATAAAAGAAATAATAATTTCTTCACTCTATGAAAGTTTTGATCTACCGCCATCGACAGCAATAATTTGTCCTGTAACCCAAGAACTGTCTTCAGTTATTAAAAATTTTGCAAGTGAAGCTGAGTCTTTACCTTCTCCAAGTCTCTTTAATGGATGGGCTTTTGCTATACCATCAGCTAAAACTTTATTTTTAAGCATTGGCTCTGCAATTTTTGAATTAGTTAAACTTGGAGCAATGCAATTTACTCTTATATTAGGAGCAAATTCTGCTGCTAAAGAAACAGTTAATCCTTCAACAGCTGCTTTTGTTGATGCTATAATTGCATGATTTGTAAAACCTCTTTGAGCAGCAACAGTTGAAAACAAAACAATCGATCCTTTATTTTTTTTTAAACTTTCTTGATAACCTTTAATTAAATCTACTGCGGAATATAAATTTAGTTTCATACATTTTGTAAAATCTTGTTCTGAAACCATTCTCAAAGGTTTTAAATCAATTGAACCAACACAATAAGCTACACCTTTGACATCATTTATTTCGGACTTAATTTTTTCAACAAATCCATTTTCTAAAACATCAGAGACTGTATACTTACAATTTAGTTTTTCAGATAAAGATTTTGTTTTTTCTTCATCCCTACCAACTAAATGCACTTCTTTGCCGGCTGCATATAACTGTTCGGCTAAATTAGATCCGATAGATCCTGTCGCACCTACTACTAAATATTTTTCTGACATAAATTTTTAAAGAGATATATATAGTTAATGAAATTATTTTTTCTACTTGGAAATCAGCTTTTCTCAGAAAAATATCTAGAAAAGTACAGAAAAGACCATATTTTCTTTATGGCTGAAGATTATCAGCTTTGTACATACGAAAAGCATCATAAACAAAAGATATTATTGTTCTTATCTTGTATGCGATCTCACGCAGATAGATTAAAAAAAAATAGATTTAAATTAGAATATTCTTCGATCGAGGATAAATCTTTCAAGCTGGATTACACAGAAAAATTAAAAAAAATAATTAAAGCAAAAAAAATTAAAGAAATTTCAAGTTTCGAAATTGAGGATAAGTTTTTTGAAAATAAAATTACCAATTTTTTAAAAAAGGAAAAAATTAAATGGAATATTATTCAAACACCAATGTTTTTAAATTCTAGAGAAAAATTTAAAAATTATTTATCGAAATCAAAAAAACCTTTTATGGCAGTTTTCTATAAAGAAACTAGAAGAGATTTGGATATACTCATAAAAAAAGATGGTAATCCAGAAGGAGGAAAATGGAGTTTTGACGAAGAAAATCGAAATAAGCTTCCAAAAAATATATCTATACCAAAATTTCCTAAAATTAATGAGACTGTTCATACCAAAAAACTAAAAATTTTAATTGATAAAAATTTTAAAAGTCACCCAGGTAATACGAAAGATTTTTGGTTTGCTACAGAATATGATGATGTAATTAAATTGTTAAATTTTTTTATTAAAGAGAAATCAAATTTATTTGGGGATTATGAAGATGCAGTTGATCAGAAGGATAATATATTATTTCATAGTGCTTTAAGTCCTTACATCAATTTAGGTCTTATCACTCCAGAATTTATAATTAAAAAAGTTTTAGATTTTCACAACAAAAATAAAATAAGATTAAATTCTTTAGAGGGTTATATTCGTCAAGTAATTGGATGGAGAGAATTTATGAGGGGAATTTATCAAAGCTATTCAAAAGAAATGGAAACTAGAAATTTTTTTAAACAAAATAGAAAAATGAAAAACTCATGGTATGAAGGAACAACAGGATTACCACCTTTAGATTATGCTATTAAAAATGCAGTGAATTATGGTTGGTCACATCATATTGAAAGATTAATGATTTTATCGAACATAATGAATTTATGTGAGGTAAAGCCAACGTATGTTTACAAATGGTTTATGGAAATGTTTGTAGATTCCTCTGATTGGGTAATGGTCCCTAATGTTTATGGAATGGGGCTTTTCAGTGATGGAGGAATATTTGCAACAAAACCATATATTTGTGGTTCTGCTTATTTCATGAAAATGATGGATTTTAAAAAAGGAGAATGGTGCAATACCATGGATGGTCTTTATTGGAGATTCATAAATAGAAATAGAGCCTTCTTTTTAAAAAATCCTAGACTTTCTATGATGGTTGGAATTTTTGATAAAATGAAACCCGATAGAAAAAAATTAATTTTAGCTGAGGCAGAAAAATTTATTAAACAAAATACTGCATAGTGAGAAAAGAAAATTTACCCACAAAAATTTGCCCTGTATGTAAAAGACCTTTTACTTGGAGAAAAAAATGGAAATTAAACTGGGATAAAGTGAAATATTGTTCTAAGAAATGTTCAAAAAATAACTAATTAACAACAAGAGCAGCTTTTCTTTTTCTCTGGTTTTTTTGCTTCAATCACTTCTTCTTTAGGGGCTGATTGTTCAAGAATTTTTGCTGCTTCAGCTTCTTTCTCTTTTAATATTTTATTTTCAATGTATGCGTAAAGAGAGTTGAAACCTAATTTTGAAGCTTTCTTTTCTTCGTAATTCCTTCTACCTTTAAGATTTTCAATAATTTCAAGAACTTGCGGGTTATTCATACTATTGTTATCTCATAATTTTGATAATTTACAATAGTTCTTTAAAAAAATTCTTTAATTATAGTTGGTATATACTTTTTGAAATTAAAAAAACCTTTATTGCAATATTTCCAAGAACTTAGGTCTAAATTACGATAAAGAAATTTTATATTATTTATTCCTTGAGAAGTTAGAAAATCTAAGTTTTCTCCAACACAAGGATATAAAAAATAACCATTCTCAATTGTTTTAAGGTTACCGATATCAATAATTTCACAATCCAAAGATTTTTCATCTAACCTTCTTTTTTGATCCTGAATTAAATTAGTCTTAAATTTCAATGTTTTTTCACTAAGTTTAATATTTCTACTGTAGTTATTATTATTAACTAAATAAATCTTTTCAAATTTATGGTCTTTGAAATCAGTCAACTCAAAAGAAAGATTGTTATCAAAAATAATTAAATTTTGCTCATCCAAACTTACTGGATTACTAAAATCTTTTAAGACAGCCTTGTATATTTTCTCGCTAACTTTGGGTGGTGCATTTTCATTTAAATTAATTTTATTAAATCTATTATTAGTAAATTTTTTTATATTCCATTCACTTGCCAAATAATGCTTTCCTTGTGTTTGTATCCCAGCAACCCATCTCCATCCCAATGTATTAGATGCTGCATCTCCATCATAGAGATGCTTCATAAAAAATTCAGCTCCTAATTGCCAAGGTAAATTTAAAGTAAAAATCCAGATACTGGCAAACCACATTCTTGTATGATTATGAAGGTAATTAAATTCTTTTAATTCTTTAATCCATTCATTAAAACATTCTATATTTGTATTTCCATCAATGGCATTTAAATAATCTTTATTATCTTTGTATTTTTCTCTTATAATTTTTAGTTCTATTATGTAATCTGTCCATACATTAGGTCTTAATTCTAACCATCCTTTCCAATAAGTACGCCACAAAACCTCCTGAATAAATTTTTCATTTTTAGAAAATGAAAATTTCTTTAAGGCTTTATCTATAACTTCTAACTCATTTAATATTCCATGAGATATATATGGAGAAATACAAGATATATTTGATCTTTTATCTGGACCAAAATCAAAATTTCTCAATCTTGAATATTCAGAAAGATTATTTTCAACAAAATTATCTAGTTTATTAGTGGCTTGCGCCCGACTTGGTTCAAAATTCATGATATTTTATTTTAATTTTTTCTTGTGAAAATTAATAAATCTTTCAACATTTGATTTATTAAAAGTTTTATTTTCCTCAAATGAAACTTTTTTCATAGAATAAGCTGAACTTTTAGTTATTCTTGAATGAATAATAACATTCCCTTTATATAACCTCAATTTAACAGATCCATTAACTTTACTTCGCTTAAGATCTATAATTCTTTGTAATTTAAATCTTTCTTTAGAAAACCAATATCCATTGTAAATCAGTTCCGCATATCTAGGCATAATTTTTTCTTTCTTGTGCATTGTATCTTTATCAAGTGTAACAGACTCTATAGCTCTATGAGCGTGCATTAATAAAGTTCCACCTGGTGTTTCGTATACACCTCTTGATTTTATACCGATAAATCTGTTTTCTACTAGATCAACTCTTCCAACAGCATTTTTTCCAGCTATGTCGTTTAATTTTCTAAGCAATTTAGATGGAGATAATTCTTCCCCATTCACTGCAATCGGATCCCCGCTTTTAAAGTCTATTTTTACAATTGAAGATTTATTAGGTGCTTTTTCTGGAGATACCGTTCTTTGAAAGATAGATTCAGGTGCAGAGTTTTTTGGATTTTCTAACAACTTTCCTTCTGTTGATGTATGAAAAATATTATCGTCTACTGAAAAAGGTGGCGCTCCTTTCTTGTCTTTAGGTATTTCAATTTTATTTTTTTTTGCATAATTAATTAGATCTGATCTAGATTTCAAGTTCCAAATTCTCCAAGGCGCAATAACTTTTATTTTAGGACCAAAATAATGATAACCTAACTCAAATCTTACTTGATCATTTCCTTTTCCTGTTGATCCATGAGACACAGCATAGGCATTAAATTTTTTAGCAATTCTAATTTGATCTTTGGCTATTAAAGGTCTAGCAATTGAGGTTCCAAGCAAATAAACACCTTCATATATTGCATGGCCCCTAATCATTGGATAAACATAATCTTTTACAAAAATATCTTTTAGATCTTGAATAATAATATTTTTTACGCCAAGTTTTTTTGCGTTTCTGAAAATTTTTTTTCTATCTATTTCCTGACCAATGTCTGCGGTGTAACAAATTATTTCTGCATTATAATTTTCTTGTAACCACTTTAATATAATTGAAGTATCTAAACCTCCAGAATAAGCTAATACAATTTTTTTTTTCATTATTATTTTATTTACTTAAATGAACAGATGCATTCGCCGATACAATTATTCTATTTTTTTCACCTTCATAAGGATTTGATCCATGAACTATAAAATTTGGCCAAACTAATAATTTACCTTCCTCTGCCTTAAATACTGCATTTCCTCCTGAAGAATACAAAGAACCACCAAAATCTTCGGGAGATTTTCTTTGATATGGCCTTAAGAAATAAGTTGATCCATTGTCATTAGAGGCATCTTTTCCTATTTGTACATAATATACACAACACCAACTACACCTCCCGTGGTCATGAGGAAGAACTGATCCACTTTTGTTATACCTAATGAACCAGGAGTTATTTATTCTAACATCAAAACTTGGTTTGGTATTTTTCAGTCTATCGATAAATTTTTTATTTGTGCTATTTGACATGCTTAGAAAAGATTTGGCAATAAAACTTAAAAGTTTTGATAAGCTATCATTTTTTTCATGGTGCAAGTCATAATTACTTTCGTAAAGATTATAATTTTCTTTATTTTCCCCATCTCTTCCTTTTGGATTTTTTTTTTCATATTCTTTAAAAAATTTAATTAAATCATCTTTAATCTCTTGATGCTCAGGGTTGTAAAATTCTCCAATATAAATTGGCCAAAGACTATAAATTTGATTTTTTACCATTATTAGATTTAACTACAGTTTTTTTTGGCTGCGTTATATGCTTTAGTGAAGCCCATCAAAGAATAATGATCAATTGTTTGAGAACCAGATTTATTATATCCAGTAACCATTAATCTTGAGGCCTTTTTCATTCTGCTAACAACTTTTTTTTCAATTTTATTACTTGAAATCCATGCAAAATTATCTTGAGCTATATCAAATTTATATTTTGATTTACCAGAGCTAGCTGTAATTGAATTTTGACTGTTGTATTCATAGCCCGAGGTTGTGCTTACTTCGTCTTTAATTTTTTCAGATGGTCTGAAAGTTACAAATAATCTTGCATCTCTATCATTTTTTTTAGGAGATTGAAGAACAGGTTTAGATTGAGCAAAACATACTTTATTACCGTTATTTGTTACAACAATTGCATCCCAGTCTTTAAACGTTCCTATTTTATTTAATTCTTCTGAATAAGAAGTTGATCCTAATAAGAGAATAAAAAAAATTATTTTAAAAATTATGGACATGGATTTGGATATTTTTTTTGAATTTCATTAATTTCATTAATTATTTCTTTATCAAGATTCACTTTTACACTTTCTATATTTGTTTTCAACTGCTCCATTGTTGTTGCACCAATAATAACGCTAGACATGAAATCCTGTATCTCACAAAATTTTATACACATTTGACTCATATCAATGTTGTATTTTTTACTAATATTAAAATATTCCTCAACAGCCTCGTTAGTATTTGGTTTTCGATATCTTGTCCAAAAATCCCAATCTCTTTCCATCCGAGATCCTTTTGGAAATTGCTTATTTCTATATTTACCACTTAAAAAACCACTGGCTAAAGGAGAATAAGATAAGCAGCCAATATTTTCTCTTATAGACACCTCAGCTAACCCAACTTCATATGATCTATTTAATAAACTATAAGGATTTTGTATGGACATCATTCTTGGCAAACTTTTTTCCTTTGAGAGTTTGAGATAATTCATAACACCCCAGGGGGTTTCATTAGACAAACCTACATGTCTAATTTTACCTTGCTCAATATACTTTTGTAATTCAACCAACACGTCTTCGAATTTATTCCATTGATTTTCTTTATGCACATAACCAAGTCTTCCAAAATTGTTTACATTTCTTTCTGGCCAGTGAAGTTGATATAAATCTATGTAATCAGTTTTAAGTCTTTTAAGACTGTTATGAAGTGCAGTTTTGAGGTTCTTCCCTACAAAACTATTTTCACCATTTCTAATATAATCTCTTGCAGGACCACAAACTTTAGTTGCAAGTATCACATCTTTTCTTTTTTTTGTTTTTTCAAACCAATTTCCAATGATAGTCTCTGTATAACCAAAAGTTTCAGCTTTAGGAGGTACTGCGTAAAGTTCCGCTGTATCCCAAAAATTAACCCCATTTTCTAGTGAGAAATCCATTTGTTCGAAGGCCTCCTCTTGGCTATTTTGTTCACCCCAAGTCATGGTGCCGAGACAAATTGTGCTAATATTTATGTCAGTTGTTCCTAATTTTTTATAATTCATTAAATATTAAGTATTTGTTACCTATATTTTGACTGCTTGAAAAATTTAAAATTTATTACTATATGTTTAATTATGGAATTCAATAGAGACAATATATTAAAAAGATCAACGACAGCAAAAAAAGCTGTTGTGATGGATGAAGGCCTTAGAGCCTACATGCTAAAAGTTTACAACTACATGGCAACTGGAGTTTTGCTAACGGGAATCATTGCATTGCTGTCTTTTAAAATGTCAGTAGTTACAGATGCAAGTGGATCAATAGTTGCTTTAACTGAGTTCGGAAATGCAATTTATCTATCAGGATTGAAATGGTTAGTTATGTTAGCTCCTCTCGGAATTGTTTTTTATATGAGTTTCGGGATAAATAAAATGAGTTCTTCAAAAGCTCAAACTACTTTTTGGATTTTTGCAGCCTTGATGGGTCTATCACTATCATCAATTTTATTAGTTTACACAGGACTTAGTGTGACGAGAGTATTTTTCATATCTTCAGCAACATTTGGAGCTATGAGTATATATGGTTACACAACTAAAAGAGACCTCACGAAATTTGGATCATTCTTAATGATGGGATTGATCGGTATTATAATTGCGTCTTTAGTAAATATTTTCTTAAAATCTTCAATGATGTACTTTGCTATTTCAATCATTGGAGTTCTTATATTTGTTGGATTAACTGCATACGATACACAAAAAATCAAGAATATGTACGCAGCATCAGACTCAGGTGAAGTAATTGGCAAGAAAGCTGTTATGGGAGCTTTAACATTATACTTAGATTTCATAAATTTATTTATAATGCTTTTAAGATTGTTCGGTCAAAGAAGATAATCAAAAACTATAGCTTTTTCCAATTTGTTTTTTTTAGAAGTATTTGTAAATCATAAGCATTATTTAAAATTTTACCATTTCTATCAGTTATTAAATATTTCAAATTCTTATTAGAAGGTTTAAAATTTTTACTAATGTTGTAGATAGCTTTTTCTGCTGCATTTTTAAAAATACTAAAACTTACTCTTTTACTTGATATTGAGAGGCCGTAGTCTTTCCAAGATCCTTCAGATACCATTTTAGCATATAGGTCTAATATAATTTTTAGTTCTTTTTTTTCAAAAAAATACCTTTTATTTTGTTCTTTATTTGAATTATTTATTACTAATTTTAAATTACTCATTTAATTTGTGTTTATTAATTAACCCAACTTGTGATGCTGTAAAGATGAATGTAATTGGTAACATTCCCCAAACTTTAAAGTTAACCCAAAATTCTTCTGTTTGAGTTCTCCAAACGATTTCATTTAATATAGCTAAAAAAATAAAAAAATAAGTCCATCTGTTATTCAAAATTTTCCAACCTTCATCAGACATTGGTAGTGTTTTTCCAAGTATTAATTTTAAAACTGGTTGATTAGTGAAGTACTTTCCAAAGAATAAAGCCAAGGCAAATAAAATATTTATAATAGTGGGTTTCATATAAATAAAAATTGGATTATCAAAATAAATTGTTAAACCTCCAAATAGAGTAATTAAAATTCCTCCTAACAAAGGAACCATTGGAACTTTTTTTTCTAGTATCCAAATCAAAAGAACAGAAATTATTGTTGCGACAATTAGAGGTGGTATTGCAACTTTTAAATTTTTATCACTGTTATAATAAAAGAAGAAAAAAATAGCTAAAGGCCCAACGTCTGTAATGAATTTTAGAAGTGATTTATTCACTGCTACATATTAACAGATTAATAAAACATTTATATTTTTTTTATTGATTTTTTTCATCAAATATC
>CACGOO010000015.1 GCA_902574685.1 uncultured Pelagibacteraceae bacterium | reverse complement strand
AAAAAAAGTGCCAAATAAATTTTTTGGCAAAAAATATTACCAACTGCACTTTTGGAGGAAAAAGAAATACAGATCTATTTGTTACATCTGCATTAAAAGGTATAAAAAAAAGAGAACTGTTGAGATATAATTATACTGGTTCTTTGTTTAGAGTTAAAACAAATGTTGAGGGGTTCAAAACAAAAAAATTTGAAATAAAGTTATAATGCTTAAACGGGACTTATATTATGAAAGAATACCTACAAAATCTTTGAGAGAAGATGTTAGGTTTTTAGGAAATACTCTTGGTAACGTAATTAAGGAACAAGAAGGAAAAAATTTTTATAACCTTGTTGAAAAAATTCGAAAATTATCAAAAGCCAATAAAATACAAAATAGATCACATAAAAAAATATCAAAAAAAATTAAGGATATAAGTCCGAACAATATATATAAACTTGCAAGAGCTTTTAATCATTTTATGAATTTTATAAATTTAGCAGAATCAATAGATGCATCTAGACAGTTAAATGAATTTGAAAATAAAAAAAATGATAAAAATTTAAAAAATATTTTTATTGAGGAAATTTTTAAAAACTTATTTAAAAATAAAAAAATTAATAATAATAAAATATTTAATTTTGCAAAAAATCTAAATATTGGAATAGTTCTTACTGCTCATCCAACAGAAGTTAAAAGAAGAACTTTAATTCAAAAATATCACAAAATTACTGAAATTCTTGAAGATAGAGAATTACTTAAAGAATATCCTTCTAAAATAGAATCTTTAAACAAAAAAATTCATGATGAATTTACAATAATTTGGAATACTGATGATTTAAAAAGATCAAAACCATCTCCAACTGATGAAGCGCGATGGGGCTTAGCTATAATAGAAGACAGCCTTTGGGAAAGTGTGCCTAAAGTATATAGGCGACTAAATGAAATATTTGTAAAAAATATGGGAAAAGGTCTTCCAAAAAACTTTAATCCTATTGAGTTTGGATCATGGATGGGTGGAGATAGAGACGGAAATCCA
This sequence comes from uncultured Pelagibacteraceae bacterium, assembly GCA_902574685.1. Taxonomy (GTDB): domain Bacteria; phylum Pseudomonadota; class Alphaproteobacteria; order Pelagibacterales; family Pelagibacteraceae; genus Pelagibacter. The sequence continues at coordinate 22,931 of CACGOO010000015.1, read as the reverse complement.
AATGTAACATCAAAAGTTACTAAAGAAGTCTTGTTATTATCTAGATGGGAAGCTGCAAAATTGTATGAAAAAGAACTTACTAAATTAATTAGATCATACTCAATGAGAAAGTGCTCAAAAAAAATTCAAAAATTAACAGGAAAATCGTTTGAACCATACAGAGTTTTCTTAAGACCTTTAAGAGATAAAATACGATTTACTCACCGAGCAATTGAACAGTTTTTAGTGAATAATAAACCTTTAAACTATAAAAAATTATTAAATTCGAAAGAGGAAATTTTAAAACCTCTTAGAATTGTCCGTGAATCTTTAGAGGAAAATCAAAGTGAAAATATCGCAAGTGCTGATTTGTTAGATTTAATGAGAAGAGCTAAATGTTTTGGAATTAATTTAGCAAAATTAGATATTAGACAAGAGTCATCTAGACATACACAATTAATTAATGAACTTGTTAAGAAAAAAAATAAAGTTAACTATTTAAAATGGAGTGAAGAAGAAAAAATTAAATTCTTATCATCCAAAATAAAAAAAAGATCAAATTTAATAAAAAACTTTAATTTTAAAAATAAAGAAAACAAAGAAGTTTGGTCAACATTTAAAATTTTATCTGAAGAACCACCTGAATGTTTAGGAGCCTACGTAATTTCAATGACATCCAATGTATCTGATATTCTCTCAGTTTTATTTTTGCAAAAAGAGGCAAATATTAAAAATAAATTAAGAGTTGTTCCTTTATTTGAAACATTAGATGACTTAATTAATGCAAAATCAATAATGTCTAGTTTGTTTTCTTTAAAGTGGTACAGAGATTTAATAAAAAATAAACAAGAAGTAATGATTGGATACTCTGACTCAAGCAAAGATGCTGGAAAAATATGTGCAAGTTGGCATCAATACAAGGCTCAAGAAGAAATTGTAAAAATTGCAAAAAAACACAAAATAGATGTTACATTCTTTCATGGAAGAGGAGGGTCAGCTGGTAGAGGCGGGGGTCCAATTCAAGCAACTTTAAAATCTCAACCACCAAACACTGTAAATGGAAAAATTAGAATAACTGATCAAGGAGAAGTTATTCAGCAGAAATATGGATATCAGCCGTTAGCAATTTACAATTTATGTAGTTATATAGGTGCAGTAATGGAAGCAACTTTAAATCCTCCGCCAGTTCCAAAAAAAGATTGGAGAAATCTAATTGAAAAAATGTCCAATATTTCAAAAAGTTCATATAGAAAAAACATTAATCAAAGTTCAGATTTTATTAAATATTTTAAAACCGTTACGCCACATGTGTCTTTAGGAAAACTTTCAATTGGATCAAGACCGTCTAAAAGAAAAAACGTTGATAATATTAAAAGTTTAAGAGCAATACCTTGGGTATTTGCTTGGACACAAATAAGATTAATGCTCCCAGCCTGGCTTGGAAGCGCGGAAGCTTTAAGGTATTCATCAATTAAAAAATTTGAAAAAACAATAATAGATATGGAAAAAAACTGGCCTTTTTTCAATTCAATGATGGACATCTTGGACATGGTAATTTCAAAGGTGGACCCAGATATTTCAAAAATATATGAGGAATATCTAGCTGATAAAGATTTAAAAAGAGTTGGAAAAAAACTTAGATTTCAATTTGAAGTTATTAAAAAGCTCAATAAAAAAATTACGCCTAAGGAAATTATTAAAGAAAGAAAAAAATTTAGATCAGGAGTTATTGTTAGAAATATTTACACAGAGGTATTAAATATTATTCAAGCAGTAGTTATGAATAAAATCAAAAATAAACACTTAAATTCAGATAAAAAACATGATCTTAATGATGCATTATTAACATCTATTGCAGGAATTTCAGCTGCAATGAAAAATACTGGTTAAATGATAGAATTATTTGTTGCATTTGGAGCTGGATTGATAAGCTTTTTGTCTCCATGTGTACTTCCATTAATACCTGGATATATATCTTATATTTCTGGAAGCTCTTTAAATGAGTTATTAGAAAAGAAAACAATTAACATATTCCCTATAGTTTTATTTACTTTTGGTTTTTCCATTGTTTTTATAAGCTTTGGAGCTACCGCAACTTTTTTAGGTTCTTTAATTTTAAGTAACTCTTTTGAATTAAGAATTATTGCAGGAACTATAATAATCATTTTCTCCCTTCATATTATGGGATTAATTAATATTAAGTTTTTAAATTATGAAAAAAGAATTACTACTGAGATTAAATCAGGAAATTTTAGCTCAATATTAGTTGGTATGGCATTTGGATTTGGATGGACTCCATGTATTGGACCTATTTTAGGATCAATATTAGCTCTAGCTTCAATTGAGCAAAGTTTGAACCGAGGTATATTGTTGCTTGTGTTCTATTCACTTGGTTTAGCATTGCCATTTATTGCATCAGGTTATTTGATTCAACGTTTTATGGTTGTTACAAAAAATCTAAAATCGAAAATGATAACTATTTCAAGAGTTGGTGGAGGATTATTATTGATAACAGGAATATTAATGATTACAAACCAGTTGCAAGCTTTAGGATTTTACATATTAAAGTATTTTCCTATACTTCAAAAACTTGGATAAAAATGAAAATATACCAAATCGATTGTAGTGCTAGAAAAGAAGGTTCTACCTCAAGGATGCTTGCGAAAAAAATACTTGATAAAGTTAAAAAAGATAATGATGAGGTCATTTATAGAGACTTAGATGACGAAATGCTTTTTATATCTGGATTAACTGAGTCTGGAATGAAAATTCCAGAGAATGAGCAAACAGATGAACATAAAAAAATGTTTGAATTGTCTGATAAGTTAGTATCCGAGTTAAAAGAATGTGATGTAATTATTATATCGGTGCCAATCTATAATTTTGGCCCGCCAGCAACACTGAAAGCTTGGGCTGATCTTGCAGCCAGAGTAAAATTGACATTTAAATACGGGGATGACGGAAGAAGAAAAGGTTTATTAGAAGATAAGCAAGTGTATTTAGTAATTACTTCTGGTGGAACAAAAATACAAGGGGAAGAAGACTTTTTAACTCCATGGTTGATACATATGTTAAATTTTTTTGGTATTAAAAAAATCGATATAGTTGCAGCAGATCAAATGGCTTTAGATTACGAAAAGTCGATAAAAAACGCTGAAGAAAAAATAAAAGAATTATTTAAAGATTAAATTTTCTTTTTAAATGTTTAAATTTACCTTCTGTACTGTCGAAATCAATGTAGCATCCTTGTAAATATCTATTACCTTCGTTAACATCATACTTTGTTCTTCCATGAAGCAATCTATGATTGTCTATCATTAATAAATCTCCGGTTTCTAATTTAAATTCAACTTTATATTTATCAGAGTTGTATAATTCAGAAATTTTATTTCTAGCTTTATAGAATAAATCCAATTTTGATTTTTCCAATATCGGGGCATAATCTAATCTTGGACTAAATCTAACTTGTTTAAAATTATTTTTTTCATCCAATTTAATTAACTCAGACATATCTTCTAGAACAACTGTATTGTCTATAAATTTAAATTTTACTTTAACCGAAGATAAAATTTCATAATATTCTGGATAATCTTCTTTGATTTTTTCACTTACTGTGTAACCATCAACCAAAGTAGAATTTCCTCCACTAACATTATTTATAATACAATGCAATAATTGAACACAAGGAACTGGTTTTCTATACGGATTATCTGTGTGTGGAGATAATGCTAATGATGTATAAGCCAAATCATTTGGATTAGGTACAGATCTTACATTAAAAAATTCTCCGAAATTTGTTCTTCTGACACTGCCAATTGAATTTGCAAATTTAATAATAAAATTATCTTCAGTTGGAACATTAGTTAAAACTACAAAACCATATTTATAAAATGATACCAATAAATCATACATGATTTTTTTTTTAAATATGTCATTTTCAAATTTAAATCTTTGAAAATTATTAAAATTTGAGTCCCATTTAATTTTATCAATTGAAATAGGATCAAGATTTTGAGATTTATACTCATTTAATATTTGATCTTCTTTTATTTTATAATTGGTCCCATCATTGAAAAATAAATTAAGCAATCCATCTTCATTTTTAATTTTTTCTATATCAATATTAGTATTTATAGAATTTGGATCAAATAATCTTTGTTGATTTCCTTTATCCAGAGCATCTTCGTTATTTATTCTTTCTCTCAGCCAAAAAGGATGTATTTCTACTTTATTATTTCCACTATTTATAAATACTTTTTTAGAAACGATTTCTATTTTCATCTATTTGGATTCTTCTATCAAATTTTAAAATTTTCAAGATATTTTATTTGAACTAGTTGTATATTTTAACTATTACTCATAAGATAAATGACCTTCAAAAAAACAAAAGATTTCAAGATTTATTACACCTTTTTGAATAAGCTAGCTAAGGACTTAACTAATTTTTATTACACTAAACTTAACAAAACTTTTACAATTAATAACAAGTTAAAAGGTAAAGGTTATGATCCTGTTACCAGTGCTGATAAAGCTTTTGAAAAATTTATAAGAAAAAAAATTAATGATAAGTTCTCAGATCATCAAATTATAGGTGAAGAGTTTGGAGCAAAAAAGACAAAAAGTCTATTTTCATGGATAATTGACCCAATTGATGGGACAAGATCATTTGTCGCTGGAAATCCCACATGGAGCAATTTAATTTCTTTAAATTATAACGACGCCCCTATAGTTGGTTTAGCAAATTTTCCAAAAATGAAAAGATACTATTTAAATCAAGATGATAAATCTGCTTTTGTGTTTGAAAATGGAAAAAAAAGAAAATTAAAAGTAAACAAAAAAATAAAATTTGATTATTTGAAAGTAGCTGCTGCTTTTCACGGAACTTTATCTTTTCAAAAACAAAAAAAAATAATGAAATTTATCAAGAGAATGCAGTTTCCATGCTTCGATGCACTAACATATTGCCAATTAGCAGAGGGAAGACTAGATATTGTAGCTCAATGTGCAAACAAAATTTGGGATATACATCCGATAATACCAATTATTAAAGCATCAGGTGGAATAATTACCACATGGGATAATAAAGATGCTACATTAGGTGGAAACATAATTGTTTCAAATAATTTATCAAATCATAAAAAAATTTTAAAATTACTCAAACCAGCTACATGAAAAATATAATTGTTCTTCAACACATTAAAATTGAGGATCCTGGTTATATTAAAGATTTAATGTTACAGGATAAAGTTCATATTAAAACTGTAGAACTTGACGAAGGAGAAAAAATACCTGATGATTTAACTGGATTTGATGCAATGTTTTGTATGGGCGGACCAATGGATACTTGGATGGAAAAAGATTACCCTTGGTTAATAGAAGAGAAAAAAAAAATCAAAGAATTTGTAGTAGACTTAAATAAACCATATTTAGGTTTTTGTTTAGGTTGTCAATTATTAGGAGAGGTAGTTGGAGGTAAAGTAGTTAAATCAAAAAATCCAGAGATAGGTATTTTAGACATTAATTTTTTAAATAGTAAAAAGGACGATTTATTATTTAAAGAATATCCTGATATTATTAAATCACTCCAATGGCATTCATATGAAGTTCAAAATCTAGAAAATAATAATGATATAACTCTTTTAGCGTCATCTCCTGAAACGAAATACCAAATTTTTAAATACAAAAAACATGCTTACGGTATTCAATTTCACATAGAGATAAAAGATACCACTGTAGGAGAATGGGGATGTGTGCCTGAATATAAGTCTGCTTTAGAGAGTCAGTTAGGACAAGGAGCTCTTGATAAATTTGATAGTGATGCGAAAGACAACATTCAATCTATGAACAAATATTCTAAAATTCTTTACGAAAACTTCAAAAAAATAGTGAATTAAATCACTTTAGTTTACATAATTAATAAGTTAGATTTTTATTTTAATAATATAGGAGAGAGAAATGAAGTATGGGTATTTTATAAAAATTTTATTGGCTTTTTTTCTAGCTTTTGCTCCAACACAAGCGTTTGCAAAAACTATTAAATGGTCAATGCAGGGTGATAGTTTAACACTTGATCCTCATGCTCAAAACGAAGGTCCTACCACTCAAGTATCTAGACAAGTATACGAAGCTCTAGTTACCAGAGGATTAGATATGAAAATTGGACCTCAACTAGCAACAGAGTGGAGAACTCAAGGTCCTAATACTTGGATCTTTAAATTAAGAGAAGATGTTAAATTTTCTGATGGAACTCCATTTACATCTGAAGATGTTGTATTTAGTATTTTAAGAGCAAAACAAAGAACATCTGATTTTAAAGAATATATTAGTACAGTATCAGGTGTAAAAGCAGTTAATGACTACACAGTAGAAATTACAACAAGTAAACCAAATCCAATTCTTTTAAACCAACTTTCAAACATTTTTATAATGTCAAAAAAATGGAGTGAAAAGAATTTTGCAGTCATGGCGCAGAACTGGGATGCTGGACAAGAAACATTTTCAGCTACAAATGCTATGGGAACTGGACCATTTAAAATTACATTAAGAGAACCAAATACTAAAACAGTTTTCAAACGTAATAAAAAATGGTGGGGTACTATGAAAGATGACAAGGTAACAGAAATTCATCTACTACCTATAAAAAATGCAGCTACTAGAGTTGCAGCTCTTTTATCTGGTGAAATTGATGTTGTTACTGATGCACCTGTGCAAGATTTAGCTAGAATTAAAAATTCACCTGCTCACAAAGTTGAAAGCACTGCTCAAATGAGAACTATATTCCTTGGTATGGATCAGGGAGCAGATAAACTTAGAACAGGTAATACAGGTGATAACCCATTTAAAAAGAAAGCAGTTAGACAAGCTCTTTATCAAGCTATAGATATTGAAGCTATTAAGAAAAAAGTAATGAGAGGTTTAAGTGAACCTGCTGGAATAATTACTTTTCCAGGTGTTAACGGATACACAGAAGAACTTGATAAAAGACTCCCTTATGATGTAGCTGCTGCAAAAAAACTTCTAGCTGATGCTGGATATCCGAATGGATTTGAAGTTGAGCTTAGATGTCCAAATGACAGATATGTAAATGATGAAGCTATATGCACAGCTGTTGTTGGTATGTTAGGTAAAATCGGTGTTAAAGTAAATTTATTTGCCCAAACAAAAAGTAAGCACTTTAAAGAACTAAAAGATAATCAAGGTGACTTTTATATGTTAGGTTGGGGAGTTCCAACTTTAGATAGTCATTATGTTTTCCATTACTTATATGAAAGTGGAGCAAGCTGGAACAGAGTTAACTTTAGTAACTCTGATGTAGATGCTGCGATAAGAGTTATGGAAGGTGAAGTTAACCTAGATAAGAGAAATGCTGCGATAGCTAAAGCTTGGAAAATAGTAAAAGATGATATTTCTTATCTTCCTTTACATCACCAAGTTATATCTTGGGCTGCAAAAAAAGATGTTAATGTTCCGATAAGACCGAATAACGAGCCGTTATTCCGTTTTGCGAGCTTTGACTAAACAATTTATTACAAGCCCTTTTTAATTAAAGGGCTTGTATAAAAATAAAATTTCATAAATTGATAAAGTATTTTTTTAAACGATTGTTTCAATCTGCAATGGTTATGCTTGTCGTAGCTTTTGTATCTTTTTCTCTTTTTAATTTTGTAGGAGACCCAATAAATAACATGGTCGGTGAGGAAACATCAGATGAAGAAAGAGCTGAGTTAAGAGAAACATTGGGTTTAATGGACCCAATTCATGTACAATTTACTAGGTTTATAATTAATGCCTCTAAAGGAGAATTTGGAATATCTTATCAATTAAGAAGACCTGTATCAGAATTAATCATTGAAAGATTACCTGCAACAATTGAATTAGTTTTAATATCTGCTCTAATTGCATTGGTTTCTGGTACTTTATTGGGAGTATATACAGGCATAAAAAAAAAAGGTTTTTTGAGTGATTTTATCCTAGCAGTTTCTTTATTAGGTGTTTCTCTTCCGACTTTTGTAATTGGTATTTTATTTATTTATCTTTTTGCAGTTATATTAGGCGTTCTACCATCGTTTGGAAGAGGTGAGGTAGTAGATCTAGGATTTTGGTCGACAGGCTTTTTAACCATATCAGGTTTAAAAGCAATTATATTACCATCAGTTACTTTAAGTCTTTTTCAAATGACATATATAATAAGACTCGTCAGAGCTGAAATGATGGAAATACTTCAGACTGATTACATAAAGTTTGCAAGAGCTAGAGGCATTAATGAAAAAAGCATTAATTATAAGCACGCACTTAAAAATGGACTAATTCCAGTAATAACTATTGCTGGAATAAATATTGGAACATTAATTGCTTTTTCAATAATTACGGAAACAGTATTTCAATGGCCAGGTATGGGATTTCTTTTTATTCAAGCTGTTCAGTTTGTAGATATTCCAATTATGTCAGCATATTTAGTATTTATAGCATTCGTTTTTGTAATGATAAATTTTATAGTCGATATCTTGTATTACTTTATAGATCCAAGAATTAGAGTTAAAGGAGATTCAGCTAGTGGATAACAAAGCTTTAACAACTTGGGATAAAATAAAAGATAGTGAAATTTATTTTAGTTTTATAAAATCTCCTACAGCAATAGTTTCATCGATTTTATTAGCAATAATATTTTTCTGTTCATTTTTTGTAGAATTTATTACACCTTATAATCCATTCGACCCATCTTCTTTATCTTTAATGGATGCATTCACCCCGCCATCTTGGACTAGCGAAGGAAAAGTAGAATTTTTACTTGGTACTGATGGACAAGGAAGAGATATGTTATCGACTATTCTTTATGGATCTAGAATATCTTTGATTGTTGGTTTCTCAGCAATTTTATTTAGTTTAATTTTAGGAGTTGGATTAGGTCTTACTGCTGGTTTTTTTGGTGGTAAGTATGAAATGATTGTTATGAGATTAACTGATGTTCAGTTAACAGTTCCAAGTATTTTGATGGCACTTCTTGTTGATGGTATTGCGAGAGGTATAATTTCGCGTGAACTTCATGACGAGATGGCAATATATGTTTTAATTTTTGCAATTGGTATTTCAGAGTGGCCACAGTTTGCAAGAGTATCAAGAGCAGCAACTTTAGTTGAAAAAAATAAAGATTATGTCTCAGCATCAACAATTATTGGAGTTTCTAATTTTATAGTAATGTTTAAACATATTCTTCCAAATATTATGAGACCAGTACTTGTTATAGGAACTATAGGTCTTGCATTAGCAATAATTGCAGAAGCCACATTGAGTTTTCTAGGTGTTGGAGTTCCTCCAACTACTCCTTCTTTAGGAACATTAATAAGACTTGGAAATGACTTTTTATTTTCTGGTGAATGGTGGATAACTTTTTTTCCAGCAATATTCTTAGTTGTTTTGGCTTTTTCCATTAATCTATTAGGAGACTGGATGAGAGACACTCTTAATCCTAAATTGAAAAAATGAGTTTTTTAAAAATACAAAATTTAAGTGTAGATTATAAATTGAGAAAAGAGACAGTTCATGCTGCAAAAGATATTAATATTGAGATAAAAAGAGGAGAAATTGTAGGATTAGTTGGGGAATCTGGGTCTGGAAAAAGTACTGTAGCAAATGCAATAATTGATTTAATTGACGAACCAGGGAAAGTATCTGAAGGATCAATTTATTTAAGCGACATAAATATTCATGAAAATAAAAAAAATATTCTAAGTCTAAGAGGAAAAAAAATTGGATTTATTTTTCAAGATCCTCAAACATCTTTAAATCCTATCTTAACAATTGGACAACAACTTATTGAAACAATCCAAACTCATTTAAACCTCAGTAACTCAGAAGCAAAAGAAAAATCAATAAATCTTTTAAAAGAAGTAGGCATAAAAGATGCTGAAAAAAGATTTAATGATTACCCTCATCAATTTTCAGGAGGCATGAGACAAAGAGTTGTTATATCGCTTTCTTTATGTTGTGAACCAGAGTTGTTAATTGCAGATGAGCCCACAACTGCACTTGATGTATCAATCCAATCACAAATATTAGAACTTATCAAAAAACTGACTAAAGAAAGAAATTTAGCAGTTATATTAATTACACATGATATGGGAGTTATAGCAGAGACTACCAATAGAGTTGCTGTCATGAAAAATGGTAATTTGGTAGAATTGGGAACAACAAAGCAAATATTAACAGAACCAAAAGAAACTTATACAAAAAGTTTAGTTAGTTCTGTTCCTCCCACAAATAAAAAGATATCCAGATTTAAAATTATAGAGAAAGAAAATAATAACCAGGAAAATATTAATTTAAAAATTTTAAACAGATGGAATAAAAGAGAAATTTCAAAAAAAGATTTAGTTCAAATAAAAAATCTTTCTAAAACTTTTAATGAAGGTTTTTTTACAGAAAAATCTCAAAATAATGTATTAGCAGTTGATACTGTTTCATTTAATATACAAGAAGGAAAATCTTTTGGACTTGTTGGTGAAAGTGGCAGTGGAAAGACTACAATTGCAAAAATGATTGTTAATTTATTTAAACCCACCTCAGGTGAAATTTATTTCGATGATGTATGTATTAATAATATAAAAAGTAACAAAGAATTACTTAAATTCAGAAAACAAATTCAAATGATATTTCAAGATCCATACTCTTCATTGAATGGTAGGCTTAAGGTTAAAGATATCATTGCTGAGCCTATAAAGTTACATGATACAAATATTAGCTCTAATGAATTAAATGAATATATAAATGATCTCTTAGACTCGGTAGAGTTATCTAAGTCTTCAGCTGAAAGATATCCGCATGAGTTTTCGGGAGGACAAAGACAAAGAATTTCTATTGCAAGAGCGTTAGCAACAAAACCAAGATTATTAGTTTGTGATGAACCTACATCTGCTTTGGATGTGAGTATTCAGGCTCAGATACTAAATTTACTTAAAGATTTACAAGAACAACTTAATTTAACTATACTTTTTATAAGTCATGATCTACCAGTTGTACGACAAATGTGTGATGACATTGGAGTTTTAAGGAATGGAAAACTATGCGAGGTTTCTGAGACAGAAGAGTTGTTTAAAAATCCAAATCATGAATATACTAAGGAATTATTAAGATTAATGCCTAAAATAGAAACAATTTACAATTAAGGAGGTGAAATGGCAGTTTTTAATATGATTGAAGAAGCTGATGCTACAGGAAAAGTGAAAGAGGTATTTGAAGATATAAAAAAGAAGAGAAATACTGACTACATAAACAATTTTTGGAAAATGTTAGCTAACAACCCAGAAACTTTAGAGAGAACTTGGACTTCTATACAGCAAGTGATGAAAAAAGGTGCTTTGGATGAAATGACAAAAGAGCTTATTTATGTTGCAGTTTCAATGACAAATAGTTGTGAGTATTGTATTAAATCTCACAGTATCGCTGCTAAATCTAAAGGTGCTACTACTGAGATGTTAAGTGAACTTATTGCAGTTGTTGCAATGGCAAATGAAACTAACAGACTTGTTGAATCATATCAGGTAAAAGTTGACAAAGTTTATGAATGATAGAGCCAAAGCAATATTAGATTTTTGGTTTGATGATATGGTCGTTGAAAAGCGATTTAAAAGAGATGATAATTTTGATCAATTAATTAGAGACAAATTCAAAGATGATCATGAAAAAGCTACTTTAAATGAATATGATGATTGGCAAGATGAACCATTAAGCACTCTAGCTTTAGTTATTTTATTGGATCAATTTTCAAGAAATTTATATAGAGATGATAAAAAAGCTTTTGAGTTTGATCCTAAAGCAAGACTGATTGTAAATGATGCAGTCTATAACGGGTATCTTGATCAAATGGATGAATATCAACGTTTTTTCATGTTATTGCCATACATTCACAGTGAAGAAGTTATAGATCATGATAGAGCATATAAATTGTTGGATAACTATTTATCTAATCATCCAAACTATAATGAGATAAAAAAATTTTGGAAAGATCATACCGCTGCAATTAAACGATTTCATAGATATCCTCATCGAAATAAAGTTATGGGGAGAAAATCTACACCAGATGAGTTAAAATATTTAGAGAGTCCAAATTCCTCTTGGTAATTATTCTATTGGATAATCCCAAGCATCTCCACCAATTACCCTTGATATAGCAGAAAAATCCTTCGAACTGTTTCCATCCTCACAAAACTTTGAATATATTTCTAATGCCATCTCTCCTAATGGAGTAGATGCATTTGCATTTTTAGCACATTCATTTGCAAGTTTTAAATCTTTGTTCATCATACCTGCAGAAAAGCCTGGCTTATATTTATTGTTAGATGGAGTTCCTTCAATTAATCCAGGTAAAGGTGGATAAACTGAAATAGGCCAGCTATTTCCGGAAGCATTTTTCATAATTTCATGAACTTTCTTTATATCTATATTCAATCTTCTTGCTAACATTAATGACTCTGAAGCAGCAATCATTGTTATTCCAAGAGACATGTTGTTACAAATCTTTGCACCGTTTCCGCTTCCTATTTCCCCAGCATGATAAATATTTTTACCCATTAATTTTAAAATAGGTAAAGCTTGATTAAATGCATCATTTGATCCACCAACCATAATATTTAAAGTTGCTTTTTGTGCACCCATCACTCCACCACTTACTGGAGCATCAATCATCTTAATACCTTTTTCATTTGCTTTCTTTCCTATTTCTTTAGAAGTTTCTATATCGATTGTTGAACAATCTATTAGTAGACAATTTTTAGAAACTTTATCTAGAACACCATTTTCTTTTAAATAAACTTCTTTTGAATGTTTTCCCTCGGGTAACATAGTGATTACTACAGACGTTTCACTATTGATTAGTTTTCCAAAATCCTTCTCAACATCTAGATTATTTTCAACTGCTTTATCAATCATTTCTTTAGAAACATCAAAAACCTTAACCTTTTTCCCTGCGTTCTTTAAATTACAGGCCATTGGGTTTCCCATATTACCAACTCCTATAAAAGCTATATTTTCACTCATATGACATCCTCTCTATTTAGTAATTTTTTCCACTAATTTATTAACCAATGGTGCAACAAAAGTTGTTGCAACTAATGCAACTGGCAAACTAATAGACCAAGCTTTGAAAAATCTTTTATAATAAAATTCATCGTAACCTGTATTTATAAATGTAATAATTAGGGTCATTAATAAACTCATTCCTAAACCCATAAAAAAAACGAAAAGAATTTTAGAAAATTTTTTTGGAAACATTATTTATATTTGTCTTCAATATCGTAATATTCGTTGAAGCCAACTATATCTCTTAAGTCTGAAAATTTAGAAACATTTTTATTATAAACTTTATTCTTCATATTATTCAAACATTCTTGCATCGTTTTTACTGATGCACTCATTAAGGTTAGAGGCATTACGGCAATTTTATATCCAATTTCCTCTATTTCATTAATTTCTAATAATGGAGTTTCACCATCTTCGATCAAATTTAACATATGATGACCTGGAACTTCTTTAATAATTCTTTTCATATCTTCTTTATTTTTAACAGCTTCAATAAATAAAATATCAACACCAAGTTTTGAAAATGATTGCATTCTTTTAATTGCATCATCTAATCCTCTAGTTGCTATGGCATCAGTTCTTGCCATTATTAAGATATCTTTATTTCCATATTCTCTTGCATCCACCGCAGCTTTAATTCTTGAGTTAGCTTCATCAAGATCGACAACATCTTTACCCTTTGTGTGACCACATTTTTTTGGCCACTTTTGGTCTTCAATCATCACACCAGCTGCTCCTGCATCCGCATATCCTCTTACAGTTCTAAATACGTTCACTGAATTTCCATATCCAGTATCCCCATCAAATATTATTGGAATTGATGTAGCATTACATATATTTCTTACCTGTTCAGCCATTTCAGAAAAAGAAATTAAACCTGTGTCCGGCATACCAAGTTTTGTTGAAGAAACACTGAAGCCAGACATAAAACCAACTTTCAAACCTTCTCTTTCAATTAATTTTGCTGATAATGCATCAAAGCATCCAGGCATTACAATTATTTCTGGTCCATCTAATAGTTGTCTTAGTTGTTCTGCTTTATCTTTTGATTTTATTTTTGAAAACATATTTATAATTTAAAAGGTATATATAATGCTAGGTCAGGGAATAAGTAAATAACAAATACTGTAAATAACATTATAATGACAAAAGGTATCACACCTTTAGCTATTTCTGACATTTTTGCTTTACCAATTGCTTGTAGAACATAAATATTTAGTCCAACAGGTGGTGTAATTAATGCACACTCAATCATTAGTGTAAAAATTATTCCAAACCAAATTAAATCAATATTCATTGCAGCGATTGAAATCGAAAATATAGGCATCATGATTAAAATTAATGAAAGGGTTTCCATTATAAATCCTAAGATTAGCAAAGTAATACAAACAACAAGTATAAATAAACCAGTCTCATTAATATTAGTAACTATGAAAGATGATAAATCTTGAGGAATTCTATAAAGCGAAATTGCTTTACCAAAAACCTTAGCTCCTGCAATAATTATAAATATTGTAACTGTAGTTTTCATTGTCTCCAAACCAGCTTCGATAAAACCTTTAAAATCCAATCTTTTTTTAGCCACAACATAGATAAATGATATTAAAAAACCAATACCACCTGCTTCTGTTGGTGTATAAATTCCAGCATAAATTCCACCCAGCATAATGAAGGCCATTAATAATATTGGCAAACCTCTTTTTGTGTATTTAATTTTTTCTTCTAAAGTACTGGATACATTTTGAACTTCTTTATTAAAAAATTTCACGTAAAAAACTGAAAAGATAATAAAAAATAAAGCTAAAACTATTCCTGGCCCAATTCCTGCAAGAAACATACTTAGTACAGACTCTTCAACAACAAATGCATAAACAATCATTGGAATTGATGGAGGAATTAAAATCCCTAAAGTTCCACCCGCTGCCAAAATACCTAAAGTAAAGTTTCTGTGATAACCTCTATTAATCATTGCAGGAAATGCTACAGTTGAGATTGTTGCTGCAGTAGCCACTGATGATCCAGATATAGCAGCAAAAATACTGCAAGAAACTATAGTTGCTATTGCTAAACCGCCTGGAAAATTTCCAACCCAGCTTTGAGCAAAATTAAAAAGATCTTCTCCAACACCTGCTTTTAACAGTATATTAGACATCATCAAAAACATCGGAACAGCTAATAAAATAAAGTTATCTGCCACACTGTAAAAAGTTTGTGGGATCATTAAAGGAGAAATATCTCCAAATAACATTAAACCCAATCCTATAGAACCTAAACCAAATGCTATTGGCACTCCTAAAAAAAGCACAAAAAATAACAAAAATAAGATTATTGCTACTGTCATTTAATTATATCTTTGATGTATTTAGGTACTTCGAAAAGCACTCTTAATACCAAAAATGCAAAACATAATGGTATCGCAAATTCTGTAAGAAAGGATGGAACATCTAAAATTGTAGAGCTTGTTCTTCCAACTTTAAGAGAGTCGTAAGCAATTAACCATCCATAATAAAGTACAAATCCACTAAAAATTAAAATGAATATTGCACTTATTAAATCTAATATCTTTTTTCCTTTATCTCCTACTTTGTCATATATAACTGTTATTCTGATAAAATCATTTTTATGAAAAGTATAAGTTAAAGCTAAATAAGTAGCCCAAATTTGTAAAAATCGAGAAATTTCGTTTACCCAAATAGTAGGTGAATTAAATATGTATCTCATGATAACTTCATAAGAAACTATAAAGCCTATCATAATAAATAACGCTGAAGCTAAATAGCCAGAATATTTTACAATTTTGTCGTAGGTATTCATTTGAAAACCCCGCACTTTAGTGCGGGGTATTTATATGATTTAAAGTTTGTTTGCAGCTTTTACAAGTTGATCACCAACTCCACCAGCTCCACCTGTTCTAGAAATGTAATCATCAATAACAGATGACGATGCTTTTTTAAGAGCAGAAACTTCAGAACTACTTAGGTTTACAATGTTCATTCCATTTGCTTTTGCTTCTTTGTAAGCGCCAGCCTCGATGTTAGCCATGTCATCTCTAACAGCTTTTTCAGCTACTTTTGATGCTTCAGCTATAGCGTCTCTTTGTTTTTGAGTTAATGAGCTTAGCCATTTATCATTAGCAACAACAACGAATTCGATATCGCCATGATTTGTAACTGTTAAAGTATCCATTACTTGATATAATTTTCTAGATTTTACACCAGATACACCAGTCATACCTGCATCAACTGTATTTCTTTGGTAAGCTAAATATTGCTCAGATCCAGATATTAATGCTGGTTTACCACCTAAAGAACTCACAAAAGCTCCAAGTGTTTTTCCAAATACTCTAATTTTTTTATCTTTAAAGTCAGCCGGAGTTTTCATCGGACCACCATTAGATAACATTATTGCTGATCCATAAGCTTGATAATAAAGTGGAACCGCTCCAGTCTTTGCTATTGCAGGATCAAGGATAGCTCTTATCTCAGATCCAGCTTGAGTTGCTTTTCTTACTTTTTGTTCTGAGTCAAATAAGAATGGAAGATAGAAAACATCAACTTCAGGATTAGTTCCTGCAAATCTTGTTATAGATGCAACACCAGCTTCGATCGCTCCTGAACCTACAGCTTGTGGAACCTCTTTATCTTTGTAAAGTTGTGCAGAGTCGTAAATCTCTACTTTAATATCTGATCTTGATTCTAATTCTTTTTTAAATACCAAAAGGTTCTGACCTAAGTGAGCCTTTAATGGTAATTGAAGTGTAATTCTCATTTTTGTTTCTGCCAAACTTGCACTGGCAAAAGAAACGAAAATTAGAGAAAATATTATTCTTTTAAAGATTTTCATGTTATTTCCCTCTTTTTTGTTAAATGAGACTATTTAAGTCGACTTTAAAATTAAATACAATATTAATAATCATCAATGAATTGGATAATTGTAGCTATTTCTGGGGCTTTTTTTCAAAATCTTAGATCAACTTTACAGAAAAAACTTAATCAAAAAGTATCAACTATTGCATCTACTTATGTAAGATTTGCTTTTGCATTACCATTTGGGACAATTTTATTTTTTTTGTATTTTCAAGACTTAAATGTAATCCCTGAAATTCTAAGTCAAAAAAAATTTATATTTAACGTATTATTAGGTTCAATTTTCCAAATAATTTTTACATTTGTTTTACTTTACTTATTTAGATTTGCTAATTTTGTAGTTGGAACTTCATTAAGTAAGACTGAGGTTATTCAGGTTGCAATTTTTGAATATTTGATAATAGGAGACAAATTAAATAAATTTGGAATAACAGGTATTATCGTATCTACAATTGGAGTAATTATACTATCGATTAAAGACTTGAGTTTATTTCTAAAAAACTTATTTTCAAAAACAACTTTAATTGGTTTATCCGCAGGGCTATTCCTGGGTTTAAGCGTTGTATATTTTAGAGCAGCAGCATTAACATTGGAAAATTTTAGTAATAACTTTGAAAAAGCTATAGCAACACTCTTTTTTGGTCTAGTTATACAAACAACATTAGTTACTATTTATTTAATTATATTTGAAAAGTCACAGTTTAAAAAGTTATATGAAAACAAGTATGAATGTTTGACAGCAGGATTAGCTGGATTTCTTGCAACATTATCTTGGTTTTATGCTTTTACGTTAATACAGTCTTCATTTGTTAGAGCTATCGGCCAAATAGAATTATTATTTAGCTATGTGTCTTCAAAGTATATGTTTAAAGAAAAAGTCAAAATTACAGAAATTTTAGGGATAATTATATTTGTAGTAGGTGTACTAATTTTATTATTAAATAAGAGCTAATTAATTCTTCCAAGATAATTAACCATTACAACACCAATAACTATTAAAAAAATCCCAATTAACCCGTACATATTTGGTATCTGGTTATATTTAATCATACCGAAGACTAAAATAGCAGCCACTGTTATCCCACTATAAGTAGCATAAGTAAAACCTACTGGTATCATAGACATTGCTTTTGCAAGTCCATACATAGTTATACACATAAAAGTTATTGATAATATTGTTGGAGTTAATTTTGAAAATCCATCTGAAATTTTAGCAAAACTATTTGCAGCAATTCCTGTTGATATAGCTAATACCAAATAAATATAACCAGATAATGGTTTCATTTATTTGTTCCTAATAAGTTAACTATTAAGACGCCCGATATAATTAAAATCAATCCAATTATTGTATAAAAATTTGGTACTTGGTTAAATTTTATAACACCAACAGCAGCTGTTGCAATTATACATAAGCCTGCAAAAGAGGCATATGTTATTCCAACTGGTATACTTTTCATAACTAAAGACAAAGTATACATGCATCCAACAATTGTTACTGCTGTGATTATGCTAGGTATTAATAATGTAAAACCTTGAGCACTTTTAGCAAAACTGTTAGATGCTGTTCCAAGAATTACTGCGATTAATAAAATTATATAAGCAGTTATATTATTCATTTGCCTTCGACCATTTGATTGCATCTTCCATTCTATCATCTCCCCAGAATATTTCATTTTTTACAACAAATGACGGACTTCCAAATATTTTATTTTTTCTAGCTTTTTCTGTATTTGATAAATAAATATTATTTATTTCCTCAGAGCTTGCCTCTGAAACAATCTTTTCTTTATCTAAGCTTAGTGTTTCGCAGATTTCACTCAAGTTAGGTTCAACAGCAGGCTCTTTTCCTTCTTGAAACCATCGTTTATACGTAAGCTGAACGTAATCTACACCCCAGTTATTTTTTAAACCTAATATTGCAATTTTATTAGCTAAATCAAATTCTGTTAAAGGGTAAGGGACTGGTGTTTTAGCAAAAAATCCATAATTTTTTGCTCGTCTTTCTATGTCCCTCCACATGTAATCTACTTTATTTTTTTTTTCTTTAGGAAACGGAACATTGTTCATTTCTTTCATTATTGCTCTCACACTAAAAGGAGTCCAGTTAAACTTAATTTGATGTTGCTTTTCTGCTTCTAGTGCTCGAGTAACCGAAAGATAAGTATAAGTACTTCCGATAGAAAAATAAAAGTCTATGTTGTTCACTTATTTTGGCATTGGGGTTGCGCCAGTTTCTAAACTAATCATTTTACCATCTTGGTATTTATAGACTGCCATAACTGCTTCTACATTACCATCATCAAATGTTACGAACGCATGGTGAACACCAACTTCATCATTTTCATAAACAATTCTAGTTTTATCTTGCTTGATATCACCACTCATTGCCCATTTGATAACATCACCTTTAGTTAAAACACTCCCTGATTTATGCATTGTAAATTTAAAATCATCATGCAAAAGTTCGTTCATTGCTGCTTCATCTTTATTTTTAATTGCAGCACTATATTTTTCTAATATTGACATTTTTATCTCCTTTATGCTCCTTTAATTATTAATGTATTTGATACTGTATTATCTAATCTAATTTGTCTGATAGGTTTATATATTTCTGAATTGTACCACTCAAAAACTTTTTCATAAGATGGGAATTTAATTACAACAGTTCTTGGATATTTCCACTCACCTTCAATGACTTCATTTTCGCCACCTCTTATAATGTATTCGCCACCAAACATTTGAGCAGTTGGAGGAGCTTTTTCCAAATACTCTTTGTAATTTTCAGGATTTAGCACATTAATATTTAATATGATATATCCTGAAGGCATTACAAACCTTATTACAAAAATTATTACATATCTACTTTATTTAATTCGTAGACACTGTAACTTTCCATAACTTCTTTCATAACTGGACCTGATACTGGATTACTTCCATCTATGAACGCTTTTAGAGCAGCTTTATCGATCACAAAAATTTTAAACATTACTGTTTTTTTGTCAGGTGCAACTGTTCCAATTGTTTTTGATACATTTGCAACTTTCGATCTCTCTGCCATCCCAGCATCTGATTGCATAAAGCCCATAAACTTTTCTAGCATCCCTTCTTTAAGGTGAGCTACGACTAATGTTTCTGTTTCCATCTTTTATCCTTTCTTTATATTGATTGTTTATCCACTAAAATTTTCCATAAAATCTTCATGCATTGGTGTAACCTTTGCTGAATCTAAATCCACACCTGCTTCAGCTCTTGCTGCATGAAGTTCTTTGTCATTTTTAAATGCTTCAAAACCTTCCATGGTTGCATACTTAACGATTACAGTAAATTTTGTAGGGTCTTCTTTAGATACACCAGCAAAGATAATAGTAGCACCAAATCCTTTAATTTTTTCAGCATTTGCTTTTACCATATTAGTCCAAGATGAAAATGATTTTATATTTTCTTCTATTTTTATGATCATTTCTTTTTCCTTTCTATTTAACTGGAGTCATAATTTTTTGACCTTCAACTCCAATTGCAACTACAATCGCTTTAACTGGAACATTTCCAATATTTTTCGACTCGTGTACAATTCCAACATCTTCAACAAATGCATCACCAGCTTTGAATACTTGGGTTTTTCCTTCATGAATTAATTCAATTTCACCTTGCTGGATCATAATTAAAACTGGAAATGAGTGCGTATGAGGAGTTACTGGAGCTCCTACAGGTACAGTAAATTCAAAAGCTGTTATTTTTGCTTTTCCAGTAGGGTATACAATATCATTTCCCATTCCTGTTTGACTTGTTGATAAAATTCTCTTTACATGGCTATCTGCATAAACATTAGCTGTAAATAAACTTAAAACTAATGTTAAAATTATTTTTTTCATAAAACCTTTCTAATAGTATGAGATTAATTTTTAGAAGAATATAATGGTTTTATCACAAACCAGATATGCGTGATTATATCCAATCGGGATAAGGTAAACCTTTTTCAATTAAAAAAGGTTTATTAAACATCTTTGAGTTGTATCTGTCTGATTTGTCGCAAAGAATAGTAACAATAGTTTTTCCTGGGCCTAGTTTTTTACCCAATCTTATTGCGCCTGCAATATTTACTCCACAACTTGTTCCAAGACTTAAACCTTCATTTTTGATTAAATCATATAGTATTGGCAAAGACTCTTTATCTTCAATTGAAAAAGCTCCATCTATTTTTGCTTCTGCAAAATTAGCAGTTACTCTGCTGGATCCAATGCCTTCAGTTATTGACCCACCTTCAGCTTTTAACTCGCCGTTTTCAATGTGATTGTAAAGAGAAGATCCCTTTGGATCTGATAGATAAATTTGTATATCTTTATTTTTTTCTTTTAAAAAACTACTTACTCCACCAATTGTTCCTCCAGTTCCAGAAGAACATACAAATCCATCAACTTTACCTTCTGTTTGCTCCCATATCTCAGGACCCGTTGTATCGTAGTGACCTTTTGAGTTTGCTGTATTATCAAATTGATTTGCCCAAACAACTCCGTGATTATTTGAACTTTTTAGCTCTTCAGCCATTCTAGCAGCAACCTTAACAAAGTTATTTTCATCTTTATAAGGTTTTGGTGGAACTAATTTTAAATCTGCACCAATATTTCTTAATGTATCTTTTTTTTCTTGAGTTTGATTATCATTCATTACAATAATCGTTTTATAACCAAGTGAATTTCCAATAAGGCATAAACCAATACCAGTGTTCCCTGCAGTTCCTTCTACAATTATTCCACCTTTAGATATTAATTTTTTTTGTTCAGCATCCCTTATTAAAGCAAGTGCTGCTCTGTCTTTTACAGATCCTCCTGGATTTAAATATTCGGCTTTACCATAAATGTTACAGCCAGTTATTTCAGATGCAGCTTTTAGTTTTATTAAAGGAGTATTTCCAATTGATTGGATAAAATCATCCTTGTAATTTTTCATTATTCTTTTTCCTCATTACCATTTGTAACAGCATAAGGTTTAAATTCTTCAGTTGCTGTTCCAACATTCTTAGCAGGTATTCCTACCATAACAGCATTTTCAGGAACATTTTTTGTTACAACTGCATTAGCTCCAATTCTTGCATTTTTCCCTACAACTACAGGCCCCAAAATCTGTGCACCCGAACCAACGACTACATTATCATGAAGAGTAGGGTGTCTTTTAATTTCTCTTTGATCATTGGAATTTATGCTTGGAGATATTCCACCTAAAGTAACCATATGATAAATTGTTACGTTATCTGCAATGTCAGAAGTTTCACCTATAACAACGCCCATACCGTGATCAATAAATAAATTTTTACCTATCTTAGCTCTTGGATGAATTTCAATACCAGTTAAAAATCTCGAAAATTGAGAAATTATTCTTGCGATAAGATCAAATTTTGCAGTAGCAAAAAAATTTGCAATTCTGTGAAAAAATACAGCCTTAACGCCAGGGTAAGTTAATATTACACTTAACTTAGATCTTGCTGCTGGATCCCTATCAATAATTGATTGCAAATAGTCATTCATAGACTGCCTATATAGTTATTAATGTTGGAATTTAAAGTTAATTAATATTGTCTAAAGTAAGCCCTTTTACATTAGCAGGTACTGCGACATCCATCATTTTTGGATTTGCAAGATTTAGATTATTCATTATGTCCGCGTATTCTTCCTTTGAGCTTACTTGTAATCTTGGATTATTATTTTTTTCATTTTCAATAGTGGAAAATTTCTTGCCATTATAATCATGAGCTGGAAATACGAGAGTTTTTTCGGGTAATTTTAATAATTTATTAAATATAGAATCATAAGCATCGTAAGCATTACCATTTTGAAAATCTGTTCTACCACTTCCATTTATTAAAAGTGTATCTCCAGTAAAAACTCTATCATTCATCAAAAAACTATAAGAGCAGTCAGTATGACCAGGAGTATAAATTGCTTGAAGTTCAACTTCTTCAACTTTAATTTTTTCACCATCTTTAATTCTTAGATCTATCACTTCTGATTTAGATTT
>CACGOO010000014.1 GCA_902574685.1 uncultured Pelagibacteraceae bacterium | reverse complement strand
ATCACAATTTGATCCGGGAAAAATAATGACTGATGATCTCATTTATTAAACTATTTTATAATCCTCAATAACAAGATTGGCCAATAGCTTTTTACACATATCATCGACTAAAGACTTTGCTTTTTTTTCATCTTTCTCTTTAACTTCAATTTCAAAATATTTACCTTGTCTTACATCTTCTACATTTCCAAAGTTCATACCATTAAGCGTTTGTTGAATTGCCTTTCCTTGAGGATCTAAAACTCCATTTTTAAGAGTTACAATTACTTTAATTTTCATTATTTTTTTTTAATCTTTACTGCTTGTGGCTTGGTGTATTTTAATGGTCTTATATTTGATTGTTCATGAAGTATATCTAATCTTCTAGCAACTTCTTGATAAGCCTCAATTAGATTACCAAGGCCTTTTCTAAACCTATCTTTATCTAATTTTTTATCACTATTTACATCCCATAGTCTGCAGGTATCTGGACTTATTTCATCTGCGAGCATGATCTCTTTTTTTCCATTTTTTTCATATCTTCCAAATTCTACCTTAAAATCTACAAGTTTAATTCCAACACCTCTAAACATGCCTTGTAGAAAGTCATTAATTCTATTTAATTCTTTATTAATTAAGTTTAATTCATCTTTTTCCATCCATTTAAAAGCTAAGATGTGTTCAGTACTTACTAGAGGATCACCTAAGTCATCATCTTTTAAGCAATATTCTATTAATGGATTATCTAAGACTGTCCCATCTTCAATACCCAATCTTTTAGTTAATGACCCGGTTGCAATATTTCTTACAATAAATTCAATAGGTATAATTTCAACATGCTGAACTAGTTGTTCTCTCATATTTAAACGTTTTACTAAATGATTTTTAATACCAACATTATTTAATTGAGTTAGTATATGTTCAGAAATTCTATTGTTTAAAATTCCTTTACCATCCATCACTGCTTTTTTTTGATTATTAAATGCGGTTGCATCATCTTTAAAATGTTGGATAACATATTTTTTATCGTTGCTTGCAAAAATTATTTTTGCTTTACCTTCGTATAATTTTTTTCCTTTTTTCATTATTTAAATACTCTTTTAAATATGTAATTTACATTTCTTAAGTGCTTGTCATATGTAAAGATTTTATCTAATCTTTTTTCATTTATTTTGCCAGTGATTGATTTATCATTTTTTAAAAGTGTTAATAGGTTTGTATTCTTTGCAAAACTAGCTTTTGCATGAGACTGAACCAATCTATACGCTTTCTCTCTAGCAAAGCCTGATTTAGTAAGTTCTAACATTACCTCTTGAGAAAAAACAAGACCTCTTGTTAAGTTTAAATTTTTTATCATCGTTTTTGGATAAACAATCATTTTCTCTAAAATTCCTGACAATCTAATTAAAGCAAAATCTAAAGTTATATTTGCATCTGGACCAATATTTCTTTCAACACTAGAATGAGATATATCTCTTTCATGCCACAAAGAAATATTTTCTAAAGCTGGAATCACATAGCTTCTCACCATTCTTGCAAGTCCTGTAAGATTTTCACTTAATATTGGATTTTTTTTATGAGGCATAGCAGATGAGCCTTTTTGATCTTTTGAAAAGAACTCCTGTAATTCATAAACTTCAGATCTTTGTAAATGCCTTATTTCCGTTGCAACTCTTTCAACGGACCCGGCAATAATCCCAAGCACCGAAAAATAATGTGCATGTCTATCTCTTGGAATAATTTGAGTTGAAATTGGCTCAGCTTTCAATTTTAATTTTTTTGCAACATAAGTTTCGACTTTAGGATTTATATTTGCAAACGTTCCCACAGCTCCTGATATTGCGCATGTTGATACATTTTCTATTGCATCTTTTAATCTTAATTTATTTCTTTTAAATTCTTCATAAAATGATGCTAATTTTAATCCAAATGTAATTGGTTCCGCATGAATTCCATGACTTCTTCCAATACATGGGGTTAATTTATATTTTTTTGCTTGTTTTTTTAGAACAGATAAAATTTTATCAATGTCTTTTAATAAGATGTTTCCTGATTGAACCAATTGAATATTTAAAGTTGTATCTAAAACATCAGATGAAGTCATACCTTGGTGTAGGTATCTTGCTTTAAGACCGGCTTGTTCTGTAATTGATGTCAAAAAAGCAATTACATCATGCTTAACTTTTGCTTCTATATCATGAATTCTTTTAACTTTGATTTTGCCTTTTTTTTTAACTAATGATGCAACTCCTTTAGGAATAATTTTATATTTTTCCATTGCCTCAGCTGCAGCAATTTCTACATCTAACCAAATTTTATATTTGTTTTCTTCAGACCAAATACTGACAAGTTCTTTTCTAGAATATCTTGATATCATTAATTATATGGGGGCCTCGTATAACCTTTAACAGATTCTGTGAAAATTTCATATGAATCTTCTGTGATACCAACAGTGTGCTCAAATTGTGCTGATAAAGATTTATCTTTGGTTACTGCTGTCCACCCATCATTTAAAACTTTTGTGTCATATTTTCCGTAATTTATCATTGGCTCAACAGTAAAAGTCATACCAGGTATTAGTTCTTTACCAGTATTTTTAGATCCATAATGAAGTATATTAGGAGGTTCATGAAATACATTGCTTATTCCATGTCCACAAAAATCTCTTACAACTGAATAACCTTTGCTTTCAACATAAGATTGTATTTCAAATCCTATATCACCAAGTTTTTTACCTGGTTGTAAAATTGATATTGCTTTCATTAATGAGTCATAGGTTGTTTCAATTAGATTTTTTGCCTTTACTGGTACATTTCCAATTTCATACATTCTACTTGTATCGCCATAATAATTTTCAACGACAGCTGTCACATCAATATTAACTGCATCACCGTCCTCTAAAATTCTATCAGAAGGTATCCCATGACAAACTACATGATTTAATGATGTACAGAGTGATTTTTCAAAACCTCTGTAAAATAATGGAGCAGAATAGCCGCCATTATCTCTTATAAATTCATAACCTAATTTATCAATCTTATCTGTTGATACTCCAGGTTTAATATAATCTGTTAGCATGTCTAAAGTTTTAGATGCTAGTTTTCCGGCAACTCTCATCTTTTCAAATTTTTCTTTATAATCAGTCATCTAAAATATTAATTTTTTTTTCAATTTTAATCTCTTTAGAACTCAGTTTGCATCTATAAGCGAGAAATTTTACTCCAGCTTTTTTTGCTTTTTTGTAATTTTCAAAATAAATGTGGTCAATATCTTTTGCAATTCTAAAATTATTTATATTTTGAATTTGCGTTAAAAATAAGACATACGGTTTATATCCTTTTTTAATTGATTTAATTAACATATTTAGATGTTTTGTTCCTCTTGATGTTACCGCATCAGGAAATTCTGCAATATCATTTTCTCTAAATAATGTAACATTCTTTACTTCTATTAAATTACTGTCACATAAAAAATCAAATCTTGCATCATCACCAAATTTAAATTCTGGTTTAATATTTTTAATAGTTTTAAATTCTGATATTAATTTATTTTCTAATCCATGATTAACGATTTTGTTAGCTCTATGAGTATTTACCCCAACGTACCTTTTCTTTGCTTTAATAATTTCTAATGTGAATTTCAGTTTTCTTTTTGGATCATTGTGTTCAGTAACCAGAACTTCATTACCTTTTTCTAAGAGGCCCTGCATAGATCCTGTGTTAGGACAATGTGCCGTTATAATTTTGCTATTTACTTTTATATCGGCGAAAAATCTTTTATATCTTTTTAATAATTTTCCTTTAATAAGGCTATTTGTAAATTTCATATAAATTTACTTATATTTACATATGCAAAATAAAAAAGAGATAAATGCTGGTATTTTAATAATCGGTAATGAAGTTCTATCAGGGAGGACACAAGATGTTAATACAAGCACTTTGGCAATTTGGTTAAATTCATTAGGTATACCTGTTGCAGAAGTTAGAGTCATTCCTGATGATGAAAGTATTATAATAAATACAGTTAATGAACTGAGAAAAAAATATTCTTATATATTTACAACGGGAGGAATAGGACCCACTCATGATGATATTACAGCAGAGTCTGTTTCTAAAGCATTTAATATTGAATACGGTTTTCATAAAGAAGCTTTTTCAATACTAGAAAATTATTATAAACCAGGTGAATTTAATGAAGGTAGACAAAAGATGGCAAAAATGCCGATTACCGCTGAGTTAATTTTAAATCCATCAAGTGGGGCTCCAGGATTTTATGTTGAAAACGTATTTTGTCTTCCAGGAGTTCCATCTATTATGAAGGCTATGCTTGGAAGTTTAAATAACCTTTTGGCTGGAGGGGAGCCAATATTAAGTGAAACAATTAATTTAAGAACTGTTGAGAGTGAAATAGCTAAATCTTTATCAGAGGTTCAAAATAATAATTCTGAAGTTGAAATTGGAAGTTATCCTTTTTTTAAAGCTGGTAAATTAGGAGTATCAATTGTTGTTAGATCAGTAGATAAAACAAAAATTGATAAATGTAATTCAGAAATACTTAAGTTTGTTAAAGATAAAGAAATTGAAATAGTTGAGAGATAATTATGCTTTATTTTGCTTACGGAAGTAATCTAAATCATTTTCAAATGAAAAGAAGATGCAAAGATTCAAAATATTTAAAAAAAATAAATTTGAAGGGATATACACTTAATTTTCGAAGCAAGTATCGTGCAGCAGATATAGAAAAGAAAAATAATTCTATTGTTCCTGGTGGATTATATGAAATTTCTAAAAGTGATGAAAAAAAATTAGATATTTATGAAGATTATCCAATTCTTTATAAAAAAATGTATTTTAAATATTACAAAAATACTGTGATGACTTACATAATGCCAAAAAAAACTATTTTTAGATATCCCACTGAAAGATATTTGAATGTGGTTAAACAAGGCTATAAAGATTGTAAATTAGATCAAAAATATCTCAAAAAAGCGTTAGTGAATTTTTAATTAATGCTATCAAAATCTAAAATATTTTTAAGAGGAACTTCAGATGTTTTACCTCATATGTTATCGGTAATTCCTTTTGGTATAATAACAGGTGCAATTGGTGTTGAATTTGGTTTTGATCCTTTACTTGTTTATGCAACATCTTTAATTATTTTTGGTGGAGCATCGCAGATAATATTTATGCAACTTTTATCAGGTGGAGCATCGTCATTAGTTGCCATCACCTCTGTAGGAGTAATAAATTCTAGACATTTATTATATGGGGCTGTCTTATCCGAGTATTTGGAAAAACTAAGCTTTTTTAAAAAATTATTTATATCTTATTTTATTGTTGATCAAGGTTTTGCTGAATCTAATAAATATCTAAAAAAAAATAATTCTCAAACGAATTTACATTATCATGTTTTAGGTGGTGGGATTACTTTATGGCTCTTTTGGCAGATTTCAACATTAAGTGGAATTATATTAGGCTCATTTATTCCAGAAGAGTTAGGCTTAAAATTTGCAATACCTTTAACTTTTTTAGCTATTATTGTTAATGATTTAAGAAAATTAGATCATGTTTTTGTGATGTTAATTTCTGGCTTCGCTTCATTAATTTTATTTGACGCTCCATTTAAGTCCTACATAATATTATCACCAATAGTTGCTTTAACTGCTGCCTTCATGATGTTGAGGTTTAAAAGATGACTTGGTTATCAATCTTATTGTCTGGAATTGTAACTTATTTCTCTAGAATGGCTATGATTGCTTTAATTGATAGAGATATGCTTGGATCAAAAGTAAAAGAAGCTCTCAATTATGTCCCAGCTGCCGTATTCCCAGCAATAATATTTCCTGGTGTATTTTTTAATGATTTTGGTTCAATAGTTGAATTTACTGATCCAAAAATTTATGGAGCAATAATTGCACTGTTAGTTGGATTTTATTCAAGAAATGTAATTGCTACTATTGTTTCTGGACTATTATCTTATTGGTTTATTATTTTTTTCTTATTAAAATAGAAGTGTGTATTTATACTCTAAACTGCAAAATTTAAAAAAACCAATTAGAGTTGCTTTTATTGGTTGTGGTAAGTTTGTTTCTATGTTTCTTGCTCAATACAATCAATTAAACAAAATCATTTTAGATTCTATAATTGAACTTGATATTAATAGAGCTAAAAAAAATTGTCTAAACAGCGGATTATCTAATGAAACTATAGACAAAATTAATTTTACAGACAATTTAGAAGAAGTTACTAACAGAGAAATTGATGTATTTATTGAGGCTACAGGCAACCCTATAGCAGGCACATTACATGTAAAGAAAATTATAGAAAGCAAAAAGCATGTAGTAATGGTTAATGTTGAGGCAGATGTTTTATGTGGAAAGTATTTGTCTGATTTAGCAAAGAAAAATAATGTGATCTGTTCAATGGCTTACGGTGATCAACCATCTTTAATATTAGAACAAATTGAATGGGCAAAATTAAATGGGTTTGAAGTTATATGCGCAGGGAAAGGAACTAAATATCACCCATCTTTTGAATATTCAACACCCGAAACTGTCTGGGGTCACTACGGTTTAACTAAAGATAGAGCTGAAAATGAATCTGGCATGAATCCTAAAATGTTTAATAGTTTTTTATGTGGAGATAAGTCTTCAATTGAAATGTGTGCAGTCAGTAACGCAACAGATTTGAAGTGCCCAAATAAGGGATTAACTTATCCACCAATAGGAGTTTATGACATTGCCAAAAAATTAATTCCAAAATCTGAAGGAGGTTTATTAGATCATTCAGGTCAAGTAGAAGTTATTTCTAGCATAGATTTAAATAAAAAAGATATACCTAATGATCTTAGATGGGGAGTATATATTGTTATTAAAGCTCAAAATGAGTATGTGAAAAACTGTTTCAAAGACTATGGTATGGTAACAGATTCTTCAGGAAGTTATTCAGCTATTTGGAGACCTTACCATTATATTGGATTAGAATTGGCTCAAACAATTTATTCTATTGTGCTTGATAATAAAGCAACAGGTTATACAAAAAATTTTAATGCTGAAATAGCTAGTGTTGCAAAGAAAGATTTAAAAGCTGGTCAAAAACTTGATGGGGAAGGTGGTTATTGTGCAAGGGGAAGATTAATCTCATCAAAAAGATCTAAACAAGAAAGAATTTTGCCGATGGGATATACTGATAATGCTATCTTAAAAAAAAACATTAAAAAAGATGAATTTATAAGTTTAGATGATGTTGAGCTTAATTTACCAAAACAAATTATTGAAGCAAGGGAGTATCAATACAATTTAATTTAATTTAATTTAATTTAAATTTATCTTTTAATTTTTGATAAATATTATCCGTCACATCATCCCATTGATTAAATTTTTTTTGATTTATTTTAACTAGAGAATTGTAAGGGTTTATTTTATCAAGTGCTCCCCATCTCCAATCAGGATAGATATTAAATATTCCCCAGGTTTCTTTGTTTAAAATAGCTGAAATATGTAAAATTGCTGTATCTACTGATATTACTAAATCTAAATTTTTTATAATTGATGAAATTTCTACTAAATCATATTTTCCAAAATCTTTAATTTTATCAGTATTAAAATATTCTTTATCACTCTCCCAAATTTCATTTTGCAAACAATAAAAATTAATATCTAGATTTAAAATTTTTACTAAATTTTTTAATTGAATAGATCTGAATGGTTGATTTGGACCTAGGAATGATCCAGTCCAAACTAAACCTACATTTGGTTTATTTGAACTTAATTTATTTTTCCAATCTTTATTGGCGTCAATATTTTTATCTATTAAATAATCATGCGAACTAAATTTTTCTAAATAGAAAAATTTTATCAATGATCCTAGTGAAATTTTATAGTCAAATTCTTTATTGATGAAGCTATCTCTTGTTTCAATTTTAAGATTTTTTAAATCTGACCTAAATAAATCTTTAATAGTGTTATTAACAATAAAAACAACTTCTTTAGCTGTTTTGGTTAAACAGATCACATACTTTGAGAATTGCAAAGTATCTCCTATGCCTTGCTCATAAAATACAACAATTTTTTTCTTCTCTAAATTTTCTCCATTCCAGTCTTTAATTCCTTTTAGATAAGATGTAGTTTTTGATCCTCTATTTTCATAAAATTTCCAACCATCTTCAAAGTTTCCTTCTCTAAGAGATCTTATGCCAATATAATTAAAAAAATTGTTATCTTTTTTAATCTCATTTCTAATATTATTTAGCAATAGCTCTCCCTCTTTGAAATTTCCCATATTAAAATATAGTTCTATTAAAATTATTAAAAATTTTGATTTATCTTTATGGTTATTTAGGAGTTCTATTGCTTTATCAAATTTTTCTTTAAAAATATAATATTGAGCCTCGTTATAAATAAATTCTATATACTTACTATCTAGTTTCTTTGAAATTTCAAAGTACTTGTCTGACTTATTTTCATCTTTAAGTTTTATGTAATTCAAAAGAATATTGTTAACTATAATTTTGTCGTTTTTTACAATTTCATTTGCTTCTAAAAAGTATTTGAGGGAAGTTTTTGGTTTATTGTTTTTTAAATAGATATTTCCAATGTTATTGAGAGCTTTTAATTTATTTTTACCATTTAAATTTTTACATTTTTCGTAATTATCAATTGCTAATAAATTGTTGCTATTTAGCTCATATGCATAAGCAAGCTGATAAAAAAATAAATCATTTGAATTATTTAAATTGCAAAGTTTTTGAGCAATATTAATTGCTTCAGGATAACTCTTCTTTCTAATATTAATTATGTAAAGATTTTTTAGAGGATCTTCAAATTTTTCATTTAATTTGTGAGACTTTTTAAAGTAGTTTTCAGCTAGTTCTTGGTTATTTTTTAATGAATATATGACGCCTATAAAATTATTAATTAAATATTTATTTTCTTTAATATTATAATCATCACATTGTTTTAGCGCTAAATCTAATTTGTTTGAATTTATATTCTCAACTATCAGCTTTAAATTATCCATTAATACAAAAATAAATTATATTAAAAATTTTACATTTTAAACTTGTTCAATTATAGATATTACCATAAATACTCATGAAAATAACTCATGCCCTCGTGGTGAAATTGGTAGACACAAAGGACTTAAAATCCTTGCCCTTTTGGGAGTGCCAGTTCGAGTCTGGCCGAGGGCACCACTAATGGTTAATCCTTTTGTAATTTCAGACAAAAATTCTAGATCATTTAAAATTAAAAACGCAGTCTTAAAAAAAATACATACATATTCTTTATCAAAATCTAATTTAATAATTGTGATAGGTGGTGACGGTTTTATGCTCGAAACTTTAAAAAAATATAATAAATACAAAAAACCTTTTTATGGAATAAATTCTGGAAATTATGGTTTCCTTATGAATAAATTTTCTGAAAAAACCAATTATAAAAATTTAATTAAAGGAAGATTAGTCTCAATATCTCCATTAGAAATGATAGTTAAAAATAAATCAAATAATATAAAAAAATGTATAGCAATTAACGAAATTTCAGTTCTTAGACAAAGTAGACAAACAGCATCATTAACAATTTCAAATGGTAAAAAACAAATTATAAAACATTTAATTTCCGATGGTGTTTTGGTATCAACACCCGCTGGTAGTACAGCTTATAATCTCTCTGTTCATGGCCCTATTCTCAGCTTAGACTCCAATAAGTTATCAATAAGTCCAATCAGTGCTTTTAGACCGAGGAGATGGAAAGGAAAAATAGTTAGTGATAAATCTAAAATCACTATCAAGAATCTAAATTATTTAAAAAGACCTATAAGTGCTGTCGCTGATAATATTGAGGTAAGGAATGCAAAATCAATATTAATTAAAACTAACAAAAAAATTAAATTTAATTTAATATTTGACAAAAATAGAAGTCTTCAGAAAAAAATTAAAATCGAACAATTAAGAAACGAAATAAATTGATGGTGCCCCCGCACGGACTCGAACCGCGGACCTATTGATTACAAATCGAGAGTCTAAATTCAAAAAGATAAATACTATCAACGTTAATTGAAAGTTATTTCAAATCTGTACACACTATAGACACACTAGTATATTAAAAGAAACTATGAAACCTCTTCTCTATTCAATTTTAATAGCAATAACAATTTTTCTTGCGTGGAATATGAAAGGAAAATTTGCAGGAAAAATAGCTGGGTTAGCTGTAGGTGGTTTTTGGTTAGCTTGGACACTTGGGTTATCTGCAGTCTTTGTAGGCTATGCTTTAAGTGGTGAACTTCTTTTTGTCCAGTTAGGAGTTGTCGTGGTTGTTTTTTATATTAGTTTTAAAACTTGGAAAAATAAAAACCTAATTAATGATTTAAAAAAAAATCTTAAAAGAATAGATAATCAAAACTTTGATTTAAATATAAACAATATTTCAAATAAAGAAATTAAAGTTATAGAAAACGCTAAAGATCATAGAAAATTTTTATTAAAAACTTTAGAACAGGCTAAAAAAACAATTGTTATTTTTTCAGGATGGTTGACTGACTATTCAGTTAATGAGGAGTTTAGAAATAAGATTAAAAATTGTTTAGATAGGGGAGTAGATATTATTATTGCTTGGGGTTATAAAAAATCAGGGAGTATTTCATCTGAGCATAAAAATGCTGGAGAAAAAGCTATTAGAGAACTTAAAGAGTGGACAGCATTGAATAAAACAAAAGGCACACTTGAGACTTTTTATTTTCCAAATCATTCTAAAATTTTAATTTGTGATACAAAATATGCTGTTATGGGTAGCTTTAATTGGCTTTCAAATAGTGGCGGAAGTGAAAATGAAGAGTGTAGCTGGATCATTTATAATAAAACTTTTATAGAAGAAGAAATTGTTAGGATAATGAAGAATCTTTATGATCCGAAGAAACCTCTATCAAGAAGACAATTGCTGAAAAATTTTGTACCATTTTCGAGATATTGAATGGATAAAAAAACATTATTTATTATTGCCGCTATAATAGTAGCAGGAATTATGTATTCAAATTTTAATCCGTACGCAAGTTGCAAGAGAGACTTAAAAAGAGCTTATCCTGATTTAGATAACCAAGTTTTAGCATTGTTAGCTGCAGATCAATGTGGAAAGAAATAGTTATGAAAAAACTTTTATTAATTAATTTTATCATAACTTATAGTTTGATAATTTTTCCATTTCCATTCTCAAATATGGAAAAGAGTTTAATGTACAATAAAATAGGCTACTTCTATGTTAATCATATTGTTATGCCTGAATATAGATTTTTTAAATGTTTTAGATTTGTTAATTGTGAAGGAAAGTTTCCAAAGCACTTGACAAAAGTTAAAATAAAAGAATTTTCATCAGAGTGGAAAATTAAAGATTTTGTTAAAAAAATTGATTATCCACCATATCGTTTAGTTGTTAATATTGACGAATTAAATACTATAAATGACAGTCTTAAAGATGCTGGAAAAAATTATTATTATATTATAACAACTTCATCAGGCGAAGGTGAAGAAGCAAAGAAAGTTACCGATCTATTTATTTTTTTGGTTTTTATATTTCTTCAATATATTCTTTATAAAATAGAAACTTATATAATTAAGAAAAAGTATGTTTAAAAAACTTTTAAACGACTACTTGACCCCAACACACCTTTAACACACTATTAACACAGTGAGCGTGTTAATTGGATGAATTTATAATTTTTAAAAAAAAATAAGTGTTGAATTTATTGAGTGATGGTGCCCCCGCACGGACTCGAACCGCGGACCTATTGATTACAAATCAATTGCTCTACCAGCTGAGCTACAAGGGCATTGTGAGTTTTGTATTACGATTTTTAATATTATCAAGTTTTATTTTTATATTGATTTATATGATGAAAAACTATTGCAGCGCTATTAGATATATTCAAACTCTCAATATTTTTGTTAATATCTATTTTAACAGAAAAATCTGTATATTTTTTTGTATGTTCTCGCATACCAAATCCTTCTGAACCAAATAATAAAATATTGTTTCCTTCCCATTTAATTTCATTAAACTTTTTCTCACTGTTTGCTTCAAAACCATAAATCCAAAAATTTTTTTCCCTTAGGAATTTAAGAGTGGTATTTATATTTGATACTTCAAATATATTTATGTGTTCCATGCAACCACTTGCAGACTTATACATCATTTTACTTTCTGACGGAAAATGTCTTTCTTTAATGATTATTCCGTCTATATCAAACGATGCAGCACTTCTAATTACAGAGCCTATATTTCTAGGATCTGTTACCTCATCTAAACATGCAAAAGTTAAATCTTTATTTATTTTGATAAATTCTTTTAAATTTTTTTTTTCAAAATGCTCTATTTCGGCAACATATCCTTGATGAGTTATTCCGTCTTTTGAACAATATTTATCAAGTTCTTTTCGTGTCTTATAATAAATCTTTAAATCTTTAAGCAGATTTTTTCTCGAGTTAACTCTATGTATATTTTTTTTACTTTCTTCAGTTAGAAAAATTTTTAAAACTTTTCTTTCTGGATTTTTTAATGCTTCAATAACGGCATGTTTTCCTACAATAAAAAAAGATGATTTGTTCATGATAATTGATGAATTTACACTATTTTTTAGGCTATTTTCATATATTTCACGTATTGCATTTGTACAATAAAAATATATAAAACGCATGTTGTTTAAAGCTTTATTGAACATGGGGTGCTTCCCCCTAAAATTATATTATGGAGGGGTACCAAAGCGGTCAAATGGGGCGGGCTGTAAACCCGTTGACTTCGGTCTTCGAAGGTTCGAATCCTTCCCCCTCCACCATTCAATAATTTTTTTTATAACATGGAGTGTACTTGGGTGTTGCGGGTGTAGTTCAATGGTAGAACGCTAGCCTTCCAAGCTGGATGTAAGGGTTCGATTCCCTTTACCCGCTCCAAAAAATTAATATAAGGAAATAAAATAAAAGAGGTAAACAAGTAATGTCAAAAGAAAAGTTCGTAAGAAATAAACCGCACTGTAATATTGGAACTATTGGTCATGTCGACCATGGTAAAACAACATTAACTGCTGCGATTACAAAAGTTTTAGCAGAGTCAGGTGGTGCACAATTTACTGCTTATGATCAAATTGATAAAGCTCCTGAAGAAAAAGAAAGAGGAATTACTATTTCAACTGCTCACGTTGAATATGAAACTGAAAAAAGACACTATGCACACGTAGACTGCCCAGGTCATGCCGATTACGTTAAAAACATGATAACTGGTGCCGCGCAAATGGATGGTGCTATTTTAGTTGTTAATGCAGCAGACGGACCCATGCCTCAAACAAGAGAACATATACTTTTAGCAAGACAAGTCGGAGTTCCAGCTATTGTTGTTTACTTAAATAAAGTTGACCAAGTTGATGACAAAGAAATGATTGAACTTGTTGAAGAAGAAATAAAAGATTTATTAACATCTTACAAGTTTCCAGGTGATAAGACACCTATTATAAAAGGTTCTGCATTAGCAGCTGTTGAAGGAAGGGATGATGAAATTGGAAAAAATTCGATAATGGAACTTATGAAATCAGTTGATGAATTTATCCCACAACCTGACAGACCAAAAGATAAAGACTTTTTAATGCCTGTTGAGGATGTATTTTCAATTTCTGGAAGAGGAACAGTTGTAACTGGTAGAGTTGAATCTGGAATTATCAAAACTGGTGATGAAATTGAGATAGTAGGAATAAGAGAAACAAAAAAGACAGTTTGCACTGGTGTAGAGATGTTTAGAAAATTATTAGATTCTGGTGAGGCAGGTGATAACATAGGTGCACTTTTAAGGGGTATCGAGAGAACTGATGTTGAGAGAGGTCAAGTTCTATGTAAGCCTGGTTCAATAACACCACATACTAAATTTGAAGCTCAAGCATATGTATTAAAAAAAGAGGAAGGCGGAAGACATACACCCTTCTTTACAAAATATAGACCACAGTTTTATTTTAGAACAACAGATGTAACAGGTGAAGTAGAATTGCCTGCTGGTACAGAAATGGTAATGCCAGGTGATGATGCTAAATTTACAGTAAAATTAATTACACCTATTGCAATGGCTGAAAAGTTAAACTTTGCTATTCGAGAAGGTGGTAGAACAGTAGGAGCTGGAGTAGTAACTAAAATTATAGAGTAAACTCCATAGGAGTGTAGCTCAATTGGTAGAGCGCCGGTCTCCAAAACCGGAGGTTGGGGGTTCGATTCCCTCCGCTCCTGCCAAATAATAATATTATGAAGAACCCATTAAAATTTATCCAGGACGTAAAGCAAGAAGCATTTAAGGTTACTTGGCCAACAGGCAAAGAGGTTATCCAGGGATCTTTGATGGTTGTTGCTATGGCTATTGTTGCAGCTTTATTTTTTCTTTTATTGGATCAGGTTCTTCAGTTTTTTCTAGAATTAGTTTTAAAGGTTAATTTGTAATGAAAAATTGGTATATAGTTCAATCTCATTCAAGCTTTGAAAACAAGGTTGCTCAAGAAATAAAAGAGGAGGCACATAAAGCAAATTTGTCAGATAAGATTGATGAAATAATTGTTCCAACACACGATATTACTGAAGTTAAAAGAGGTAAAAGAGT
Organism: uncultured Pelagibacteraceae bacterium; assembly: GCA_902574685.1. Lineage (GTDB taxonomy): Bacteria > Pseudomonadota > Alphaproteobacteria > Pelagibacterales > Pelagibacteraceae > Pelagibacter. The sequence continues at coordinate 14,489 of CACGOO010000014.1, read as the reverse complement.
TCAGAGAAAGAAAAAATATTTTCCTGGATATATTTTGTTGAAAAGTGAGATGGATAATTCAATTTATCACATGATTAAAAACTTAAAAAAAGTAAGTGGTTTTCTAGGAACTAAAGGTACACCAATTCCTGTATCTGAAAAGGAAATAGAAAAAATTCTAGGTCAAATTAAAGATGGTGTTGTCCAACCTAAATCTGGTGTAGAATATAATGTAGGTGAAAAGGTACAAGTTATTGATGGTCCTTTTGCTTCATTTAGTGGTTTAGTTGAGGATATAGATGAAGAAAAATTAAGATTAAAAGTCTCTGTATCTATATTTGGAAGACCAACCCCTGTTGATTTAGAATATAGTCAAGTGGAAAAGGCAAGCTAATGGCAAAAAAAGAAATAAGCGGATATATAAAATTACAGATAAATGGCGGTCAGGCAAACCCAGCCCCACCAGTTGGTCCAGCTCTAGGTCAAAGAGGAATAAATATAATGGATTTTTGTAAAGCATTTAATGAAAAAACAAAATCATTCGCAGGAAAACCAGTGCCAGTTATAATCACTGTATACAAAGATAAAAAATTTGACTTTGTTATTAAGTCACCACCTGCTTCTCATTTTATAAAAGAGGCTGTCAAATTAAAAAGTGGATCAAAAGAACCTGGAAGAAATATAGTTGCAAAGATATCAAAAAAACAATTAAAAGAAATTGCAGAAAAAAAAATGGCAGATTTAAATGCTCATGATGTTGATGAAGCTGCAAAAATTATTGCTGGATCTGCTAGATCTATGGGTATCGAGGTGGTTGAATAATGTCATCAAAAAGATACAAAAAATTACCAGAAAAAACTAGAAATTTGCAATCAGAAACTGTAGACAAATTAATTCCTATCTTAAAGCAAAATTGCACAACAAAATTTGATGAATCTTTAGACTTAAATTTACAAATTAATAATAAGCAAAAAAAAAGTGAGATCAATATTAGGACAGTAATTAATCTACCTGGCGGAAGTTCAAAAAAAGTCAAAATAGGAGTTGTTTGTGAAGATAATAAATCTCAAGAAGCAAAAGATGCTGGAGCAGAAGTTGTTGGTGGTGATGAGCTCATAGAAGAAATAAAAGCAGGAAATATAAACTTTGAAAAATTAATTTGTACACCAGGGATGATGATTAAACTTTCAAAATTAGGAAAAGTTCTTGGTCCAAAAGGATTGATGCCAAATCCAAAATTAGGATCGGTAACCGATGATATAAAAAAAGCTATAACCGATGCAAAATCTGGACAAGTCGAAATAAGAAACGATAAAGATGGAAACATAGGCTTGAGCATAGGAAATAAATCTTTTTCGGATGATAAATTAATATTGAATTTTAATGCTGTATTAGATGCATTAGAAAAGGAAAAATCAAATAATACAATTAAGGGTGATTTAATTAAGCAAGCTTTTATGACATCAACAATGGGCGTTTCATACAAAATTAAATTAGGCAAGAGTATTTAGTTATGATGAATAAAGAACAAAAGAAACAGTACATATCTGATATGACAAATCAATTCGAAAAATCTGAAGCTGTAATAGTTACACATTATCAAGGTTTAACGATGAATCAACTTGATGACTTAAGAGCTAAAATGAGAGAGCATGGGATAAAATTTAAAATTACAAATAATAGAATTACAAAAATAGCTCTAGAAAAAACGAGATGCAAAGATCTTTCAGAATTATTTTCAGGCCCTACTGCCGTGGCCTTGTCTGAAGATGCAATAACTTCTGCAAAAATATTAACAAATTTTTCTAAAGAAAATGAAAATTTAAAGATACTAGGTGGAATCATGGGTTCCGACATTTTAGACGTTGCTGGCGTCAAAAATGTAGCTACCTTACCTTCATTGGACGAAGCTAGGGCTAAAATAGTAGGAATATTGAGGTCTCCAGCACAAAAAATAGCAAGTATTTTACTTGCGCCGGCGTCAAAAATCGCTATTTTAGCGCTCGAAAAATCAAAAAAATAACCAGGGACAAGATTTAATATGGCTGATCTAAATAAAATTATAGATGACTTATCAAGTTTAACTGTTGTAGAGGCAGCTGAACTTTCAAAACAACTTGAAGAAAAATGGGGTGTAACTGCAGCAGCGGCTGTAGCGGCAGCACCAGCGGCAACGGGTGGAGCGGCACCAGCAGAAGAAAAAGATGAATTTACAATTATGCTTACCGCAGCTGGAGATAAAAAAATTAATGTTATAAAAGAGGTTAGGGCTATAACTGCTTTAGGACTTAAAGAAGCAAAAGATTTAGTTGAAGGTGCACCTAAAGAAGTCAAATCAGGTGTTAATAAAAAAGAAGCTGAAGAGATTAAACAGAAACTCGAAGCAGCTGGCGCAAAAGTAGAACTAAAATAAATTAGATAGGATTATTTACTGGTTAATTCAATTTAATCAGTAGTTGAGATGCAATTATCTTTTACTGAAAAGAAAAATATTAGAAAGAGTTTTGGCAAACTTAAAGAGAGTTTGTCAATTCCGAACCTTATAGAAGTTCAAAAAAACTCTTACAAAGAATTAACTGAATTCAAAAAAGGCGTTGAGCAACATCTTGTTAAAGGTTTCGATAGAGTTTTTAAAAGTATTTTTCCAATTGAGGATCTAAATGATAAAGCAACATTAGAATATGTATCCTATAAGTTAGAAAAACCCAAGTTTGATGTTGAAGAATGTATAGCTAGAGGATTAACTTATTCTGCAGCTTTAAAATGTACTCTTAGACTAGTTGTCTATGAAATTGATCAAGAAAATAATACAAAAGATATTTTATCTGCAAAAGAACAAGAAGTTTACATGGGTGAAGTACCCATGATGACTAACAGTGGAACTTTTATTACAAATGGTGTTCAAAGAGTTGTTGTTAATCAAATGCATAGAAGTCCAGGTGTATTTTTTGATCATGATAAAGGAAAATCTCATGCAAGTGGAAAATTATTATTCAATTGCCGTGTAATTCCTAATCGTGGATCTTGGTTAGATTTTGAGTTTGATGTTAAAGATCTTTTATATTTTAGAATTGATAGGAAAAAGAAAATCCTTGTATCAACATTGTTACAAGCACTAGGTTTTTCTAAAAATGATATTGTTGATGAGTTTTACCAAAAAGAAATACTAACCTACGATAAAAAATTAAATAAGTGGAAAACAAAATTTGATCCAGAAAATTATAAAGCTAAGAATTTTTCAGAAGAAGTGATTGATGCAAAAAACAACAAAGTCATTGTCAAATTAGGAGAAAAAATAAATTTCTTAACAGCAAAAAAACTGTCAAATGATGGTTTAAAGGAAATTTTTGTATCTAACGAATCTCTTTTTGGTAAATTTCTACATAGGGATATTACAGTTGGTGAAGATACATTTAAGATTGGTTCAGAATTAAATGAAACAATATTAAATAAAATCATAGAAACTGACATTAAAACACTTGAAATATCAAAAACTAATTCAATTAATAAAGGCCCTTATTTATTGTTGAGTATCTTTAATGATAAAAATGAAAATAAAAATGATGCTATTACAGAAATTTATAAAGTTTTAAGGCCTGGAGAGCCTCCAACGATTGAAATAGCTACACAAATTTTTAATAATTTATTCTTTAGTTCAGATAGATATGATTTGTCAGACGTAGGAAGAGTAAAAATGAATTCAAGATTAGAGCTCGACTGTTCTGACAAAATTACAATTTTGAGAAATGATGACATATTATCAATTATCCAAAAAATGTTGGATTTAAGAGATGGAAAAGATGAAGTTGATGATATTGACCATTTAGGCAATAGAAGAGTTAGATCTGTAGGAGAACTTGTTGAAAATCAAGCAAGAATAGGTGTCTATAGAATGGAAAGAGCTATAAAAGAAAAAATGACTACTTTAGATGTTGAGTCAGCAATGCCTCAAGATTTAATTAATGCAAAACCTTTGACTATATCTCTCAAAGATTTCTTTGCTACCTCACAACTATCTCAGTTTATGGATCAAACTAATCCACTTTCCGAAATCACACATAAAAGAAGAGTGTCGGCTTTGGGACCAGGTGGTTTAACAAGAGAAAGAGCTGGATTTGAAGTCCGAGACGTTCATCCTACGCATTATGGAAGAATTTGTCCTATTGAAACCCCTGAAGGACCGAACATTGGTCTAATTAACAGTTTATCTACATATTCAAAAATAAACAAATATGGTTTCATTGAAAGCCCATACAAAAAAGTAAAAGATGGTATCGTACAAAATAATATTGAATATTTATCAGCCATGCAAGAGACCAAGTTTACTATTGCACAAGCTAATTCTCTTATTGACAAAAATGGTAAATTTACTGAAGAATTAGTCTCATGCAGACAGAACTTAAATTTCATTTTAGCTAAACCCGAAAACATTGATTATATCGATGTTTCTCCAAAACAACTTGTATCAGTAGCCGCCTCTCTAATACCTTTTTTAGAAAATGATGATGCTAATAGAGCATTAATGGGTTCTAATATGATGAGACAAGCAGTTCCGTTGTTAAAACCAGAGGCCCCACTTGTCGGCACAGGTATAGAAAGTGATGTTGCTCTAGATTCAGGAGTAACAATTGTTGCCAGAAGAGATGGTGTTGTAGACAAAATTGATGGAAAAAGGATAGTTATTAAGGCATCAAGTGAAAAAGATTACTCTAAATCAGGTGTTGATATTTATAATTTACAAAAATTTAAAAGATCAAATCAAAACACCTGCATAAACCAAAAACCATTAGTTAGAGTTGGAGATAAAGTTAAATCTGGAGATATCATTGCCGATGGCCCATCAACTAAAGTTGGTGAATTAGCTTTAGGTAAAAATGTGACTGTAGCCTTTATGCCTTGGCAAGGTTACAATTTCGAAGACTCAATATTAATTTCAGAAAGATGTGTAACAGATGATGTATTTACATCTATACACATAGAAGAATATGAAGTAATGGCTAGAGATACAAAATTAGGTGAAGAAGATATTACAAGAGATATTCCAAATGTTAATGAGGAATCTTTAAAAAATTTAGATGAGTCAGGAATAGTTTATATTGGGGCCGAAGTTAAACCAGGTGATATTTTAGTTGGAAAAGTTACACCAAAAGGTGATACAGCATCAGGACCAGAGGAAAAATTATTAAGATCAATATTTGGTGAAAAAGCTATAGATGTAACTGATACTTCACTAAAAATGCCAAGTGGAAGTGGTGGTATTGTAGTTGATGTGAGAGTTTTTAATAGACATGGAATTGATAAAGATGAAAGATCAATAACTATTGAGCGAGCAGAAATTGAGAGTGTTCAAGAAGATAAAAAAGTTGAAGAAGAAATTTTAGAAAGAAGCATAAAACAGAGATTATCATCAATATTAAATGGAACAAAAATAAATAAAAAAGTTAAAGATATTGAAGCAAATACAGTTTTATCTGAAGAGATAATTAATAATTTACCTGTTTCTGATTTATTTAAAACATCAGTTGATGAGCAAGATAAACTATCTTCCTTATCTCAGATTAAAGATCAATACAGTAGTGCTAAACAAGATATTCAAGAAAGATTTGAAGATAAAGTTTTAAAAATCAGACAAGGTGACGATTTATTACCTAGTGTTATGAAAATGGTTAAAGTTTTTGTAGCTATAAAAAGAAGACTAAGACCAGGAGATAAAATGTCTGGAAGACATGGAAATAAAGGTGTTGTAAGTAAAATAGTTCCAGTTGAAGATATGCCATATAGAGAAAATGGTAAGCCAGTTGATATTGTTCTTAATCCATTAGGTGTTCCAAGTAGGATGAATGTTGGTCAAATATTAGAGACACACTTAGGATGGTCCTGCACAGAGTTAGGTGAGAAATTAAATCAGTTAGTAAATGAAAACCAAAAGAAGATTGAAAAGACAGAGAAAATTAAATCATTTTTGAAAAATGTATATGGTAAAGAAATATATGATGAAGATATTGAAAAACTAAATCAATCTGAATTTGAGGATTTATGTTCAAATATAAGACATGGTGTTCCGATAGCTACACCAGTTTTTGATGGCGCTAAAGAAAGGGATGTTACCAAAATGTTAGAATTGGCTGAATTACCAAACTCAGGACAAACTACACTTTGGGATGGAAGGACCGGAGAGAAATTTGACCGGCCTGTTACAGTTGGAACAATTTATATGTTGAAACTTCATCACCTAGTTGAGGACAAAATTCATGCAAGATCTACTGGACCTTACAGTCTAGTTACACAACAACCTCTTGGGGGTAAAGCACAATTAGGAGGTCAACGATTTGGTGAAATGGAAGTTTGGGCATTAGAGGCTTATGGAGCTTCATATACACTGCAGGAAATTCTTACAGTTAAGTCTGATGATGTGGCTGGAAGAGTTAAAGTTTATGAAACTATAGTTAAAGGTGAAGAAAATTTCGAATCAGGTATACCTGAGTCATTTAATGTTTTAGTTAAAGAGATTAAATCTCTAGCACTAAATGTGGAGTTAAATTAATATGAGTAAAGAATTAACAGATCTGTTTAAATCTTCAGAAATTTCAGAAGCTCAAAATTTTAATAGCATAAAAATAACTCTTGCTAGTCCAGAGAAAATCAAATCTTGGACTTATGGAGAAATTAAAAAGCCAGAAACAATAAATTATAGAACTTTTAGACCTGAAAAGGATGGATTATTTTGTGCAAGAATATTTGGACCTATAAAGGATTATGAATGTCTTTGCGGTAAGTATAAAAGAATGAAATTTAGAGGAATAATATGTGAGAAATGCGGTGTTGAGGTTACAAAGTCAAATGTGAGACGTGAAAGAATGGGTCATATTAATTTAGCAACTCCTGTTGCACATATATGGTTCTTAAAATCATTACCAAGCAGAATATCTCTCGCGATAGATATGAAACTTAAAGAGGTCGAAAGAGTACTATATTTTGAAAACTTTATAGTTATTGAACCTGGCTTAACAGGACTTAAAAAGAATCAGCTTTTAGGTGAAGAAGAACTTATAAAATATCAAGATGAGTATGGCGAAGAGTCGTTTACTGCAGGTATCGGAGCTGAAGCAATTTTAGAAATTTTAAAATCAATAGATTTAGAGCAAGAAAAAGATGTCTTAATTAAATTAATTAAGGAAACAAAATCGAAAGTTTCAGAAGAAAGATCAATTAAAAGATTAAAACTAATTGAGTCTTTTATTGAGACTGGAAACAAACCAGAATGGATGATATTAACTACGATACCAGTAATTCCCCCTGAGTTAAGACCATTAGTACCATTAGATGGGGGCAGATTTGCTACTTCTGATTTAAATGATTTATATAGAAGAGTTATAAATAGAAATAACCGTTTGAAAAGATTAATGGATCTTAAAGCTCCTGATATAATTGTAAGAAATGAAAAGAGAATGCTTCAAGAGTCTGTGGACGCATTATTTGACAATGGTAGAAGAGGAAGAGTAATCACAGGAACAGGTAAAAGACCTCTAAAATCTTTAGCAGAAATGTTGAAAGGTAAACAAGGTCGATTTAGACAAAATTTATTGGGTAAAAGAGTTGATTATTCTGGAAGATCAGTGATCGTAGTTGGGCCTGACCTAAAATTACATGAATGTGGATTACCAAAAAAAATGGCTTTAGAGTTATTTAAACCATTTTTATACGCAAGATTAAATAAACTTGGATTAGCTTCTACAATAAAGCAAGCAAAGAAACTTGTTGAAAGAGAAAGAAATGAAGTTTGGGATGCCTTAGAATTAATTGTTAGAGAACATCCAGTTATATTAAATAGAGCACCAACACTTCATAGACTAGGAGTTCAAGCATTTGAACCAAAATTAATTGAGGGGAATGCAATAGAATTACATCCACTGACCTGCGCTGCATTCAACGCAGATTTTGATGGCGATCAAATGGCCGTGCACGTTCCATTAAGTTTAGAAGCACAATTAGAAGCAAGAGTTTTAATGATGTCTACAAACAATATTTTAAGTCCATCAAATGGAAAACCTATAATTGTGCCAAGTCAGGATATGATTTTAGGTATTTACTACCTTTCTCAACCACCATATCAAACTGACAGAGTTGAGGGATATTTTGTAAATAACTCAGAGATAGAGCATGCTCTAGAAATTGGTCAAATTAAAGTACATTCAAGAATTGTATCGAGATTTGCAACAGTTGATGAAAAAGGTAATACAAAATATGAAAAACATATTAGTACAGCTGGAAGATTTCTTTTAGCAAACTTAATTCCAAAAAACATAAATAATAAATTTTCTCTAATTGACAGATTATTGCCTAAGAAAATAGTATCTGAGGTTATTGATCATGTTTTCAGATTTTCTGGACAAAAAAGTACAGTAATTTTTTGTGATAAATTAAAAGATCTTGGTTTTAAACATGCATTTAAAGCTGGAATATCCTTTGGAAAAGACGATTTAGTAATTCCAGATAATAAACAACAATTAATTGATGAAACTAAAAAATTAATTTCTGATTATGAAAATCAATATGCAGAAGGATTAATAACTAGAGGTGAAAAATACAATAAAGTTATTGATGCTTGGTCAAAATGTACTGATAAAGTTGCATCCGAAATGATGAAAAGAATTTCAGCTACAGAAATGACGGAGGAAGGGCTAAAAATTAATTCTGTATTTATGATGGCTGACAGCGGAGCGCGAGGTTCAGCGGCTCAAATGAAACAATTAGCTGGTATGAGAGGTTTAATTGCAAAACCGTCTGGCGAAATTATAGAATCTCCAATTACATCAAACTTCAAAGAGGGTTTAACTGCATTAGAATATTTTAATTCAACTCACGGAGCAAGAAAAGGACTAGCTGATACTGCATTAAAAACAGCGAGCTCAGGATACTTAACTAGAAGACTTTGTGATGTTGCTCAAGATTTAACAATTACTGCACCTAAATGCACAAAAAAATGTGGTTCCATAAAACTTACGGAAGTTTTAGAAGGTGGTAACATAATGGTTAGTTTGTCAGAAAGAGCTCTCGGAAGAGTTGTTGCAAAAGATGTAAAAAATCCATTAACTGGGGAAGTATTAATCAAAAAAGATCAAATGATCGACGAAGCAGGATGTGAAAAAATAGATTCTGCAGGTGTAAAAAGCTTAAATGTCTATTCAGTAATGACATGTGGAATGAAAGAAGGTGTTTGCGCCACATCATACGGAAGAGATCTATCAAGAGGAAAAATGGTTCACGTTGGAGAGGCAATTGGAATGATCTCAGCACAATCAATTGGTGAACCAGGAACTCAACTTACAATGAGAACTTTCCACGTTGGAGGAACAGCTTCTGTAAAACAAGACTCTCAAATAGTATCAAACAACGATGGTATACTTAAGATTGTTAATACAAATTTATTAATTGATTCAAAAAAGAATTTAATTGTAATGGGAAGAAATACTGAACTTTCTATCGAGGACGACAACGGACTTCAAGTAGCATCATATAAAGTGCCGTATGGATCAAAACTTTTCTTTGAGAATGGAGATAAAGTCAAAAAGGGTTCTAAAATATGTGAGTGGGATCCATACACAACACCAGTTATTGCTGAAAAAGATGGAATAGCAAACTATGTAGATTTAATAGATGGTGTATCTATTGCTGAAACAACCGATGATGCAACTGGGATTTCTACTAAAGCAGTTGTAGATTGGAAAACTCAATCTAAAAATACAGATTTAAAACCAAGAATTACTTTAAGAGATTCAAAAGGAAATGTTGTTAAAAAAGCTGATGATAATGAAGCAAGATATTACTTAGTTCCAGACTCAATTTTATCTGTTAAAGACGGACAAAAAATTTCGGCGGGTGATGTAATAGCTAGATTGCCTAAAGAGACTACAAAGACTAAAGATATAACAGGAGGTCTGCCGAGAGTTGCTGAACTATTTGAAGCAAGAAAAGCAAAAGATAGTGCAATTATTGCAGAGAATGATGGTAAGGTAATATTTGGTAAAGAGGTAAGAGGTAAGCAAAGAGTAACAATTGAATCGGAAAATGGTGATACTTCAAGTTATTTAATTCCAAAAGGAAAACATATTAATTTTAATCAAGGAGAAAAAATAAAAAAAGGTGAGTACCTGTTAGATGGTCAACCATTACCTCATGATATTCTAAGAATATTAGGTATAGAAGAATTAACCGAATATTTTGTTAACCAAGTTCAAGATGTTTATAGACTGCAAGGTGTAATTATCAATGATAAGCACATTGAGGTAATTTTAAGACAAATGTTGAAAAAAATTGAAGTAAAAGTTCAAGGAGATAGTACATATTTACCTGGCGAAATTGTTGATAGAATTAAATTTGAAAATACTAACGAACAACTTGTTAAAGATGGTAAAAATCCTGCTGTTGGTGAAAGAGTTTTAATGGGAATAACTAAAGCCTCACTTCAAACAGAATCATTTATTTCAGCTGCTTCTTTCCAAGAAACAACAAGAGTTTTAACAGACGCTGCTATTAAAGGTAAGGTAGATAAGTTATCAGGATTAAAAGAAAATGTTATTGTTGGTAGATTAGTACCTGCTGGAACAGGGTCTGTAAAAAATTTGTGGAATAAAAAAGCTCGTTTAGACGATGAAAAATTCATTGCTGAGAACGAGAAAATTGAGCAAGCAGAAAGCCCCGCAAATCAATAAAAAATCGTCATTTTTCCATGTCTTTTAATTTGACAAATGGGATTTCTATAGTATTTTGTGCGTGTTTTTGGTTGGAATGTAGTGACTAGTGCACTAAACGCTGCCACAAATAACCTGACAGTTATTTCATCTAAAATCAAACTTATTTAAAATTTTATGCCAACAATTAACCAGTTGTTAAGAAAAGGACGAGAAAAACAAATTGCTAGGAATAAAGTTCCGGCTTTACAAAAACAACCTTTAAAAAGAGGAGTTTGCGTAAAAGTTTATACAACCACACCTAAGAAACCAAACTCGGCATTAAGAAAAGTTGCAAGAGTTAGATTATCAAATGGTTTTGAAGTTACAGCATATATTCCTGGAGAAGGACATAATTTACAAGAACACTCAGTAGTATTAATAAGAGGTGGACGTGTTAAAGACTTACCTGGTGTGAGATATCATATACTTCGTGGTAATTTAGATACTCAAGGAGTTGCAAACAGAAAACAGAGACGTTCTTTATATGGAACGAAAAAAGGTAAATAAATATGTCTCGAAAAAGAAAAGCTCCTAAAAAAATTCCTATTGTAGATCCTAAATATAAATCAGTAATAATACCAAAATTAATCAACTCTATAATGTTAGATGGTAAAAAAACTATCGCAGAAAAAATTGTTTATGATGCAATTGATAAAATTAAATCAAAATCAAAAGATGAACCTTTAACAGTATTTAATGATGCAATAAATAATGTAAGACCAACTGTAGAAGTTCGATCGAGACGTGTCGGTGGAGCTACTTATCAAGTTCCAGTAGAAGTTAAATCAAAAAGATCACAAGCGTTAGCATTAAGATGGATTATTGATGCATCAAGAAAAAGAAAAGATAAAAAAATGTCTGATAAGTTATTTAATGAAATATTTGATGCTTATCAAAATAGAGGTTCAGCAATTAAAAAGAAGGAAGATACACATAAAATGGCAGAGTCAAACAAAGCTTTTGCTCATTTTAGATGGTAATTAATATGGCAAAAACTCATCCACTAAATAAATATAGAAACATAGGTATCATGGCCCACATAGATGCTGGCAAAACTACAACTACAGAAAGAATTTTATATTATACAGGAAAGAGTCATAAAATCGGAGAAGTTCATGATGGCGCTGCCACGATGGATTGGATGGAACAAGAGCAGGAAAGAGGTATTACAATAACATCAGCTGCTACAACTTGTTTTTGGAGAGAACATAGAATTAATATTATTGATACCCCAGGCCACGTAGATTTTACAATTGAAGTTGAAAGATCTCTAAAAGTTTTAGATGGTGCCGTAGCAGTATTTGATGGTGTCGCTGGTGTTGAACCACAATCAGAAACAGTTTGGAGACAAGCTGATAAATATAAAGTTCCTAGAATTTGTTTTGTTAATAAACTTGATAGAACTGGTGCAGATTTCTTTAGATGCGTGGATATGATCAAAGATAGACTTGGAGCTAAACCTTTAGTTATGCAGGTGCCTATTGGAATAGAGGCATCATTACAAGGTGTTGTTGATTTAGTTAAAATGAAAGCAATAGTTTGGAAAAACGAAGATCTTGGCGCTGAATGGGAAGAAAAAGATATTCCAGATGATCTCAAAGAGATATGTGATAAATACAGACAAGAATTAGTTGAAACAGCTGTTGAGCAAGACGAAAAACTAATGGAAGCCTATTTAGGTGGTGAAGAAATTAAACAAGAAGATTTGATTAAATGTGTTCGAAAAGGATGTTTGAATTTCGAATTTGTACCAGTTTTGACTGGTTCAGCTTTCAAAAATAAAGGTGTTCAACCACTATTAGATGCAGTTGTAGATTACTTGCCTAGTCCAGAGGATCTTGGATCTATAATGGGTACAAAACCAGGATCTGATGAGGAAATTGAAATGAAATTTGAGGATAGTGCGCCTTTTTCAGCTTTAGCTTTTAAAGTAGCAACAGATCCATTTGTAGGAAGTCTTACATTTATTAGAATTTATTCAGGTACAGTTAAATCTGGAACCGGGGTTTATAACACTTCTTCAGATAAAGAAGAAAGAGTTGGAAGAATGCTTCTGATGCATGCTAATTCAAGAGAAGATATAAAAGAAGCAAGTGCAGGGGATATAGTTGCGCTCGCTGGATTAAAAAATACAATAACAGGCCATACATTGGCAAATAAAGATGCACCAGTATTACTTGAGCCAATGGAGTTTCCAGATCCAGTTATAGAAATTGCAGTTGAGCCTAAATCAAAAGCTGATCAAGAAAAAATGGGTGAAGCATTAGGAAGATTAGCTAAAGAAGATCCATCATTTAGAGTGTCATCAGACGAGGAGTCAGGTCAAACAATAATTAAAGGTATGGGTGAATTACATCTAGATATTATTGTTGATAGAATGAAAAGAGAATTCAAAGTTGAAGCAAATGTAGGTGCACCTCAAGTTGCTTACAGAGAAACAATATTGAGTGCAGCTGAATTTGATTATACTCATAAAAAGCAGAGTGGTGGAGCAGGACAGTTTGCTAGAGTAAAATTATCTGTTGAACCGTTAGAACCTGGTAAAGGACGAGAAATTGAAAGTAAAATTAAAGGTGGAGCAATACCTAAAGAATTTATACCAGGCGTTGAAAAAGGTGTAGAAACAATAGCTGATGGAGGAATTTTAGCTGGATTTCCTCTAATAGATTACAAAGTTACTATATTAGATGGCTTGCACCATGATGTTGATTCAAGTGTATTAGCATTCGAACTTGCTTCTAGACAATGTTTTAAAGAAGCATGTAATCGAGGAACTCTAAAACTTTTAGAGCCAGTAATGAGAGTAGAAGTTGTTACTCCAGAAGATTATATGGGAGATGTAATAGGTGATCTAAATAGTAGAAGGGGCCAAATAAGTACACAAGAGCAAAGAGGAAATGCAACAGTAATAACTGCAATGGTGCCATTAGCAAATATGTTTGGTTACATAAATAGCTTAAGATCTATGTCACAAGGTAGAGCTCAATACTCAATGTTTTTTGATCATTACGACAAGGTTCCACAAAATGTGCAAGATGAGGTAACCAAGAAAACAGGTTAATTATGGATAAACAAAACATTAGAATAAAATTAAGAGCGTACGATAACAAGGTTTTGGATCAGTCCACTGAAGAGATAGTAAATACTGTTAAAAGAACTGGTGCTAATATTAAAGGACCAATTCCCTTACCTACAAAAATAGAGAGATATACTGTTTTAAGATCACCACATATTGATAAAAAAAGCAGAGAACAATTCGAAACAAGAACTCACAAAAGATTAATTGATATTATAGAACCAACACCTGCAACAGTTGAAGCGCTAATGAAACTTGATTTAGCTTCAGGAGTAGATGTGGAGATTAAAATATAATGGAAAATTTAGCTTTAATTGGAAAAAAAATAGGAATGTCTAGAGAGTTTTTTAAAACTGGCCAATCAGTTCCAGTTACCGTATTAAAAATGGAGACTGGAAGAGTAATAAACGTTATTAACAAAGAAAACAGAGGATATAGCGCTGTCCAAATAGGATTCGGAAAAATAAAAAACTCAAAACTAACCAAGGCTATGAAAGGTTATTTTGCCAAAAAGAATACTGAGCCAAAAAAAACACTTAAAGAGTTTAGGCTAGAAAATACTGAAAATTTTAAAGAGGGAAATGAAATTGGATTAGAAATATTCGAGAACGTAAAATTTGTTGATGTTAAATCTAAGACTATTGGTAAAGGATTTGCGGGCGCAATGAAAAGGCACAATTTTGGTGGTTTAAGGGCTACTC
>CACGOO010000013.1 GCA_902574685.1 uncultured Pelagibacteraceae bacterium | reverse complement strand
TAAAAATTGGTGGCTAAAATATTTTTTTTTTTACAAATTATCGAATTACAAAGTTTTTTACAATTCAGTAAAGATTCCACACGTTAGTAAAAATAATAAACTCAAAAATATTATTGGTTTTGTTGGAAGACTTGAAATAGAAAAAGGAATTGATGTTTTTTCAGATATAGCAAGATTTATAGTTAAAAATAACTTTAAGTTCGAAATTTTTGGTGATGGCTCACAAAAAAAAAATATATTTAAACATACAAATGTCAAAATTAATAAATGGCAAAAACAAGAAATTATTTATAAAAAATTTGGAATTTTACTTGTCACAAGTCCAATAGAAAATTGTCCATTTTCAGTCCTAGAGGCTAAAAGTTATGGTATACCAACTTTGTCAATTTCAGATGGTGGCATAAGAGAAATAGTTAAGAATAACAAAGATGGAATAATATTAAATCTCAAAGATCTGCAGAATGTAAAAAAATCATTGTTTAAAATAAGACAAAATTACAATTTTTTTAAAAAAAATTGTCTTTATGAGAGAAAGAAGTTTAACGAAAAAATATGTTATTTAAAATTGATAAATGAAATGTAAATTAAAAATTTTATATGAGATATTGGCTATTAAAATCTGAACCCAATGTTTGGTCAATAGATCAACAATTAAAAGCTGGAGCTATAGGAGCAGATTGGGATGGAGTAAGAAATTATCAAGCTGCAAATAACTTGAAAAAAATGGAGAAGGGTGATCTATGTTTTTTTTACCATTCAAATATTGGCAAAGAAATCGTTGGAATTGTTGAAGTAATTAAAACAGCATTTATTGACCCAACAGACAAGGATAAGCGATTTGTAGCAGTAAAAGTTAAATATAAAAGTAAACTAAAAACACCAGTTTCTCTCGAAAACATTAAAAAAAATAAAGATTTAAAAGATATTGCACTAATAAAACAAAGCAGACTGTCTGTCATGCCGATTAACACTAAATGCTGGAAAATTATTTTGAAGATGAGTAATATCTAAAAAATTTATAATCAATGCCAAAAAGAAAAGTTAAAAAAAAAAAGAAAAAAATAATCACTAAAAGAAAAACTAAGGTAAAGTCTGTAGATCTAAAACAAGACAGAGAACTTATATATAAAACCAAGAAAGACTGGATTAGTAAATCTCTAGTAAATAAATCTCAATACGAAAAAAAATATAAAGCTTCAATAAAAGATAATGATGGCTTCTGGAAAAAAGAGGGAAAAAGAATTAATTGGATTAAACCATATACAAAAATCAAAGATGTTAAATATAGTAAATCAGACGTTAAGATAAAATGGTTTTATGATGGTACTCTTAATGCATCAGCAAATTGTATTGATAGACACTTAAAAAAAAATAAAGACAAAACTGCAATTATATGGGTTGGTGATGATCCAAAAGTTCAAAAGAAAATTTCTTACAAGGAATTGCACAAAGAAGTTTCAAAAGCTGCAAATGGACTTAAAGAATTGGGAGTTAAAAAAGGAGACAGAGTTACAATTTACCTTACCATGATACCTGAATTAGCATACACTATGTTGGCTTGTGCGAGAATAGGAGCGGTGCATTCAATAATTTTTGGAGGCTTTTCTCCTGATAGCATTTCTGGAAGAATAAATGATTGTGAGTCTGATTATTTAATTACAGCTGATGAAGGAGTAAGAGGTGGAAAAATAATACCTCTAAAATCAATTGCTGACGAGGCTTTAGTAAATTGTCCAAATGTAAAAAAATGTGTAGTTGTCAAAAGAACAGGTAATAGAATTAATTGGGATGAACGAAGAGACGTTTGGTATCACGAGTTAACAAAAAAAGTTTCGAATAAATGTGAACCTGAAGAAATGAATGCAGAAGATCCCTTATTTATTTTATATACATCAGGATCAACGGGTAAACCAAAGGGTGTGATGCACACGACGGGTGGTTACATGGTTTACACTTCAATGACCCATCAATATATATTCAATTATAAACCTAAAGATATTTATTGGTGTACAGCTGACATTGGTTGGGTAACTGGTCATAGCTATATTATTTATGGGCCATTATCAAATGGTGCAACAACAATAATGTTTGAGGGAATTCCAACTTATCCTGATAGTTCAAGATGGTGGCAAATCGTTGATAAGTATAAAGTAAATATTTTTTATACGGCCCCAACAGCAATAAGAGCTTTAATGAGAGAAGGTGATAAACCCGTTAAGAAAACATCAAGAAAATCACTGAAATTGTTAGGAACCGTAGGTGAGCCAATCAATCCAGAAGCATGGGAGTGGTACTATAAAACTGTTGGAGATTCTAATTGTCCTATTGTTGATACTTGGTGGCAAACTGAAACTGGTGGAATATTAATTAGTCCACAAACAGGTGCTATAAATTTAAAACCAGGTTCAGCAACAAAACCATTTTACGGAATTAAACCTGTAATAGTTAATAAAGATGGAAAAGTTTTGAAAGGAGAGGCAGAAGGTCGTTTATGTATTTCACAATCTTGGCCTGGTCAAATGCGGACAGTTTATGGCGATCATCAAAGATTCATTGACACATATTTTTCTCAATTTGATGGTAAATATTTTACAGGAGATGGATGCAGAAGAGATAAAGATGGATATTATTGGATCACAGGGAGAGTTGATGATGTAATTATTGTTTCAGGTCACAATCTTGGAACTGCCGAAATAGAAAGTGCGTTTGTTGCTCATCCAAAAGTAGCAGAAGCTGCTGTAGTTGGATATCCACATGATATTAAAGGTAATGGTTTATATTGTTACGTTACTTTAAATGTGGGAGAAAAATCAACTTTAGATTTAGAGAGAGATTTAAAGCTATGGGTAAGAAAACAAATTGGTCCGATAGCTACACCGGATCTAATCCAATTTTCACCTGGGCTTCCAAAAACTAGATCAGGCAAAATTATGAGAAGAATTCTAAGAAAAATTGCAGCAAATGAACATGACCAATTAGGTGATACAACAACTTTGGCGGATCCAAGTGTAGTAAAAAGCTTAGTTGAAAATAGAAAAAATATCTAAAAATTTATTAATTCAATAAATTCCTTTTTAACATTATCCCATTTTAAGATCATAGAATTCAAAACTATTTTTTTGTCTAAAGATTTTAATTCTTCAGCGATTGGAGACCATTCATATAATGATAGTGCGCTGGTATTAAATGGTAATGACTCATGATATTCATTCCAATTAATCTTTTCATATCTTTCAAGATAATTTTTTTTTGCATTTTCATATATTTCCTTTGGCATTTCATTTTTCTGAAGTTCATTATCCAAAATTTCAAAATAAATTTCATTTGCTTTTTCAGTATCATGTTGATTTCTGATATTTTTTAAAAAAGAGATTGTATAAAAAGTTAAATCCTGTAATGCAGTTGAATAAATATTCCATTTAGCTTTGTTAATTGAACCTAGAAATATCTCATCCTCAAACATCAATACATATTTTGCCCCCATTCTAGTTTTCAGATATCCATAAAGAGTTACTTGACTTACCCATGCAGATTTTTTTTGAATAAATTCTTTTAAGTCAGAATAGTTTTCAATTTTTTTTGTTTTTTTAAAATATTTTAAGAATGGAATGAAATATTCCTTTAAATACTCAAATTTCAAATCTTTGAGCTTTAATTTGTATTTGATGCCCATTTAGAACCGATATTACAACTTTTACTATAAATATATGCCATTTTTTACCCTTTAAATATCACTTTAAATGAGTATGAATTATATCTTTAACCTATAGGGAGGATTAAAATAATGTCAAACAAAGAAAAGCACTGGGAAAAAACCAAAGGATTAATGATAATTACATTAATTATTTGGTTTGTTTTCGGTTATCTGATCTTCATGTTTGGTTCTGACCTAAACACTTCAAGTTTTATGGGATATCCATTAGCGTATTACATGTGTGCGCAAGGTTCCATCATTGCATTTGTGGTCCTTATTTTTTGGTTTGCAAATAGACAGGAAAAAATCGATGAAGAGTTTGGTTTTACCGAAAAGGAGGATGATTAATGTTTAAAGGCAATTTTATTGACAACCTACCAAAAATTTACGGAACATATACTGGGGGCTTCATTGTATTCATCATATTGATGGCGATCGCGGAGCAAGCAGGTATGACCGCTAAAACAATTGGTATTTTGTTTGTCGCCTTTACAGTTTGTATATATGCCTTGATTGGGTATTTATCTAGAACTGTTCAGGTTGATGCATATTATGTTGCTGGAAGACAGGTGCCAACAGTATTTAACGGAATGGCAACTGCAGCTGACTGGATGTCAGGTGCATCATTCGTAGCAATGGCTGGTGGTATTTACTTTGGTGGTTATACTTATATGGCTTTCTTAGTCGGATGGACTGGGGGATACGTTTTAGTATCATCACTTTTAGCACCATACTTAAGAAAATTTGGATGTTATACTGTGCCAGATTTCATTGGAACAAGATACGGCGGAAACTTTGCAAGATTCTGTGCTGTAGTTGTTTTAACATTGGCTTCTTTCACGTATGTTACAGCTCAAATTAACGCAACAGGAACAATCGCATCAAGAGCACTAAGTATTCCATTTGAACTAGGAGTTTGGGTTGGACTAGTAAGTATTTTACTTTGTTCAATGCTAGGCGGAATGAGAGCGGTAACTTGGACACAAGTTGCACAATACATAGTATTGATTATTGCTTATCTAATTCCAGTATTCTGGATTAGTAACAAATCAGGCTTTGGTTTCTTTCCACACTTTATGTTAGGTGAGGAAGTAGCTAGATTAGGTGAACTTGAATCGCAATTTGGATTAGTTAAAAATGCTGCTGCAGACGTTAAAGCTGCAGGTGTACCAGGTGGTCTAAAATCTATCGCTGTATCACACGCAGGTGTGCCAGAAGGTGGAATGGCTGCATGGAAGTTTATTTCATTAGCACTATGTATGATGGTAGGAACAGCTTCTTTACCGCACATTTTAATGAGATACTTCACAACTCCAAGTGTTAAAGCTGCAAGAAAATCAGTGGCATGGTCATTGTTCTTTATTGCGTTGCTTTATACTTCAGCGCCAATGCTTGCAACATTATCCAAAATCTCACTAATAGATCCAAACTTACCAACAGGTATTATTGGAAAACCAATTGCTGAAATTATGCAAATTGAGTGGGTAAATGCTTGGATTAATGTAAAACAAGCCTTCATAGCAGACTTTAACGGAGATGGTATTCTTCAGTTAAATGAATGGTTTATGAGAGGCGACGTGGTTGTACTAGCAACTCCTGAAGTTGCTGGATTACCATACGTAATCTCTGGACTAGTTGCTGCAGGAGGAATGGCTGCTGCGATGTCAACAGCTGATGGTCTAATTCTTGCTATCGCAAACGCTTTATCACATGATATCTATTACAAAATCATTGATCCAAAAGCAGATGTAAGAAAAAGATTGTTAGTTGCTAGAGCACTTCTAATAGTTATTGGTGCCGCTGGAGCATACATTGCATCGATGAGGATCACTAGTATCCTTGGTGCAGTTGCTTGGGCATTTGACTTTGCAATGTCAGGATTGTTCTTCCCATTAATACTTGGTGTATGGTGGAAGAGAGCAACAAGACAAGGAGCAATAGCAGGTATGATAGCAGGTCTTGCATCAGGAACAGCTTATCTAATTTATGTGTATCCTAAGTTTATGGGTAATGCACCTTGGTTAGGTATTGACCATTTACGTTTCGGTATAATCGGAGCGTCGGTCTGTTTAGTTGTAATGGTTGTAGTAAGTTTAATGACTGAAGAACCAGATAAAGCTACACAGCAAATGGTAGACGAAGTCCGTGTTCCATCTGGTAAGACAATACTTGGTAAGCAACACTAAATTAAACTTTATTGGGGGCGATATTCGCCCCCATCTTTCAAAAAAATGCCAATATATATTTTAGTAATAGATTACATTTTGGGTATAATCATGTGGACTTTAATTGGAAGATCCGCAATGAATATTTTCCAAAAAGAAGACTCTGAATTTTTTTTTATGAAGGTCTTTGTAAAATATACAAATCCAATAATCAAAATTTTTAAATTCATAACTCCTAGCTTCATTATAGGACCACTAGTGCCACTTTATGTTGCATGGTTTTTTTATATGTTTAGATTTTATCTTATGCCTTATTTAATGGGTTATTCTGTTATGGGAATGTTATCGTTTCCATTAGAAAGTGAAATAGCTGCAGAAATTTACAAAGTATTTGGTAAATAATAATTCAAATATATTCAAAAATTGATAGTACTAGTTTTTAATTCTTAATGAAAAATATACAAATTTCACCTTCAATACTCTCAGCAGATTTTAGTCAGTTGGGGAAAGAGATTAAACGACTAGAGGATGGTGGTGCAGATTTGATTCATGTTGATGTAATGGATGGACATTTTGTTCCCAACATCACAATTGGACCACCAGTGATAAAAACTTTAAGAAATTACACAAAATTACCCTTTGATGTACATTTGATGATCTCGCCCGTTCATAAATATATTAAAAATTTTGCTGATGCAGGATCTGATATAATAACAATTCATCCTGAGGCAACTAATAATTTAATTGATTCAATTCAACTTATTAAGCAATTAAAGAAAAAAGTAGGAATATCTTTAAATCCAAATACGGAAATAAATATTATAGAAAAACTTTTAAAGGATATTGATTTAGTTTTAATTATGAGTGTGTATCCAGGATTTGGTGGCCAAAAATTTATGCCAGAGGTGATTGAAAAAATTAAAAAACTTCATCAAATAAAAAAAGATAATAAATTAAACTTTGATATTGAAGTCGATGGTGGAATTAACTTTTCTAATTCAAAGGAAGTTATATCAGCAGGAGCAAATATATTGGTTTCAGGAACAACAATATTTAATGAAAATAATGGCGATATTAAAAAGAATATAGAAACGCTAAGATCAATGTAAGATGTATTTAAAAAATTCTTCATCTTTTATAAATGAATTTTTTAATACATCGAAAAATCAAATAAGAAACTTATATTTAAAATCTAATTTTTATAATAATAAAATTTCGAAAATTGAAATAAGTAATATTACATATAGACCAAGTCTAAGTATTCTGAGTTGCTTAGTTAAATATGATAAAAAAAAAATTAAGATTGAGGAATTAGATAAAGATAATATTTGGGAAAATAAATTATTAGGTGGGCATTATCTTTATAAACTTAATAATTTTTATTGGTTGTTTAGTATAGATTTAAAATCCTCACCAAACATTACACAATCTATAATTATTAAATGGATAGAAAAAAATCAAAATTATAATTCATTAACATGGCAAATCGATATTTTATCAAAGAGAATAATATCTTGGATTGCAAACTCTAAATTATCTTATGATGAAAGTGATGCTAAATATAAGAAAAAATTTAATTTTTCTGTAAACAAACAAATTAATCATTTAATAAATGAAATAAGCAAATCTCAATCTGTTAATGATAAATTGTTAGGATGTATTGCCGTAATAATCACAGGATTATCATACGGTAATGAAAAATTTTTAAATTATGGCTTAGAATTACTAAGAAAAATTATTATCAATTCTTTTGATGATGAGTATTTTCCAAAAACAAGAAGTATTAGGCAATTAAATTTTTATTTAAAATATTTTGTTCTTGTTAGAGAATTACTAAAGGAGTCTTTTAATGATATACCTGAATACCTTGATGAAATAATTTTCTATCTAGGAAAATCTTATTCTGTTTTTTCTAAAATCGAACAAAGTTTACTATTCAATGGGAACCATCAAAATGATTTAAAGGAATTTAATAAATATCTTTCACTTTATAAATATAAGTTTGAAAATTCAAATAATGAAGTAGGAGGATATGCTATTTTGAAAAACAAAAATAGCATTCTTGCAATGGATGTTGGAAATTCACCCCAAAAAATATTTTCATACGACTATCAAAGTGGAGCTCTTTCGTTTGAATTCTTTTACAAAGATAAAAAACTTATTTCGAATTCTGGTTACTTTCAAGATTATAAAAATAAATTAAATCTAATTTCGAAATCCACTGCCGCTCATTCAGCACTTATAATTGATAATCAATCAAGTTGTTCATTTAGAAACAATAGAAACTATAAAATATTAGAAAATGGTTTGAAAATTAGTGATAAAAGTATTGTTAATGAGAAGAACTATTGGTTAATCAAAGCATCTCATAATGGCTTTTTAAAAAAATTTGGGATTTTGTATGAAAGATCTTTAGAATATTTTGTTGAAAAAAATAAATTGATAGGGACTGATAAAATAATTTCAAAAAACAAGTTGCAACCAAGAAAATATGATATCAGATTTCATATGGAGCCAGGTGTTAAAGTAACAAAAACATTAGATAACAAAACTATATTAATTGAAATTGATAATTCTGGATGGAAATTTTCAACTAACTGCGAGATTATAAATATTGAATCGGGTATATATTTCGGTAATAAAAATTTAACTAGTGAAAATCAAAATATATGTTTATCGGGCAAAATAAAAGATATAACTCAGGAAATTAAATGGGCATTCGAAAAAATACAATAAAAATTAAGACTGCTTTAATTTCATTGTCAGATAAATCCAGTTTAAGACCATTATTAAAATTACTAAAAAAATACAAAATCAAAATAATAAGCTCAGGTGGCACATATAAAAAAATTAAAAGTATGGGTTTTAAATGCTTAGAAGTATCTAAATTTACAAATTCAAAAGAGCTGCTAGATGGAAGAGTAAAAACATTGCATCCAAAAATTCATTCCGGGATTTTAAATATTAGACAAAACCAAAAACACCAAAAAGAAATGAAAATTAATAATTATGAAAATATAGATTTAGTAGTGATAAATTTTTATCCATTTGAAAAAGTTTTATTAAGTAATTTTAGTAACAAAAATATAATTGAAAATATAGATATTGGAGGACCAACAATAGTTAGATCAGCTGCCAAAAATTATAATGATGTGGTAGTTCTAAGTAACTCAAAACAGTATGAGGATTTCGCTATTGAATTAAATAAAAATAGAGGATCGACGAATATAGATTTTAGAGAAAAATTAGCTGAGGAAGCATTTATGGAAACTGCATATTATGAGTCAAAAATTTTTAGTTATTTCAATGAGAAGTCTGAAAACCTTTTTCCAATCAAGAATATATTTTCCGGAAAATTAATCGAGAAGACAAGATATGGAGAAAACCCTCATCAAAAGGCAGCAATATATTCACAAAATAACAAACAGGAAATTAATCAAATCAGCGGAAAACAACTAAGTTACAACAACTATAACGATCTTTATTCAGCTCTAAGTATATCTAAAAATTTGCCAAAAAATAACGGTGTAGCAATTATTAAGCATGCTAATCCCTGTGGAGTTTCCATTAATCCAAACAAACTCAAATCTTTTAAAGAGGCTTTAGAAAGTGACCCAATTAGTGCTTATGGTGGTATTGTATCATGTAACTTTAAATTAAATATTAGTTTAGCTAAAGAAATTAATAAAATATTTTTTGAGGTAATAATTGCAAATGGATTTGACAAAAAATCAGTCAAACTTTTAAAAAAGAAAAAAAATCTAAGGCTAATTGATTCTAGTAAAGTAGAAAAAAATTTTAAATTTAATTTTATGAATAAGTTTAATTCTATTTTAGTTCAAGATCTAGATGCTCAAAATTTTTCCAAGAAAGATTTTAAAATTGTATCAAAATTAAAACCCACGAATAAAACTTTAAATAAACTTATTTTTGCATTTAATGTATGCAGAAGTGTAAAATCGAATGCGATAGTCATTACAAAAGATTATAAGACAATAGGTATAGGTTCTGGTCAACCAAGTAGGTTAGATAGTTGTAAAATAGCAATTGATAAAATGAAAAAGTTTCAGAAAATAAGCGATAGTGATGAAATCTTAGCAGCATCTGATGCATTTTTCCCGTTTGTGGATGGTATAGAAAAATTAGTACAAGCAGGAATTTCAGCAGTCATTCAACCGTCAGGTTCAAAAAATGATAAAGAAATTATTAAATTTGCAAACCAAACAAATACTATTTTAGTATTTTCCAAAACAAGACACTTTAATCATTAATCAATTTATCTTATCTATTTTAGCAGCTAAAATAAAATCACTCTCAGCAAGACCTTTAATTGCATGAGTAAATATTTTAATTCTTGCATATCCCCATCCAAACCACAGATCAGGATGATGTCCCTCTGTTTCAGCAATTTCTCCAACTTTATTCACAAATTCTTGACTTTGTAAAAAATCATCAAATTTAAAATTTTTTATTAAATGAAAACCATCGATTTTATCTTCTATAACTTCCCATCCATCAACTTGTTTTAAATGTTTATGGATTTCTTCTGTGTTAAATGGTGGAATGTTGCCTTCGCACGGGATACATTTTTTACTTGCTAAATCACTCATAATATAATTCCTTAAATGGAGCGGGCAATGGGACTTGAACCCACGACCTTCTCGTTGGCAACGAGACGCTCTACCACTGAGCTATGCCCGCTTATTCTTACATAACAAAACTAAAAGCTTTTTTTGAATTTAGCAAGTGATTAAATAGTTAAATGCGACTACGAATCATTTCTGTATAGTTGTAACCTTGAAAAGAATTATTATAATTAAGATATGAAAATCGAAGAATTACCAAAAACTATACCAATTTTCCCTTTATCAAATTTTATAATGTTTCCTGGTACAACTGTTCCACTGAATATTTTTGAGCCTCGATATTTACAAATGGTGAATGATAGTATGAAAAAACATAGGATAATTGGAATGATACAGCCAAAAAAAACTGGGTCTTTGAAAAAACCTGATTTATATGAAATAGGATGTATTGGAAAAATTACAAGTTTCAATGAAACAGAAGACGGTAGAATACTTATTATTTTAAACGGGATTTGTAGATACAAAATTAACTCAGAGTTAAATACCGACAAAATGTACCGTGAGTGCAATGTTCAATATGATCATTTTTCAAAAGATATAATACAAAAAAGTAACGAAGTTAACTTTTCAGACTTAAGCTTAATTATGAAGAACATGAGAACATTTTTCAAAAAACAAGGGTATATTGTGAACTTAAAAGACTTAGAAAAGAAGGATCTTAGCCAAACTCTTAATGATTTATCAATGGCATCACCCTTTTCATTAGAAGAAAAACAAATATTATTAGAAAGTCTTGATATAAATGTAAGAAAAGAAAGAATGGAACAAATTTTAAATAATTACATTAAAGACGATTTTGAAAATACTACTCTCCAATAATTTATAGGTTTAAACCTTTATCCGATAAAATATTAGAATACTTTTTAAATATAGAATTTTTATTTAAAATACTAAAAACTGGTTTTGAAATGGAATTATTAATATTGTTATCTAATCTAAAAAATTCATAAATGCCGTCGATTGCTTTTCCATAAAGATAATTTAGATGTTTAGTGGATTTCTGGAAATCTTCTGCAACAGAGATGTCTATTGGAAGGCCTAGAGACATCCTGTGGTTTACTATTTTTGATATTATTTTAATATCCCTAATTGTCATGTTAAATCCTTGCCCAGCAAGGGGGTGTATACGATGTATTAAATCACCAAAAGCAAGAATATTACTATAAGTATAGTTTCTAAGCATTTCAAAACTCAAACTAAAGTTTTCAATTTTATTAATTTTAGTAAATGTATAAAAAGAGTTATATTTTTTAAATATATCAAAAATTTTCTTATCATCTATTTTCACTCCTTTATAAGAAAAAACTACTGAGGTTTTAGTATTAGATAATGGCAGAAATGCTAAAGGTCCAAATTTTGTAAAAACTTGAATGGCAGTGTTATTATCTTTGCGACGATGATTTATTAGAAATGTATATGCTCTACTTCTGTAATTTTTTTTTATTTTATTTGTAAAAAATTTGTTTGAAATAAAATTGTTGTTTTCGCTATTAATAACTAAATCATATTTTTTAATTTTATTTAGAATAAGTGAACTAGAAGTATCTAAATGATGTAATTTTATAAATTTTGATTTTTTTATTTTTTTAAAAAAAATTTCATTTAATTTTGAGTAAGATACTAAATTAAAAACCTCTTTATTTTTTTTATTAAAGTTGATTATCTCTTTAGATTGTGAACTTTCTGTAAAAATTTTAATTTCCCTACTTTTCCACGATATAATTCTAGATTTTGCAATAAATTTTAAATAATCAAAATTTTCGCTTGATATAGCTATTGTTCTATTTGTTTTAATGTTCTGAAATCTTTTATTTGCATATATGTCAACATTGAGTTTTTTTTCCTCAAAAACGTTAGCAAGAATCAAATTTGTTAAATTTTGGCCTATAAGACAAATTTTCATAACAAAATAATTTTAACAACAAAAATTAAATGATACAAAGTGACAAAAGCAGTTTTGATTCATGGTATTTAAAAATTATATCAATAAAATAAGCGATTTTATTATAAGGAGATTAGCCGAATTAGTTGGTATTTTTCTTGTAGTTATCTCTATATTACTTTTTATATCTTTAATTAGCTATTCTCCAGATGATCCAAATTTTATATTTCCAGAAAATCAGGAGATAAAAAATTTGCTTGGATTTAGGGGAAGCTTCGTCGCTGATATATTTTTTCAATCAATCGGTTTAATTTCACTTTTAATTCCTTTTTCTCTTCTATTTACTGGAGTAACAATAACAATTAACAAAAAATTTATTATTATTATAGAAAATATTTTTTTCATAATTCTTTACATTATTATAGCAACATTTTTCTTTAGTATTTTTCATAAGGAAACCTATTGGTTAATAATAAATGGGAACAACGGATTTGTTGGTGATTTAGTGTCAGAAACTATAATTATAGATTTTTTGAAAATTAACAAAACAGCAAGCTATTATTTATTAATATTTTTTATTTTATTTTTTTTTCTTTTAAGCAGTAATTTCAAAGTTTCATATGTTTTCAATTTTTTCTCGCTATTAAAAAATATATTTTCTTCTAAAAAAGATAATTCTATTAATAGGGAAAATATATTTAAAAAAAATACTATTTTAGAAAAAACCGAAGAACCACGTATTCAAGAAGATTTATTTTCTAACAACAAGTCAATTTTAAATGATGTGAAAATTAAATTGCCTTTAATTGATTTTTTAAAAAAACCAGAAAAAGTCTCTAACAATAAAGAAGATGTTAAAATTGATGCTGAAGGATTGGAAAAAATACTTCTTGATTTTGGTGTAGAAGGGAAAATAAAAAAAATAAGTCATGGACCAGTTGTTTCTCTAAACGAATTTGAACCTGCGGCAGGGGTTAAAGTTTCAAAAATTATTAATTTAGCTGAAGATATTGCTAGAAATACAAGTTCAGAGTCTGCAAGGATAGCTACAATACCTGGAAGTAATACTGTTGGTATTGAACTACCCAAGGTATCGAGAGAAAATGTTTTTTTAAGAGAAATAATTTCAGATAAGAATTTTAAAAAAAGAGATATAAAATTACCAATTGCTCTTGGTAAGAGTATATCTGGAGAGCCTATAACTAGTGATTTAAGTGTGATGCCTCATTTATTAATTGCAGGAACTACTGGCTCGGGAAAATCAGTTTGTATTAACACAATTATCCTATCACTAATTTACAAACACACCCCCGATGCTTGTAAGTTCATTTTGATCGATCCAAAAATGTTAGAACTTTCAACTTATGAGGGGATTCCACATTTATTGTGTCCGGTTATTACTGAAGCAAAAAAAGCAGCATCTGTTTTGGGTTGGGTAGTTAAAGAAATGGAAAGCAGATACAGGTTGATGACAAAAGTGGGGGTAAGGAACATTGATGGTTATAATGAAAAGCACAAAGTTAAGATGCCATATATTGTTGTGATTGTTGATGAAATGTCAGATCTTATGCTGGTAGCTGGTAAAGAGATTGAAAACTATATTCAAAAGTTATCACAAATGGCTAGAGCAGCCGGAATTCATATAATAATGGCAACACAAAGACCAAGTGTAGATGTAATAACAGGAACTATAAAAGCTAATTTTCCTACTCGTATTTCATTTCAAGTAACTTCCAAAATTGACAGTAGGACAATTTTAGGTGAACAAGGAGCTGAACAACTTTTGGGTAAAGGCGACATGTTATATATGTCATCTGCAAACAGAATAACAAGAATACATGCACCTTATGTTTCTGAAATAGAGATAGATAAAGTAAATAACTTCCTGAGAAATCAAGCAGAGCCAGATTATGTTGATGAGATTTTAAATTTTGCTGACGAGAAGGAAATTGGTGAAAAAAATAAAGATAATTCTGATACTGATGAATTGTACAATGAAGCATTAGAAATAATTAAATCAGAAAGAAAAGCATCTACCTCATTTTTACAAAGAAAATTGCAAATTGGATATAACAGAGCTGCAAGAATTATTGATCAAATGGAAACAAATGGTGAGGTTAGTAAGGCTAACCATGTTGGAAAAAGAGAAGTTTTAAAATAGTGAAATATATAATTTTTATTTTAATATTTTTTTACCCACTAAATATTTTAGCATCATCAAAGCAATTAATAAAAAACAAATTAGAGAATACAGAAAATATATCTTTTAAATTCATACAAAAAATCGGAGAGAAGACTGAGCAAGGAGAATGTATAATTTCATATCCAAAAAAAATTTTATGTAAGTATGATGACATATATAATAAAATTTTAGTTTCTAACGGAAGATCACTCGTGATAAATAGTAAAAAAATTAAAAATTATTTAATATACCAACTTAAAGACACTCCTCTTGATTTAATTTTAGATAAAAAATTTCTATTAGATAAACTAGACCAGGTGGAAACAATTAAAAAGAATGATGAAACGTTCTATTTTAAAATTGAACACAACAACAATTTATTAAATATTTTTTTCGATAAAGTAAGTTATGAAATAAGGGGGTGGACAACAACAGATGTTTATCTGAACAGAGTTGAGACAAATTTAACTGATATGAAAACAAATATTATGATTGATCAAAAAGTATTTAAAATTCAAAATTATATTAACTAATATCTAATTTAATAGTCTCTGATTTAAAAATTTTCATTCCTCTTCCCAAATAATTTTTCAAGGCATGTTTGTGGTCTAATGAGCAAGTATGTAACCAAACTTTTTTAGTATTTTTTCTAAATCCTAATTTCAAAGCCTCCGATAAAAGATAGCCACCATATTTTTTTCCTATAAATTGATCAAGAATACCGAAATAGGCTACTTCACATTTTCTTGTCTCTGGATGAAACAAAAGCTCAAAAAAGCCAATCAAATTATCATTTTCAGTGAGTATATAAGTCTCTAAATTTTTATTGTTAGTATAATCCATCCATTTAGTGTCATTCCATATTAATCTATCTATCCAACGGTAGCTTTTACCTATCTGCTTGTAAAAAAATTTATTGATTTGAAAATCTGGTGGATTTTTTTTTTCAACTTTACAACCACTCTTTGGTTTTTCTGACAAATTAATTTTATCTAATGAGTCTATCTCTAAATATTTTCTATCAACCCTAGTTATCACGAAACCATTTTTCCAACTTTTTCACCACCAAATAAATGGAAGTGTAGATGCGGGACTTCTTGACCACCGTAATCACTTATATTAGCCAGAGCTCTATAACCTTGCCCATCAGTAGATGAAATGCCTAATTTTTTTGCAACTGTAGTAATACCTTTCATTAAACCAATAATTTCTTCATTTGAGGCGTTGGTATTAAAATCATCCAAATCTATATACTTTCCTTTGGGTATTACTAAAGCATGAATCTTTTTTTGTGGATTAATATCATAAAAAGATAATACAAAATCATCTTCGTATATTTTGTTACAAGGAATTTCATCTCTTAATATTTTAGCGAATATATTATTATCATCATATTTCATAAACTTTATTTATCTAAAATTACAAAAATTAATTTCTTTAGACATAAAATCATCTGATCCATCTCCATCAGTATCTCCTAAATTAACTTTTACACAAGACATATTGCCAGCCATTCCACATGTATTATTTTTATGTGCATATCCCATAACCATTTGACCTTGAATAACATTCTGCGGTGGGCAAGTTCCATTGCTCCAATTTATTCCAAGTTGAGAGCCGTTAATAGGGTTTTTCATGCCGTAATTTTCTAAGTACAATTTATATGTAATTGAGTCAGCATTTAACATATTGCTTGAAAAGCCGGAGGTATTGCAAGTATGCGTATTTGGTGATCTACCATCCAAATATGGACCAAATTTAATTTCTATTCCATTAAAACAACCTTGTGCTGCTAAATTAATTTTTTTCTCTATATTTGCAAAATTAGTTTTTAATACATTTTGCTTTGCGCTTTTAGTATAACCGCTGTACGCAACAACTCCAACTGCTGCCAATATACCAATTATTGCTACTACAACTAATAGTTCGATTAATGTGAAACCATTATGCTTCATTTTAAGATTGTATTCTATTAAAATATTTAAAATTTTGCATTGTTAAAATATATGCAACTAATAAGATTGCTTTTTAAAAAAGAGAGGGAAAATGAATAAATTTAAATCAATTTATAAAGCTATTATAAGCTTAACATTTATTTTTTCATTTGTTCTTACTTCTACAGCTGCTTTTTCGGAAATAGTAGGACGTTTGTCAGTTCACTGGAGTCCAAAGCACCATAGTGCAAAACATGCGCAAATATTTGCTGATGAAGTTAATAAAAGAGCAAAAGGAAAATTAAAAATAGAAGTTTATCCATCTAAACAATTGTTTGGTATTAGAGAAGTAATGGGAGCAGTAACTTCTGGTGCAGTTGAACTTGGAGGAATTGTTGGTGTAGTAAGTTTTCCACCAATAAATAAAAACTTTAACGTTGCTTCATTTCCTGGATTATTTAATTCATGGGAACAGCAAAGAGGTTTTTTTCAAAATTCACCTAAAGGAAAAGAAATTTGGGGTGAATTAACAAAAAAAACTAATTCAACTTTAGTTATGTATAACCCAGTTGGACCTGTAATGACTTTTTCAAGTGCTAAAGAGTTAACTGGTATCGATGCTATGAAAGGTCTTAAGGCTAGAAGACTTTTAAAAAGTGAAGAACCAATGTGGGATGCTTTAGGAGCAAACAGAGTATCATTGCCTACTGGTGAAGTTTATACGTCATTACAAACTGGAATGATTGATACAATAAATAGTCCTCCAGGAAGTATTGAAGCATACAGCTGGTGGGAATTTTTAAAATACGCTCAAAAGCCTTATCAATATTATGCTGATGCATATATCATGGCAAACTCAACTTGGTTTAATAGTTTGTCTCCAGACCTACAAAAAATCATAATGGATGTTGGTAAAGAAGTTGGAAAACGATCAACTGACTTAATTATGGATACTGGAGAAAGTACTCTTAAAAAATTCCAAGAAAGAGGTGGAGTTGTTACTACACTTTCAGGGGCTGAAAAAGCTAAATTTGATAAGCTTATGAAAGATGAAGTAATGCCAGCAATGGCCAAAATGATTGATGCTGACGCTTTAGAGGCAGCACAAGCATATGCTAAGAGCAATTAGAAGAAGTTAAACTTTTTCTAAATAGATTATGAGGGCATTGCGAGCTATTAACAATTTGCTAGCAAAAGCTGCAATTTCGCTCGCAATGTTCATCGTCTTTTTAATGGTGGCAGCTTTAGCTTTAAGCGCCACAACTAGATTTATCACAGGTACAGGATTTGCGTGGTTTATTGAATTGCCACCTGTAATGGTGAGTTGGCTAGTTTTTCCATTACTTGGCCCATTATTAAAACAAGGTCAACATATTAAAGTAGATTTTTTAAGTCATTATTTATCTGAGAAATCAAAAAATATTATTGGAACAATTGTAAATTTAATTGCTCTAATTTCTGCATGCGTTTTCTTTAAGGCGGGAGTTGATGCAACTAGAATGTACTACAATCTAGGACAGATGATGGAATTAGAAATTAACATTCCTATCTGGTGGATGTTTTTGGCTTTTCCAGTTGGTTTTTTAATTTTAGCATTAACTTCTTTAGAGCTTATTTTAGATAATTTAAATAAACTTTTAGGGAAAGAATAAATGTTTGGATTGGCTTTTATTTTATCTCTTGCAACATTAGTTATTTCCGTACCTATTTTTTTAGTATTTGGTTTAGGAAGTTCATTAGCTGCAATTGCAGGATTGAATTTACCATGGTCAGTTCTAATTCAAGTTTCATTTGGTGCATTAACAAAACATGTTCTTATCGCTGTTCCACTATTTATTTTTACTGGAATGGCTATGTTAAAAGGAGGCGCTGCATCAAGACTAGTTAAGTTTACAACAACACTTGTTGGTCATTGGCCTGGAGGATTAGGTGTTGCAATGGTTATTGCAATGGGATTCTTTGCAGCTTTTTGTGGATCCATACTTGCAGCAATCACTGCGGTTGGAACAATCATGATGCCAAAGATGATTGAACAAGGTTATCCAACCCCATTTGTGGTAGTCCTAGCAGCCTCTGCAGCTCTATTAGAAGCATTGATACCTCCATCCAATGCAGCAATACTATTTAGTGCTCTAACTAACGTACCTGTATCAAAAACCTTTGCTGCAGGAGTTATTCCAGGCCTAGTTCTGCTTGTTTTGATGGTCCTTCTAGTTTTGTTTAAATGCAGGCATATTAGAACAGATGAAAAGGCATCTTTTAAGGAAAGAATAACTTCTTTCATTGCTGCGCTACCAGCATTGATAACTCCAGTGATAATTTTAGGTGGAATATATGCTGGAATACTAACTCCTTCTGAATCTGCAGCAGTTGCAGGAGTTTATGCAGTTCTAATTGGATTTTTAATTTACCGTGAACTTACTTTTTCATCTTTGATGAGCTGTTTAAGGGAAACTGCAATAATAACAGCTGTTATTTTTGCAATTATAGCAACTGCAACATTCTTAAGTGTTGTTTTAACATACACTCAGGCTCCTCAAAAAATTATTACATTCTTCACCGACAAAGGTGTTAGCGTAAATCTGTTCTGGATTATGCTTGGTGCTATTTGTTTAATTCTTGGAACGTTTATTGAAATTGTACCTGTATTTTATTTAACTGTCCCAATTTTTGCAGCAATCACATTATCATTCAATCAGAGTTTACTTCATCTTTATGTAGTGTTTGTTGCTTTTGCAGGAATAGGAATGATAACACCCCCCGTATGCGTTGGTATTTACACAGCTGCAGGTGTGATCAAAGAAAATCCAGCCAAAGCTTTCAAAGAAGTTCCTTTATTTACAATTGTTGGAATAATTTATGGGATACTAATGATACTCTTTCCAATATTTTCAACCTGGTTACCTGGTAAATTATAATATGACATTAAATGAAAAAACATAACAAAAATCTTCAATGGCATACTAACGTTCATATCTATGGTCTATCTTTAGCAATTGGAGATGCTCATTTCCTGATAGATAAAATAAAAGCTGGAGAAGCTTATACAGAATATTTTTATAATATTGATGGGGAAAGAGAAGGTGAACCTGAGGGTTTTGTTAATGAAGTTGATAATATATTAGGAAAAACAGTTAATTGTTTCACACTAAATATAAGTGGTTTAGGTTGGTTTCCAGTTTTTGATTCATATTCCCCAGGAAAAGAGTATTTAGAAATAGATGGTTACTATATTGATTATGGAGGTGCTGTAACAACTCCTTGGTTTCAAAGACCTAAGTGTTTTTTTGAAAAAGAACATATTAAAATTATCAATGGTCTAATTGAAAAATCTTTAGAGAAAAAACCATTATTTACTCTAAGTTTTCCTTCAAAAAAAATCTTGTTTATGGAAACAAAGGACCAGGTTCAATTTTATACCGAAAAAGAATTAAGAGTAGATTATTCAAAACCAACCAGTAAAGTATATGATCAGTTACTCAAAATTTATGAAGATGAAAAATTAGGTTTTATTAACGCTGATGTTAAAACTAAAGAATACTGTTATGATTTTCATCTTGATCAATTATCTTCAGATAAGTTTGAGGTTTATAAAGTTGAAAGTTTAGTAAAAGATGTAGATTGGTATGCAGCTTATTATGCTAAATTTCATACAGATCAAAAGGATATTTATAAAAGAAAAATAACTTCTGAAGAAGATCAGAATAAAATGGATGAATGGTTATCAAAACAACCGTTAGCTAATGAAATGAAAGAGATCTTGGATCTTGCTAATTATGATCCGAACGCTCCTGAAATAGAAAGTTTTAAAACTACTATTGATCTACATGGTTATTTACATGGGTATTATTTAAAAGCAGTGTAAATTTATATATGAAAAAATCTGTTAACTACTGTTCAAAATTATTTTTTAGTCTTTTACCTTCTATTATCCTCTATAGTCTTTTTTATAAGTTTTAGACTATCATCATTTGGAGGGTATGAATTGTCTGATATCTTAAAAAATTCTCCACCAGTTTTAAGTCTTAGTGTATTCCCACCTCTTTGTGTAACTTCTATATATAAATAAACACCAGGCTCTCTAAGTTTTTTTAATTTCTCCCTAAACTCATTAGAAATTTTGACATCATATGGAGCTGTTTTGGATACTTGGTTATCTAGTGTTTGAGGTTTTAAATTATTAGTGTTGAAAGACTTATCTTTCAGTCTGTTATAAATAATTGTTTCTCCAATTATTATTCCTTTTGGTAATTCTTTTTGTATTTGATTAGCTGCACCCTCGACACTTATAAAGCTATCTTTAGGTTGTTTATCAAAATATTTTTTTATTTCTTTGTTTTTAATTTCAGTGACTGGTCCAAACTGAAATTTATTTTCGTACTCTTTTAAAACTCTTACTGTATGACCACTTTGGGTACTTCCTGATGCACGAATAATTTCACTTCTACTTTCCCAACTTGTATTCCCTTTTTTTATTTGATAATCTAAAAAATCTCTAAACTTCATTAAATAATATTCAAATCTCTTTGTTTTTTAGTTCTTGCTCTATTTCTAAAAGTATCCTCATCTATTTGTTTATTCTCAAATTCTTTAATACTTTCCTCAGTTGAATGCTTATAAATTTCATTAATTGCTACTTTCCTTTTTCCATAATGACCAAACTTTAATCCAGGTCTTTCAGTTTCTTTTCTGGTTAATAAAGCATTTTCTTTTTTGGGATTTAATTTACCTTCACCACGAAAATCCTTTTTAGTCCATGTTGGATGTCTATCAATTATTTTCTGGATTTCTTCATTACTTCTGAGGACCCACTGGTTAGATCCGTTGGGGTTTCTATTAAAATCTTTATTATTTTTTTTCATCTTTATTCTCTTGTAACATTTTTATTTCAGTTTCAATCATTTCAAATTTATGACGATCACAAATATAACTAAAATACTTTATAGTGTTATAAGGAAGAAAATATAATTTTAAAATAAGATCCAAAACAGGTTTATCTTTATAAAATTCTTTTTTAGCACTTCTATATAAATCTCTATGAGTCAAAGACCATCCAAGATAATTTCTCCACTCGAGTCTATTTTCTAATCTTTCTTTGATTATTTCATCTAATTTATTTTTCATTTTGATGTGCTCCCAAATCAATTTGTTTTTTTGTAAAATTGCAAAAATTACAATCTTTGTTAAAGCTTGGAATAGTAGGTTGCTCCAATAAATCTATTAACTTAGTTATATAATTATAAAAACCACTCTCATCTCTATTAAGTGCGGAGTAAGATGTTTTCATTTTTAAATCACAATCATGATCAGTATGGCTTGTGATTTCTTCTGGATAAAATTGCAAAATACCCATGTGGGTTATAGGACTTAGTTTTGGTGTTTTGGCTTTTTTGGTTGATCCAGGGCTTGAAAATATTTGCGCATAAGCCTCCAGTTGAAACCTATAATTTTCAGCTTTATCTAAAGAAATTACCGTTGTCTTAAAATCAACTATTCCGAAAGTTTTATCTTTAAATTTTATAACAATATCAGGATTACCAGCTAAGATAAATTTACGTTGTTTATCATCAACTAAACCATCAGATACTATTTTGCCAGGTAGTTCATCACTATCCATAATTTCGCCATCTGGAAGGTCGTCGCACCAAGACTTTGTATTTGTTTTTTTAAAATAAGGTTTTTGAACCGCATCAAAACTTGAAAAAACTGGTGGCGGTCTATCACCAGGATTAATTTTGTTGTGCTTGTGAATATAAAAACATCTTGAGCATTTCTTGGCTTTATAATCAAGTTCAGAAGGTGAAAATGAATATTCTATAGTCATTAATATACCTCCGATATGTATCTGATTAATTGAGGTTTTGTATCTGACTCTCCTATAATCTTAATTGTTTCATTTATCTCCATATAAACTCTATAGTAATGTCTACCTTCCTCGATATCTCTTACTTCTTCAACTCTAATCTCATGTATTTTGTCCATTAGTTAACCTCCCACTTTTGGTCGGCTGCTGTAAAAGGATTAAGTTCTTCTATTACTTCTTGTTTATATTTATTATTTGCAAGATTAACTAACATTCTAACCACTTGTGCTCTCGAGATTGTTACTCCTGGTACAAGAGTTTTTGTTAATTCATCTATTTTTTTGTAACAATCAATATGAATTGATATTGATTTATATTTTAATGGGTCTGCCATTTTCTATCCTTTCTGAACCTTAGATTTAAAAGGGTAGAAAAAACCATACAACTGCTTTCTCATGCCAATAAAAACCTAAGGTTCTTAAATTGGTTTATTTCAAAGGATAAAGAGCTAATTATTAGAACTTTTCATTCCGAATCTCACATTAGCAACTGCTACGGAGTAGGTCTTCGATAAAGTTCAATGAAGGGCTAAGTATAAACTCTGAGAAAGCTAAAGTTTATGCTTAGCCCATCATTAGATAAGAATTAAATCTTTATCAATTATAAATGTATGGGCTAAATTAAAAAATTCAATAGAAATTTTTTATTTTTTATTTTTTATTACAAAACCATTTTTTTCTAAAACTTTTATAAGGTTTTTAAGCTTAACATCTCTTGGTGTCCTATGATTTCCTATACTTTCTAGGAATAAAAGTTTTTTTTTACCGTTAAACCATTTAACCTTTTTTTTGTTTGGTTTTAGTTGCTTCTCTTTTTCGTCCATTTTTTCTCCTATTTTTTGATTTGGAGAAAGTCATAAAATTACCTTTAAAAATTGGATCTTTTTTACTTAAAGGTTTAAGAGTGATTATGGCCATATTTCTCCTTTAGCGTTGTATTTAAAGTCCAAGCAAGTAGAGTAATTTCTAAATCAGGACTGATTAATCTTATCATACTTAAGACATAATTAAAAATTATATTATTAATTGTTAATCATTTTTCTAAATCTAAATACTTCAAAAATATGCAGCAGTTAAATCTGTTTGATTACAGAAGAGATTATCTTTTTGATAATAAAAATCAGGTTGCTCACTGGTACGATATCTTAAAAGAAACTGAGGATACCATCAGTTATGCGGAACACATAGATCCTAATAAAGGCTATGCAATAGCAGGTATGGAATATGAGGAATATGTAGATGTGAAAAAAGATAGATTGAAAGGACTGACCTATGATCAAATCCTCACATATTTAAAAAGTGCTAAAAAAGAGGACAGACTTAAAAAATATAAAGCATTATTAAAATTTAGAAATATACCTTTTGAAGCTGATTTATTTACCTGGCATAATGAAGATATTTAATTTCAGAAATTGTGAAAAAAAAAATAAAAAAAAATTTAGAAAAAGAAAAAAAATTAGTTTTAATTGAGAAATTAAGAGAACTGTCTATCTCAAAAATTTTTTCTGTAAAAACATTCCAAAATGCTTTCTCTTACTGGAAAGAAGATATTCTTCAAATTTTAGGTAAAGATGTTAATGCAGTAAGTGAGGATAAAATTCTTCTATTGGGTCAAAATTTAAGAGATATTTTCATGAGCACATCATCAAAAAAAAGAGGGCAAGGTGATTTGAGTGGAGGAGGTGCTGCATGGGAGTGTTTGTGCACGTGGTATTTAAATCTCTTATTGGCAAATACTAGGGGCATTGTCTTTAAATTTAGTAAGCCAATTTTTCCTGAAGCAATTAGAAATTCAATTACGATTAAATATAATAACTTTGAAAATACATCTGAAACTGATTTATTAGGATTTGTATTTCCAGAAAATCAAAATTTTATAAATACAATTTGTGGATTTAATAACGAAGCAATTGAAAAGTTTAATGAATTTGTTCTTGAAGACTATAACAAATTTGAAGTTTGTATTTTGCAGTGTAAAACTAACTGGAATGATAATGCTCAAATACCTTTTTTATATAATTTAATTTATGAGTTAGGGTCAGCAAAGAATGTGAGTGTTGGTAAAAACAGTAGAGTCACCAGTGATTACAAAAAATTTTCATATGCATTTTTAACTGTGCCAACTCAAAAAATTAATAATATTGAAAAGTTAGATAATAGCAGTGTTGCTGTTCAAAGAGTAAGAAATTTAACAGGGGGAAATTACTGGGGTCTCAAAAGTAAAAACGGTATAGCTTATTCATTAGATGAATGTGTTAATAATAATTTTAGAAATGCTTTTGATAAAGGTGGAATTAGAGAAAATATTAAAAAAAATATCAAACTATTAAATTCAGACTTAAGTTACTTTAAATTATTTTAAAATTTTACTTAAATTAAGTCCAATTCTTTTTGCTAATTCAACAGGAACTGCATTTCCTATTTGAGTATATTTAGGAACCTCTCTATCAAAAATACCTTTTTGTGGATTGCCTGCTCTTCTTAAACCGCCTGTGGTTCTTTTACCTTTAAATTGATACCAGTCTGGAAACATTTGAAGTCTTGCCCATTCTCTAACTGTTAAACTTCTTGGCTGTGAATAATGAACATAATCATCAGGTAAAGATGTTGCTGTTATATTAGGACCTTTACCATTCCATCTTTTATTTAAAAGTCTTTGAGCAAATTTTTTAGTCTTAAACTTATCTTTTATTACTCCATTATTTTCTAACATTGACTTAAATTTTTTAACTATATTTGGTGAGTGATTGCTGTATTCTTGATCTGTTAGTTTGTCTCCTTTGCTTAAGAAAGAATTTTTATTTTTTCTAGTTCTTAAAATTTTTTGAATTTTTGTTTTAGGATCTGACAAGTAAGAATTAGTTACAAAATCTTTGTTATAATTTTTATCTATTAAGTCACTAAATAGTTCCTCTAAATGAGGATAACTTATATCTTTTTTTGGAAACAATTCTTCTTTGTTAATTTTAGACTTAATATCTTTTCTAATTCCTATAACTAAAACTCTTGGCCTATTTTGAGGAACACCATAGTCTTTACTTTGAACTAGAGAATAATCATAATTGTAATTATTTAATTTAGAAAATTGTTTTAAAACATCATTAAAAATTTCTCCTTTTACTCCATTTTTTGTCCATCTAGCGCTGAGTAAACCTCTTACATTTTCAAAGATAAATGCTTTTGGATTAAAGTGTTCAATCACTTTATACATTTCTTTATATAAATAATTTGAAGGTATTCTTTCTTTATCAACTTTATAACTTCTTCTGTGACCTATACCTGAATAACCTTGGCATGGTGGGCCACCAACAACCAATGATAAATCACCTTTTTTTATATTAAATTTGGATTTTAAATTTTTTGAGAGTTCTTCTAATTTTTTTTTACTACCACTAAGTTCTTTAATATCATTTGAATGAAATTCTTTTAAATGTAAGTGTTTATATTCAGATCTATTTATTAAATAGGTATTTAAAGCATCATTATTAAGTTCATTTACATAAACTGGATAAAAGCCTGCTTGTTCTAATCCAAGAGATAATCCTCCACAACCAGCAAATAAATCAATAAATGTATTTTTCATTACTTATAATTATTATAGACATTTTTTTTTTACTGAAAATCATAACTTGGCTATATTTACCTAAGTACAATTTAGCTGATAAAAAAGTGATAAACTAATAATCCTACTAAAATTCCCTTAATGAAAGATATCCACGCAAGTCCATGCTCAGAAAGTCCAAATTTTTTCTTCCACCACTGAATTTGTCTTTTTTCCCAATTTATATAAGCTTGCATCATAAATCTTCGTACTTCACACCTTTTCTAGCCTTATTTCCATAAAAAACTCTTCTTTTTGCTCTAAACATCCAAGATCTAACTCCTTTTTCAGGAATACCTTCCAAGCGCATGTCAATCCAAACTAACATTTCAGTCAATATTAATCTTTCATGGTCATCGTGAAGATGATGAAGGTGCAAATCCCAAGTTCTTTTTAAATCTTCATAAAAAATATTTCTTCTTGGCTCTAGCTCTGCTTCTGGAATACTCTGGACTTTAATTCTTACTTCCTCAATCTCAGAAGGTGATATCATTTTTGTCTTTTTTTTAGTTCTTCCATTACTTCTTCAATTTTTATACCACTTTTTTCGAGGTACATGATTAAGTGATATAAAACATCTGCTGCCTCGTGGATTTTATTTGAGTCTTGCTCTATAGCTTCTATTAGTTCATTTATCTCTTCTAAAACCTTTTCTTTCGCTAAAGATTTATCTTCTAAAAGCTTATTAGTGTATGAACCTTCAACTGGATTACTCTTTCTTTCTCTTGCAAGGGTAATAAGATCTTCTAAAATCTTTAACATACTAAATCCTAACAGGTATATCTTTTGATGCCAAATATTGCTTAGCTTCATTTACTGAATAAGTGCCATAATGGAATATAGATGCTGCTAAAACAGCACTTGCACCTGATTTTATTCCATCTACTAAATGATCTAAAGTTCCAACTCCACCTGACGCAATAACTGGAATATTCACGATAGAAGATATCTTTTGCATTAATTCAATATCATATCCTGACTGAGTTCCATCTTTATCCATGGAAGTTACAAGAAGCTCTCCCGCCCCACATTTCTCCATTTTAGATGCAAATTCCAATGCATTTATGCCCGTTGGATTTCTGCCCCCATGAGTAAAGATTTCCCATCCATCGTCTTTTCTCTTCGCGTCAATTGCAACAACAATGCACTGTGATCCAAATTTTCTAGAACTATCTTCAACAACTTTTGAATTTTGAACAGCTGCTGTATTGATTGATACTTTATCAGCCCCACAATTAAGTAATTTGTTAATATCATCAATACTTCTAACACCACCGCCAACTGTTAAAGGAACAAAACACTTTTTAGAAGTTTTCTCTACCACTTCATAAATAGTATCTCTATTTTCATTTGAAGCGGTAATATCTAAAAAACAAATTTCATCAGCACCACCATCACTATAAATCTTTGCTTGTTCTACAGGATCTCCTGCGTCTTTTAAATCAACAAAGTTAATACCCTTTACAACACGACCATTTTTAACATCTAAACAAGGTATAATTCTATTTTTAAGCATCTATTTCTTTTGCAAGTTCATCTAACTTTATATCTCCATCGTATATAGCTTTTCCGACTATAACACCTTCAATATTATTTAAATTTTTAGCTCTTTTAATATCATTAATTGACGAAACACCACCAGATATAACTACTGGACAGTTTGAAATCTCAGCAACCTTTTGAGTTTCTTCAAAATTAGGACTTTGCTTAGTTCCATCTCTATTAATATCTGTATAGATAATTCTACTAACTCCATAATTATTTACTTTTTTTAGATATTCAGTTGTTAATTTATCCGACTCTTCAGTCCAACCTGAAATTGCTAGATGACCATCTTTTGCATCTAAACCTAATGCAATTTGATTTGAAAATTTTTTACAAGCTTCTTCTAAAAATCTTCTATCTTTTATGGCAGCACTTCCCAAAATTACTTTTTCAACACCAACATCAATATATTTTTGAATAGTCTCAAAATTTCTTACACCGCCTCCTATTTCAATCTTAAGATCAAATTTTCCAACAATATCGTGAATAATATCAATATTAACTGGATCTCCAGTTAATGCACCATCCAGATCAACTATATGTAAATTTTTAAATCCATTTTCTTTATATCTTTCAGCTTGATCCACAGGTGACATTTCATATTCTGTTTTATTTTCGAAATCGCCTTTGATTAATCTAACGCACTTTTTATCTTTAATATCTATTGCAGGAAAAATTTTCATTTTAACTTTACCTTAGCTTCACTAGACACATTCATATTATTTAAGTTGTCTATATTATTTTTTTTAAAATTATTTGGGTTTTGGCACGCAAATAAGAGGAAGAATATTATTAATAAGTAATTTTTCATTTTACAAATTTATAAAATTATCAATTATTTTAAGACCAGTTTTGTCACTTTTTTCAGGATGAAACTGAGTTCCAAATATATTTTCTTTTTCTACTGCACAAACTATATTTGATGCATAATCTGTTGTAGCTGCTGTGACTGAGTTATCATTTGGAATAAATTCATAACTGTGAACAAAGTACATGTGAGCTTTATTTTCTATATCTTTAAAAATTTTACTATTTTTAACAATATTTATTTGGTTCCAACCAATATGTGGAAGTTTATATTTTCCATTTTGATTATCAATTTTAGATACTTTTCCTGAAATCCATCCTAAACCTTTTGTTTCAACCTCCTCATATCCAACATCTGCAAACATTTGGAGTCCTACACAAATACCAAGAAGTGGTTTTTTATTATTTAGAGCGAATTCACTTAAAGTATCAATCAAACCATTTATGCTATTTAAACCATCAATACAGCTCTTAAAAGATCCCTGTCCCGGCAGAACTACTTTATCGCTAGATTTAATTTTATTTAAATCTGAAGTTACTTCGATATTAACTTTATCTTCAGCAACTTCCTTAAAGGAGTTGATTACAGAGCTAATATTGCCCGATTTATAGTCAACAATTGTGACGTCCATTAATCTTATAGAGACCCTTTAGTAGATGGAATTGTACTTTTGTTTCTTGGATCCAATTCTAATGCAGCTCTTAAAGTTCTAGCTAGTCCTTTGTAACAAGACTCTATAATGTGATGACTATTATCGCCATAAATATTTTCAACGTGCAAAGTAATTCCAGCGGCTTGTGAAAATGCTTGGAACCATTCTTTAAACAATTCAGTGTCCATTTCACCAAGTTTTTCAACTTTTAATTTTACGTTCCATATCAAATAAGGTCTGTTTGAAACATCTATTGCAACTCTTGTTAAAGTTTCATCCATCGGTAATAAGATGTGAGCATATCTTTTAATACCTACAAATTTTTTTGAAGCTTTTTTTAAGCATTCACCAATAGCAATTCCAGTGTCTTCGGTTGTGTGATGAAGGTCAATGTGTGTGTCACCTTTAGCTTTAACAGTTAAATCCATAGATGAGTGCTTCGATAACTGCTCGAGCATGTGATCTAAGAAACCTATTCCTGTGTCAACTTTGTACTTACCTTTGCCATCAATATTAAGGTCCACGCTGATATTGGTTTCTTTTGTTTTTCTTGCTATTTTTGCTTTTCTTTTCATAATTTAAATTAGGTATATAGGTATTTTTGATTATATCAATAATACTAAACCTAGGCTTGAACTA
The DNA here is from genome assembly GCA_902574685.1 of uncultured Pelagibacteraceae bacterium. Taxonomy (GTDB): domain Bacteria; phylum Pseudomonadota; class Alphaproteobacteria; order Pelagibacterales; family Pelagibacteraceae; genus Pelagibacter. The sequence goes on along the minus strand of CACGOO010000013.1, from coordinate 7,031 downwards.
TTGAAATTCATATCCATCTATAGACCATGACAACAATTGTACTTGTAAGAAAAAATAATGACGTAGTTGTGGCCAGTGATGGTCAAGTTAGTATGGGTAACACTGTTATTAAAAAAACAGCCAACAAAGTTCGTAAAATTGAGAAAAGAAATGTGATCGCAGGATTTGCTGGATCAACTGCAGACGCACTTACTTTGTTTGAAAGATTAGAATCAAAACTTGAAAAGCATGCAGGCAACTTAACGAGAGCTGCTGTAGAATTGGCAAAAGATTGGCGAACAGATAAATATTTAAGAAGATTAGAGGCCTTAATGGCAATAGGTGATAAAGAAAAAAGTTTTATAATTTCTGGAACAGGTGATGTTTTAGAGCCTGAAGGTGATGTTATTGGAATTGGTTCAGGCGGAAATTATGCTTTAGCAGCTGCTAAGGTTTTAATGGATACAAATATGTCCGCTGAAGAAATTGCAAAAAAGTCAATTAAAGTCGCTTCTGACATATGTGTATTTACTAATGATAATTTGAGTATGGAGAAAATATAATGGAAAACTCAAATGTAACAACATTTCCTAAAGGAAAAGTAGAAAAAGAAAATACCACAATAACAAATTCCCTTTCACCAAGAGAAATTGTATCAGAATTAGATAGGTTTGTTGTTGGGCAAAACAAAGCCAAAAGGGCTGTTGCTATTGCTTTAAGAAATAGATGGAGAAGACAAGCATTAAAAGATGATATGAAAGACGAGGTTCTTCCAAAGAATATTTTAATGATTGGACCTACTGGTGTTGGTAAAACTGAAATCTCTAGAAGACTTTCTAAATTAGCAGAAGCACCATTTGTAAAAGTAGAAGCAACAAGATTTACAGAAGTTGGATATGTAGGACGCGACGTTGAGCAAATTGTAAGAGATCTTTTAGAAATAGCGATTGCAATGGAAAAAGTAAAAAAAAGAAAAGAGGTTCATGCTCAAGCACAAAAATTAGCTGAAGAAAGAGTGTTAGATGCACTGGTAGGCAGTAAAGCAAGTGTTGCAACAAGAGAAAGCTTTAGAAAAAGACTAAGGGATGGGGATTTAGATGATAATGAAATCGAAATAGCCATTAGCGAATCTAATCAAATGCCATCATTTGAAATACCTGGAATGCCAGGTGCAAATGTAGGAATGATTAACATTTCTGATATGCTTGGTAAATCAATGGGTCAAAAACCCAAAAAAAAGAAAATGTCAGTTAAAGAGTCTCATGAAATTTTAATTAATGAAGAGTCAGATAAACTCATTGAACAAGACAAAATTATAAAGTCAGCAAAAGATTCAACAGAAAATAATGGTATCGTTTTTTTAGATGAAATTGATAAAATTTCTGCACGAACAGATAGGGTTGGAGGTGATGTTTCAAGAGAAGGTGTTCAAAGAGATTTATTACCATTAATTGAGGGTACAACTGTTAGCACAAAATATGGACCTGTTAAAACAGATCATATTTTATTTATCGCTTCAGGTGCTTTTCAATTAGCAAAACCTTCTGATCTTTTGCCAGAATTACAAGGAAGATTACCTATTAGAGTTGAGCTTGATGCACTAAATAGTGATGATTTTATTAGAATATTAAAAGAGCCTGATAATAGTTTAATTAAACAATACAAAGCACTTTTAAAAACTGAAAATGTAGATTTAGAATTTACAGAAGATGGGATCAATACAATTGCTCACATCGCAAGTGAAGTAAATTCATCTGTGGAAAATATAGGTGCTAGAAGATTGCACACAATTATCGAACGAGTATTGGATGAAATCAGTTTTACAGCTACTGATAGAGCTGGAGAGAAAATAACTGTTGATGGTAAATATATTAAAGAAAATATTGGTGAATTAGTAAAAGATACTGATCTTTCAAAGTTTATTTTATAGTTTTCAAAAATATATCAAAATTTCCTTTCGAAGGACTGTAAACTGAATCTAAATCAATCCTAATAATTTTACTCATTAATTCAGGATTATTTTTGATATATTCTGGTACTGAATGCTTTAAAATACTCAAATCTTTAGATTGATAAGGATCATCTAAATTTTTCGATCTCATTCCCTTACCAGTAATAACATTTATTTTTTTTATTTTATTTACATAACAATTTTCAATAAATTCTGAAATTTTTTTGTTAGCTTCTTCTAAAGTAAATCCATGAAGATCGATTGATCTTTCAAAAATTGTCTGGTGGTTTACTTGGTCCACGTCTTTGCTCTGAAGTTTTTCAGAACTATCTAAGAATTTTTGCCAATCTTTTTTATCTTTGTCTGATAGCTTATTCGTCAAGCTTGTGTATCAATTAATAACCAGTTAGGATTTGAAGATCTACTATCTTTTGAAAATTTCCAAGTATCTAATACTTTTTTAATTTTTTCTGGATCACCCGATATTACTTTATCATCTTTGTCTTTTACACATGAAATTATCTCACTTACGAATTCAACGGTTACTTCGAGCATATTCTTGTTTTGTTCATGTTGTTTTATTTCTGCAGAACTAATCCCAATAAATGTTGTTTGAGATGAAAGTTTCTTAGATTGTCTATCTTTGATTGCATCTTCAAATTGTTGATAAACACTTTTATCTAATAGGGTTTTTATATCTTTTAATGTGCCCTTGGCAAAATTTGTAATAATAGTCTCATATGCAATTTTTGCACCTTTTACAAATTCTTTTTTTGCGTTTTCATCAAATGTGCTTGCATTTAAATCAACTGTTGATTTTGGAGGTGGAGCTTCATGAGCAAAACTTGAATCAATATCTTCCTCAAAACCTGTTTTTTTACCTAAAATTCCTCTCAACCTCAAAAAAATGAAGCCAGCAATCATTGCAAGAAGAATGATATCGATGTACTCAAAGCTATAACTCATATATGTATAATATTTACTATGTTGATAAATTTCAACCTGCTAATTAAATTATAGACAAATGAACACAGCATTAATTTTAATTATCGGCATTCCACTCATTGAAATATATTTATTTATCAAAATAGGATCACAAATAGGCGCATTTAATACAGTTTTATTAATATTAACAACTGCAGTGGTTGGAGTTGCTTATGCAAGATATGAAGGTTTTAATACTTTAAAATCTGGAATTGGACAATTATTAAAAAACGAGATGCCGATATATGAAATTATTTCAGGAGCAACTCTTGCATTTGCGGCTATTTTACTAATATTACCAGGATTTGCTACGGATTTTATAGGTTCATTATTAGTAATACCCTTAACTAGAAAAATTATTCTAGGTAGATTTATAAAGAAACAAGAAAACAAAAAAAAAGGAGAAGATAAAAATTTTATTGAAGGAGATTATGAAGATATAAGTGATGATAATGACAAAAAAGTATGAAATTATATTAAAATATATTAAAGACCTTTCAGTTGAAATATCAAATGCTGAAACATTTATTTTTAGTAGAGAATATATTACTAAATATTCTCTAGGTATAAATATTACAACCAATCCCTTAAAAGATGAAATGATAGAGATTATTACAAAAATTAATTACAAAGACCCAAGTGGAAATAAAAGGAAATCTTATTTTGAAATATTGTATGCAACAGTAATTAAAATTAAAGATAAAACTTTAAAAAAAAAAGAATTAGAAAGAATCATTCTTTGTGATGTTCAAAATGAAATATATCCAGGCCTAGAAAAGATTTTTCTCAACATTATAAAGGACTCTGGATTTCCTGATTTAAAATTAGAAAAAAAAGTTGACTTTGAGAAGCTCTATCAACAAAAATTAAATTAATAGAAATTTTTTTTTAAGTTTGTTTTTAAAAATTGTTTATGACTTTTGAGTTCTTGATCTGAAATTTTAATAACTTTTTTAGAATATTTTTTTGTATTATTAGATACTAAATCATTTAATCCATTTTCTTTTTTAAATTGAAAAATCGGTTCTTTTTGACCAATTAGATTTATATAGACTTTTGAGAGCAACTCACAATCAATTAGTGCTGTATGTTTTTTTCTTCTAGAATTATCTATTCTATATCTTTTGCAAAGCGCGTCTAAACTTGAACTTGAACCTGGAAATTTGTTTCTAGCAATTTCTAGTGTATCAACAACATTTTCTTTAATAAGATTTTTTTTATTTATTAAAGATAATTCATTATTAAGATGGCTAATATCAAATTCTGCATTGTGTATTATAATCTTCTTACCATCAATAAATTCTAAGAATTCATCTGCTATATCAACAAATTTTTTTTTATCTGATAAGAATTCATCGGTATATCCGTGAACTTTTAATGCAGATTCTGAAACTTTTCTTTCTGGGTTTAGATAACAGTGAAAAACTTTTTTTGTGGGAATTAAATTATTTAACTCTATACAACCTATTTCAACTATTCTATGACCATCCTTTATAGATAATCCCGTTGTCTCTGTATCAAGAACTATTTCTTTCATAAATAATTTTATTTTTTAATAACTTTACTTTAGACCTCATTATATTTATTGAGAAATTGTTATCTATAATATAATTTGCCAATTTTCTTTTTCTTAACAGCGCATACTGATTTTGTTTTAAATTATTAAAGATTTTTTTGTTATAATTTTTTCTCTGCTTAATTCTTTTCAAAATAATTTTTTTTTTTGCATTTACAAATAACAATATATCGTTTTTTTTATTAATTTTATTTTCTATGAGAAGAGGAATATCTAAAATTACCATTTTTGAATGTTTATTCTTTTTAAGAAATATTGACATTTTTTTTCTAACTATTGGATGAACTACTGAAGAAATTTTTTTTAAGTTATCACGGTCGTTTGATATTATTTTAATTAGCTCAGTTTTTTTTATTGGAAATGATTTGATATAAATTGGAAATTTTTTTTTTAATTTTTTAAAACAATTTTTATCTTTTCTATAAATTTTGCTCACAACCTTATCGGCATTAAAAACTGGATATCTAAATAATTTTGCAATGAAAGATTTGCCCGATCCTATGCCACCCATGATACCTACTCTAATCATTTATTTATATGCACCTTCCACCATCAACTTCTAAAACAGTTCCTGTTATCATGCTGGCTTCATCTGAACATAAAAAACAGGCAGCATTTCCCATATCTTGTGGCGTCGAAAATCTACCAATAGGTATAGTTGATAAAAAAGCTTGTTTTTTTTTATCTGAATTTCCACCCATAAATGATTTTAATAATGGCGTTACTCCGGCAACGGGTGCAATTGCATTAACTCTTACATTAAAAGGGGCAAGTTCAATAGCCATAGCTTTTGTTGCTGTAATCATCCATCCTTTGCTAGCATTATACCAATTTAATTTAGGCCTCGGAGATAGACCTGCTGTTGATGCTACATTTAAAATTACTCCTCTTCTTAACCTCTTCATACTAGGCACAAAATATTTGGCACTTAGGTAAACAGATTTAGCATTTACATTAAATACTTTATCAAATTCCTTTCCTGTTACATCCTCCATATTTTTTGGTTTGTGAGTAATTCCAGCATTATTTACAATTATATCTACTGTCTTATATTTTTTGAGAGTATATTTTAATAAGGATTTAAAATTTGATTCTTTTGATACGTCTGCAACAAAGTGATCTTGGGATAATGATTTTGATACTTTTTTTAATAAATTTAAATTAATATCAACTAGTATCAATTTTGCTCCTTCATTAGAAAATTTTTTAGCTATTCCTTTGCCGAAACCTGACGCTGATCCTGTTATTATTGCAACTTTATTTTTTAATCTCATTATTCAATTTTTTAATAATTTTATAGTTTCTTCGTCAATATCTGGTTCAATATTATGCCAAATATTAAAAGCTTTCTGAGCCTGGTAAAGGAACATATTTAATCCATTTTCAAAATTATTACCTTTTTGATTTCCTATGTTAAAAAATTTTGTCTCATGTGGATCATAAATTACATCATAGAAAAATTTGTTTTTTCCGAATTGACTAAAATCATGCTCAAAATCATCTCCTTTTTTTAAGCCTATGCTTGTTGCGTTAATTATTATATCAAAATCTACTAAACCACCCCAATCCAATACCATTAGGTCATTAAATAAATCTTTTAACTCATCAACCTTGCCTTTCGTTCTGTTACTCACAAATATTTTAGAAGCTTTCATTCTTTTTAGCGCATATATTATTGATGGAACTACACCACCAGCACCTAGAATGATTACAGTCTTGTTGGTTACATTATAATTTAATTTTTTTATGCTAAGTTCAAAACCATCAATATCTGTGTTGTGACCTATTAAATTTCCATCCTCAACAGAAATAGTATTTATAGATTTTGTTCTTAAAGCATGGCCACTTAAGACATTGATGTAAGGTATAATTTCCTTTTTAAAGGGTACAGTTACATTAAGACCATTTAACTGACCTTGTTTTAAGTTTGCACATAATTCAGGTAGATCGCTTTTGTGTGTCTCCAATTTTCCATAAATTGCATCTATATTGTATTTTTTTATCCAGAAATTATGCAATTTTGGAGATAGTGAGTGATCTATTGGATTTCCAATAACTAAAAATTTTTTCATTTATAATTAACCAGATACTTTTTAATTTCAATTATAGGTAATCCCATAATAGTATTTTCATCTCCATCAATCGATGTAAATAAATTTCTACCTTCTCCTTCAATTTGATAGACATTATATGAATACAGAGCCTCGTCTGTTATTCTTTCTAAATATTCACTTAATTGTTTGTCTGAAAAATTTTTCATTGTGAGATAAGCTTTATCTGTATAATTCCATGTCATTGATCCATTTTTAGATATACAAACTGAGCTTATCAACGAATGTTTTTTTCCATTTAATTTTTTTAAAATATTAAAGGCTTCTATTCTGTTTTCAGGTTTTGAAATTAATTCCCCATTTAAATCTATTACGCTATCTGCGCCAAGAACTAGAACATCATAATTTTTTTGACTAACTTTGTTTGCTTTTAGTTCAGCCAAATTTTTGGAAATTATTTCTGGAGTTGCGCCTTCGTTTAATAAACTTT
>CACGOO010000012.1 GCA_902574685.1 uncultured Pelagibacteraceae bacterium | reverse complement strand
CCTGGTTTACAATTACTACTTTGTTGTAAGTATGAAGCTAAAGGTGGAGATTCTATAATGGTAGATGGATTTAAATTGGCAAGTGAAATTAAACAAAAATATAAAAAACATTTTAAAACTTTAACAACTACAAAAGTTAAAGGTTCTTATATTGGGGATGGTGTTTGCCTTGAAGCAAAAAGACCAATAATAAAATTAAATGAAAAAAATAATTTTGATCAAATTAGTTTTAATAATTACGATAGAGCGCCTTTCAGAGAAACTAATCAGAAAACAATTAATTTTTATAAAGCAATTAAAGTATTTGATACGATGGCAAACCAAAAGCAATATCAGTGGAGGCATATTTTAAAACCTGGTGAATTACTAATTTTTAATAATTGGAGAGTAATGCATGGTAGAGGCGCGTTTTCAGGTATAAGAAAAATGGCTGGTTGTTATATCAATAAAGAGGATTTTGATAGCTGTTGTAGAATGAATAATATTATTTAAGTTTAATTAAATTAATGTCCAAAACTACATCGCTTATATGCGCTTTGATAACAACATTTATTTGGGGTACTGCTTTTATTGCTCAAGACACAGGAATGGACAATATTGGTCCATTAACATTCAATGCATCTAGATTTTTTGTTGGTTTTCTCACAGTCCTACCCATTGCTTTAATTTTAGAGAGAAAAAAAATTAATTATGAAATCAATTCTAATAAAAAATTATTTTTAAAATATTTATTTTTAATGGGTATATCATTATTTTTGGGCACCTACTTGCAGCAAGCCGCGTTACAATACACGAATATTGCTAACGCTGCTTTTTTTACAGTTTTTTATGTTCCATTAGTCCCAATTTTGTTATTTTTTATATATTCTATTAAAGTCCATTGGAGTCTTTGGCCTTCAATTGGATTATGTATAATAGGTGTATACCTTTTAAGTGATTTTTCGAACTCAGAAATTATGATAGGTGATGCTTTAGTTATTCTATGCTCACTATTTTGGGCTTTACATATAATTTTTGCCGGGAAATTTATGGAGAAATTTAATATACCAATTTTTTATGCAGCATTACAAGCAGCTCTTGTTTTTGTTTTATCTCTTATATTTGCTTTTTTTTTAGAAGAAATAGTTATTACAAAAATTTTAACTGAGTATAGCTCAATATTATATGCAGGCGTCTTATCCGGAGGAATTGCTTTTACTTTACAAATGTTTGCACAAAAAAATATTGAAGAAGCTCCTGCAGCAATAATCTACTCTCTTGAAGGTGTGTTTGCAACAATCGCTGGATGGATTATTTTAAGTCAAGTTCTTAACATAAATAATATTATAGGATGTGTATTAATTCTAATTGCTGTAATATTTTCTCAAGTTGCTCCAACGTCAAAAAATTATAAGTAAATAATTGTGAAAAGAATAATACTTAAAACTATTCTATAAATAACAAAAAAACTCAAACTAAACATTTTTACATAAATAAGAAAATATTTAATTGTAAAGTAAGAAAATAAAAATGAAGCTAAAGTAGAAAAAATAAATATAGTATCAAAATTTATTTGGTCATTAACAACATCTTTAAATCCCAAAACACTTGCACCTGCTAAAGCTGGAATAGACAAATAAAAAGCTATCTTTGATGACTCAACTCTATCAAATTTTAAAAATCTTGAAGCTGTAATTACTATCCCTGATCTACTGACTCCTGGAATAATAGCTAAAATCTGAAATAATCCTATTATAATAATACTTTTAATATTTAATTCAGAAGAAATTTTATTTTTCAATTCAAATTTATCTGAAAAGTATAATAAAACTCCAAAAATTAAAGTTGTCCAAGCGACAACTTTTAAGTTTCTAAATTGATCAATTAAATTTGTGGAGTAAAAAATATATCCAATAATAACTAATGGTATAGACCCAAGAATTATTAGTAGAAATATATTTTTATTATTAATGATATTAATTAACTCTTTTCTAAAAAATAAAATAATTGCTAACAAAGAACCTAAATGCATACTAATATCTAATTGTAGGTTGCTAACATTGAAGTCACTCAATCTTGATATAATTAAAAGATGTGCAGACGAGCTAACTGGAATAAACTCAGATATTCCTTGAATAATTGATAAAATTAGCGTCTCTAAATATTTTGAAATCATTAGATCCGATACTTCATAATGAAATTGTAACCAAATTAAAGCAATTACATATTTGCATATCATCTATGCATAATAAGAAAAAACCGCTGATTTACTTAAGTTTTGTGGAATATTAGTCAATATTTATGACCTTGTAATTGTTTATTATTAAATTTTTATCGTATATACAGCGTCCACCATGTCAGAAAAAATGCTTAAGTTTGTTGATATAGGTCAACAAAATCCACCTAAAAGAGATATATCAGACCGAAAAGAGGATTTTGATGAAATATATCAAGAATTTCTAAAAGATAGAGCTGTTCAGCAGTCAAGCAGATGTTCCCAATGTGGAGTACCATTTTGCCAAGTTCATTGTCCATTAAGTAATAATATACCAGATTGGCTTAAACTAACTGCTGAGGGAAGATATGAGGAAGCTTATCAATTATCACAAAGCACAAACAACATGCCAGAAGTTTGTGGAAGAATTTGCCCCCAGGATAGGCTGTGTGAAGGAAATTGTGTAATAGAGCAATCGGGTCATGGAACAGTAACTATTGGATCAATAGAAAAATATATCACAGAGAAAGCATGGGAAAATGGTTGGGTTAAACCAATAGAAATAAATAGTGAAAAAAATGAGAGTGTAGGAATTGTAGGTTCTGGTCCTGCTGGACTTGCTTGTGGAGAACAACTCAGAAAAAAAGGATACAAGGTAACTATATATGATCGTTATGACAGAGCTGGAGGGCTACTAATATATGGTATCCCAGGATTTAAATTAGAAAAGCATGTTGTTCAAAGAAGAATAAAACTTTTGGAAGAAAGCGGAATTAAATTTGTTTTAAACTTTGAAGTTGGAAAAGATTCCAGCTTGACGGAGTTAAGAGAAAAACATGATGCAATTTTAATAGCTACAGGAGTTTATAAAGCTAGAGAGGTTAATCTACCTGGTAATGATTTGAGCAATATTTTCCCTGCCATGGAATTTTTGACAGCATCAAATAAAAAAGGACTAGGTGATAAAGTTGAGTTATTTGATAACGGAACTTTAAATGCTGAAGGCAAAGATGTTGTAGTAATTGGAGGTGGAGATACAGCAATGGACTGCTTAAGGACTTCAGTGAGACAGAATGCTAAATCTGTAAAATGTTTATATAGAAGAGATAGAGAAAATATGCCAGGATCAGCAAGAGAAGTTGGCAATGCAGAAGAAGAAGGTGTTGAATTCATTTGGTTAACAAGCCCTAAAGAGTTTAAGGGAACAAATAAAATTGAAAGTGTAGTTGTTAACAAAATGAAATTGGGTGAGCCAGATGATAGCGGTAGAAGAAAACCAGTTGTGGAAGAAAATTCAGATTTTGAAATTAAAGCTGATCTTGTAATCAAAGCACTTGGATTTGATCCAGAAGATCTTCCAAAATTATTTAATGAGGAAAAATTACAAGTATCAAGATGGGGAACAATAAAAGCAGATTTCGATACAATGGAAACTAGTATAGAGGGAGTTTTTGCAGCCGGAGATATAGTTCGTGGAGCATCTTTAGTGGTTTGGGGTATAAAAGACGGAAGAGACGCCGCAACATCAATTGATAATTATTTACAAAGTAAACAAAAACTTAGAGTTGCTTAATGAAATTAAGAAATAAAAATTTAAAAATTTTAAAAAGTAATCATGTTTACTCGGAAGAAATGGAACATGATGCATGTGGTGTAGGTTTAGTAGCATCCACCGAAGGTCTAAAATCAAGAAAAGTGGTAGAATATGGAATCGATGCCTTAAAAGCTGTTTGGCATAGGGGTGCAATCGATGCAGACGGAAAAACAGGAGATGGTGCTGGAATTCATATTGAAATTCCTAAAGATTTCTTTGAGGAAAAAATTGAAGTCACTGGTCATAAACATGATAATTCCGAACTATGTGTGGGTATGATTTTCTTACCAAGAAATGATTATAGCGCTCAAGAGCAATGTAGAACTATTGTTGAAAGTGAACTAACAAAGAGAAATTTTAGTATCTATGGCTGGAGACAAGTTCCTGTTGATCCCTCTGTCTTAGGAGAAAAAGCTGAACAAACAAGACCTGAAATTACTCAAGTATTGTTCACATACAATGACAAAAAAGTTGTCAATAAATCTCTGGAACAAAAATTGTATGAAACTAGAAGAGTAATTGAAAAAGAAGCTCTCAATAATCAATTAAATAATTTTTATATATGTTCATTTAGTTCTAAATCTATCATTTATAAAGGAATGTTTTTAGCAGAAGCTTTGTCAGATTTTTATACTGACTTAAAAGATGAAAGATTTATATCTAGGTATGCAATATTTCATCAAAGATTTTCAACCAATACTGCGCCTAGTTGGGACTTAGCTCAACCTTTTAGATCTATAGCGCATAATGGTGAAATAAATACCCTTAAAGGAAATGTTAATTGGATGAAGGTTCACGAAGAAGAGATGTTTAGTCCAGTTTTCGAAGATATAGAGAACCTTAAGCCTGTAATACCAGCTGGAAATTCTGACTCTGCATCATTAGATAATGTTTTTGAGTTATTAAATATTTCTGGACAGCCTGCTCCTCTAGCAAAATTAATGTTAATACCAGACGCTTGGTCAAAAAAAAATAAGGTATTAAAAAAAGATCATCAACAACTATTCAATTTTTTAAATAGTACCATGGAGCCTTGGGACGGGCCAGCTGCTATAGCTGCAACAGATAATGAATGGGTGATTGTTGCAACTGACAGAAATGGATTAAGACCACTTAGATATACAGTGACAAGAGACAAACTTCTTTTTGCAGGAAGTGAAACAGGAATGATAGATTTAAATGAGAAAAAAATTGTATCCAAAGGAAGATTAGGACCTGGAGAAATATTAGGAGTAAGAATAGAAAAAGGCAAAGTATATTCAAACGATGAAATAAAAAACTACCTTTCAAAAGAATATAAGCATTACAATAATCAGATTATTGATCTTGATAAAAAATTAGAGGCAGAAACTGAAAAAGTAGAGCTAGAAGGCCAAAGTTTGAGGAATTTTCAACATTGTTTTGGATATAGCATAGAAGACTTAGAATTAATTCTTCATCCAATGGCAGAAGATGCTAAAGAAGCAACAGGCTCAATGGGTGATGACACGCCTTTAGCAGTTTTATCTGACAAATATAGACCTCTATATCATTACTTTAGACAAAACTTTAGTCAGGTTACAAATCCACCAATTGACTCTCTTAGAGAAAATAAAGTTATGAGTTTAAAGACAAGATTTGGAAACCTTGGTAATATTTTAGATTTTAGTAAATTAACTAAAGACAATATTTATGTCTTAAATAGCCCGATATTATCAAATGCACAATTTGAAAAATTTTTGAAATTTTTTGGAAATAATAATAAAGTTTTAGATTGTACATTCAGCAAGAATGATGATTTAGAGACATCAATAAATTTACTCAAAGTTAAATCTGAACAAGCTGTTAGAGAAGGAATTAAACAGATAATATTATCAGATAAAAATATTTCAGAAAATAAAATGCCAATGCCGATGCTTTTATGTATAGGGGCAATAAATACACACTTAGTTAAATTAGGTTTAAGAGGTTATGTTTCTATTAATGTTCAAACTGGAGATGCTTTAGATACTCACTCTTTTGCAACATTAATTGGTGTTGGTGCTACTACAGTGAACCCTTATTTAGCTTTTGATAGCTTATATCAAAGACATTCTAAGAAATTATTTGGAAATTTCACTTTTGATGAATGTGTTTCAAGATACATTAAATCAGTCAATCTCGGTCTTCTTAAAATAATGTCTAAAATGGGAATTTCTGTTTTAAGTTCTTACAGAGGTGGATGTAATTTTGAAACTGTGGGACTAAGCAGAACAATAGTGAAAGATTACTTTCCTGGAATGTTATCGAAGATTTCTGGAATTGGTTTAAAAGGAATAGAAAAGAAAATTAGAACTATACACGAAGAAGCATTTTTCAATAATTCAAATATTTTACCAATTGGAGGTATTTACAGATATAGAAAAAATGGTGAAACACATCAGTATCAAGGCAAACTAATTCATTTACTGCAAACTGCTGTTGGACAAGGATCTTATGAAATATATAAAAAATACACAAAAGGTATTTACAATCTAAATCCAATAAGTTTAAGAGATTTAGTAGATTTTAAATCTAAAAATCCTATCGATATATCTAATGTTGAGCCTGCATCTAATATATTAAAAAGGTTTGGAAGTGGAAGTATGTCTCATGGAGCTTTATCTAAAGAAGCACATGAAACTCTTGCTGTTGGTATGAACAGAATTAAAGGCGCATCTTGTAGTGGTGAAGGTGGAGAAGATGAAAAAAGATTTAAGATTATGGAGAATGGAGATAGTGCAAATTCAAGGGTTAAACAAATTGCATCAGCTAGATTTGGAGTAACAATTAATTACTTAAATAATTGTAATGAGATTGAAATCAAAATTGCACAAGGCGCTAAACCAGGTGAAGGTGGACAATTACCAGGTTTTAAAGTCACGGATGAAATTGCGAGATTGAGACACTCAACGCCAGGAGTTACTTTAATATCACCTCCACCACATCATGATATTTACTCAATAGAAGATCTAGCTCAATTAATTTATGATTTAAAACAAATAAATCCTAAGGCTAGGGTTGGAGTTAAATTAGTTGCTTCATCAGGAATTGGAACGATAGCTGCTGGAGTTGCAAAAGCTAAAGCAGACATAATTTTAATCTCAGGGCACTCAGGAGGTACAGGAGCAACTCCACAGACAAGCGTTAAATATGTTGGAGTTCCTTGGGAGATGGGATTAACAGAAGCAAATCAGGTATTGACTTTAAATAACTTAAGACATCAAGTGACGCTTAGAACTGACGGTGGAATAAAAACAGGAAGAGATGTTGTAATTGCAGCCATGATGGGAGCAGAAGAATTTGGCGTAGCAACAACTGCTTTAGTCGCAATGGGATGTATAATGGTCAGACAATGTCATTCAAATACATGTCCGGTGGGTGTTTGCACACAAGATGATAAATTAAGAGAGAAATTTACAGGAACTCCTGAAAAAGTAGTAAACCTTTTTACATTTATAGCAAAGGAAGTAAGAGAAATACTTGCTGATCTTGGATTCAAATCTTTAAATGAAGTAATTGGAAGAACTGACTTACTAAGGCAAGTAAGCAAAGGATCACCAAACTTGGATGATCTAGACTTAAATCCTCTTTTTGTTCAGGCAGATCCTGGAAAAAATAAAAGATATTGTGAGAAACCTGAAATTAATTCTGTTCCAGATACTTTAGATCAAAAATTATGGCCAGAAATAGAAGACAAAATAGATAAAAAAGAAAAAATAAATCAAGAATTTGAAATTCAAAATACTGATAGAGCAGTTGGTACTAGAATTTCTTATCATTTGTACAAAAAATTTGGAAATAACAATCTTGATGAAAATTCGATCGAATTAAATTTTAAAGGTTCGGCAGGCCAATCCTTTGGTGCTTTTGCCATTAAAGGATTAAAACTAATTTTAAAAGGGGATGCAAATGATTATGTTGCCAAAGGATTATCAGGTGGAACTATTGTGATTAAATTACAAGATGAAAGCAACCTTGTTTCAAATGAAAATACTATTATTGGAAATACTGTTTTGTATGGAGCTACTTCAGGAAAATTATTAGCAGCAGGACAAGCAGGAGAGAGATTTGCTGTTAGAAATTCAGGTGCAACTGCAGTAGTAGAAGGTTGTGATTCAAATGGTTGTGAATACATGACAGGTGGAAACATTATTATATTAGGAGATATTGGCGATAATTTTGGAGCTGGCATGACAGGAGGTATGGCATTTATTTATGACCCTGAAAATCAATTTGATAAAAAAGTAAATCCTGAAAGTGTAGTTTGGCAAACTCCAGAAACTAAATTTTGGATTGAGCACCTAAGGAAATTAATTCAAGAGCATGCGATAGAAACAAATTCAACAATCTCGAATAAAATTGTTGAGAATTTTGAAAATGAAATAAATAATTTCGTCCAAGTTTGTCCAAAAGAAATGTTAGATAAGTTAGAAAATCCTATATCAAACAAAAAATTAGTCGGTCAAGCTAGTTAGTATTTTTAACAATATTATCTAACTCTTTACAAATAATGTTTAGATTTTTTTTTGACGAGAGACTATGGTCACCCTTCTTAATTATATTTAATTTTTTTTTTGCTTTGCTGAAGATTTTTAAAACTTCTCTTGAGTATTTAATTGGTACAACTTCATCTTTTTGACCATGGACCATAGTAACGGGTATTTTCATTGGAATTTTAACATTCAAAACTTTATTTTGTTTTTTTCTTCCATCTTTAATTAATTGATTAGTTATGAGATACTCATACCCACCATTTTTAATTTTGCTAATACCTTTTTTGATAATTTCACTCTTTGTTTTTTTTGAAAATTTTTTCCACATTATTCTTGTTAAAAATTCTGGAGCAGAGCCAATTCCCATAAAGCCTTTAATCTGTATCTTAATTGATTTAAATAATAATAAAGAAATCCAAGCACCCATACTAGAACCTATTAAAATTATATCATTTTTTTTAACTATATTCTTAATAGTCTGTTTTGCATCATTTGCCCAAGTGGAAATATTCCCTTTTGTAAATTCACCTGAAGATTTTCCGTATCCAGAATATTCTAGTGCCAAAAAACCCAATTTATTTTTTTTAGCATAGTTTAAAAATCTTTTAGGTTTATCTCCTTCTATATCTGATGCAAAACCTGGTAAAAATATAATATAAAGATTTTTCTTATAATAATTGCTTATATACCTTAGTTTTTTTGTTTTAGAAATTTTTAGAAATTTAAATTTTTTCATATAAAGTACTAAAATTGATTTGAAATATTATAACTCTACCATATGCATCCAAAATTGAAAGTTCTGCAAGTTATACCAAAACTTGGATACGGTGGCGCAGAAACAGGTTGTTATGATATCGCACACTATCTACATGAAAATGATTGTAAATCTTTTTTAATTTGCAACGGTGGTGAACTAACAAAGTTTATAGATAAAAAAAAAGTTAAATATATAAGATTACCTGTTAATTCCAAAAACCCCATTTTGGTTTTTTTTAATTCAATAATTATTTCTTTAATAATTTTATTTTATGGAATTAATATTGTCCACGCGAGAAGCAGAGCACCTGCATGGTCTTGTTTGCTAGCCACAAAAATCACACGACGTAAATTTGTAACCACATTTCATGGAACATATAATTTTAAAAGTAAATTAAAAAAATTGTATAATTCTGTAATGTTGAGATCAGATTTAATTATTGCTGGGTCTAATTTTATATTTTCGCATATAAAAGAAAACTATTCCGAATACCTTAATGATAAAAAAAAATTCTTGGTGATATTTAGAGGCATTAACACTGATTATTTTGATCCATCAACTACTATAGAAACAGAGGAAGATGAATTATTTAAATCATGGGGACTAAAAATTGAGAGAAAAACCGTTCTATTACCTGGAAGATTAACAGAATGGAAAGGCCAAGAAATGTTTTTAGATGCTATTAATAAAGTAAATATTAATTTAGGGCACGAGGTATTTAATGTAATTATTCTTGGGAGCGATCAAGGAAGAGAACTTTACAAAAAGAAACTTATTAGGTTAGTTGAACAGTACAGATTAACCAACCAGGTAAGATTCATAGATCATTGTAAAAATATGCCATTAGCTTACAAAGTTTCAGACATCATAGTTTCCTCATCAATAGAACCAGAAGCCTTTGGAAGAATATCTGTTGAGGCTCAGGCAATGAAAAAACCAATTGTTGCAAGTAACATTGGGGGATCAAAAGAGACTATAAATGAAAATAAAACAGGATTTTTATTTGAAGCAAATAATTCTGAGGATCTTTCAAAAAAATTAATAGAAATTATGAATTTAGATGAACAGACTATCAATCAAATGGGCATAGAAGGTAGAAAAAATGTTGTTTCAAAATTTAATGTTGAAAAAATGTGTTTTTCTACTTATTCAGAGTATAAAAAATTAATAAACTAATGCCAAATATTACACTACCAGATGGAAAGAAATTAAACTTTGAAAAAAGTATAACAGGTACTGAGGTTGCTGAAAAAATTAGCAAGTCTTTAGGTAAGCAAGCTTTAGTAATGAGCATAAACGGTGAACTTAAAGATTTATATACTGTTATTGAAAATGATTGTTCTATTAAAATATTTACAGCTAAAGATCCAGAAGGTTTAGAAGTTATCAGACATGATACTGCACATATAATGGCTATGGCTGTTCAAGAACTTTACCCTGGCACACAGGTAACAATTGGACCAGTTATAGAAAATGGATTTTACTATGATTTTGCAAGAAAAGAGCCTTTTACTAGCGATGATTTAAAAAAGATTGAAAAAAAAATGTCAGAGATAATAGATAAAGATGTAAAAACAAGAAAAGAAGTTTGGGAGAGAGATAAAGCAATAAGTCATTTTAAAAAAATTGGAGAAAAATACAAAGCCGAGATAATTGAGAGCATTCCTAAAAACGAAGAACTTACGGTTTATCATCATGGCGAAACATGGCACGATTTATGTAGAGGTCCACATTTAGTATCTTCTGGTAAAATAGGTAAGGCTTTCAAACTGACAAAAGTATCTGGAGCTTATTGGCGTGGTGACTCTAATAATGAAATGCTTCAAAGAATATATGGTACTGGTTGGGCAACTCAAAAAGAATTAGACCTTTATCTTCAGAGAATAGAGGAAGCAGAAAAAAGAGATCATAGAAAAATTGGAAAAGAGATGGATTTATTTCATTTTAGAGAAGAAAGTCCTGGATCTGTGTTTTGGCATCAGAAAGGATGGAATTTGTTCCAAAAATTAGTTTCATATATGAGAATGAAACAAGATCACGACGGTTACAAAGAGATAAATACGCCAGAAATACTTGATAGATCTTTGTGGGAAAAATCTGGCCACTGGGAAAAATTTGGAGCTAATATGTATACTTCAACTACACCAGATGAAAAAGTATTTGCAATTAAACCCATGAATTGTCCTGGGTGTGTTCAAGTATTTAATCAAGGACTTAAAAGTTATAGAGACTTACCTTTAAAGATGTCAGAATTTGGAAAAGTTCATAGATATGAACCTTCAGGTGCATTGCATGGATTATTACGTGTAAGAGCCTTTACTCAAGATGATGCACATATTTTCTGTACAGAAGAACAAATTACCGAAGAATGTTTGAGTGTTACAAATTTAATTCTAGAAATTTATAAAGATCTTGGTTTTGAAGATGTTATTTTAAAATATTCAGATAGACCAGATTTAAGAGTTGGTGACGATAAAGTTTGGGATAAGTCAGAGGCTGCATTGTTAGAGGCAATTAAAGCGACAAAGCTAGAGTACTCAATCAATAAAGGTGAGGGCGCATTTTATGGACCAAAAATTGAATTTGTTTTAAGAGATGCAATCGGTAGAGATTGGCAGTGTGGAACCTTGCAAGTAGATTTAAATTTACCAGGTAGATTAGGGGCTTCTTTTGTTGATAAAGATGGAACTAAAAAAGTGCCTGTAATGTTACACAGAGCATTATTTGGATCTTTAGAAAGGTTCATAGGTATCCTTATAGAGAATTATGCAGGTAAGCTGCCATTTTGGATATCACCTTTACAAGCAGTAGTTATTCCAATCTCTAGTGATTTTGATGAATATGCTAAAAGTGTAGCTAAGGAATTAAAACGAAGTGGTTTGATTGTGGAGGTGGATCTTAAAAATCACAATTTAAATTATAAAATAAGAGATCATTCTTTAACAAAAGTACCAATGTTATTGATTTGTGGAAAAAAAGAAGTTGACTCCAACAGTGTAACTATTAGAAGATTGGATTCTAATAAACAAGAAAATATGGCTTTGAAAGAATTTATAAAAAAATATGCAGATCTAAATAAAGCCCCTTCAATCTAAGTGGCAGATTTTAAACAAA
Organism: uncultured Pelagibacteraceae bacterium; assembly: GCA_902574685.1. Lineage (GTDB taxonomy): Bacteria > Pseudomonadota > Alphaproteobacteria > Pelagibacterales > Pelagibacteraceae > Pelagibacter. The sequence goes on along the minus strand of CACGOO010000012.1, from coordinate 26,154 downwards.
ATTATTTTCAAAAAAGAACTAAAGCAAGAGGCCCAAGGTCTAACAACAGGATTACATCAAATGAAGTTCAAGTTATTGCAAGTGATGGAGAAAATTTAGGAATTTTAAATTTAAATGAGGCTATCAATAAAGCAAAAAATGAAGGTTTAGATTTAATCGAAATTGCTCCGAATGCAAAACCACCTGTCTGTAAAATTATGGACATGGGTAAATATAAATACGACGCACAAAAAAAAGCTAACAAAGCAAAAAAAAAACAAAAGAAAATTGAATTAAAAGAAATAAAATTAAGGCCAGTCACAGAAGTTCATGACTACACTTTCAAAATTAAAAATGCTCAGAAATTTTTGGCAAAAGGTGATAAAGTCAAATTTACAATAAGGTTCAAAGGGAGAGAGTTACAACATTCAAACCTTGGCAATGAATTAATGGATAAAATTAAGGCAGATATGGAGACTATTGGGAGAGTAGAGCTTCAGCCAAAATTTGATGGAAAGCAAATGATTATGGTAATCCAGCCTTTATAAGCCATATTTCTAGTTGTAAATTTAATTTAATATTTGTATAACCCCGAAAATTATGCCCAAGTTAAAAACAAAAAGTTCAGCTAAAAAAAGATTTAAAATCTCAGCTAAAGGTAAGGTTATTACCCCACAGGCTGGAAAAAGACACGGCATGATTAAAAGAACGAATTCACAAATTAGAAAACAAAGAGGCACGACTGTTTTATCCAAACAAGATGGTAAGATAGTAAAATCTTATATGCCTTACAGCTTAAGAGGATAAAATGGCAAGAGTTAAAAGAGGAGTTACAAGCAGAGCTAAACATAAAAAAGTTTTAAAAGCAGTTAAAGGTCAGTGGGGAAGAAGAAAAAACACGATAAGAGTTGCAAGACAAGCAATGGAAAAAGCTATGCAGTATGCTTATAGAGATAGAAGAAATAAAAAAAGGGATTTCAAATCATTGTGGATACAAAGAATTAATGCTGGTGTCAGATCAGAAGGTATAACATATTCAAAGTTTATTAATGGTTTAAGCAAATCAGGAATTAAATTAGATAGAAAAATTCTTGCAGAAATTGCTTACGATAACCCCGAAGCATTCAAAACTATAGTTAAAAAGGCTCAAGCAGCATTAAATTAATCAAGACTATTGTTTTTCTTCCTTTAACAAATATTCTATTAAAATGTCTGATATTAAAAAAATAAAAGATAATTATATCGATAAGCTTAACAAAGAAAATAACATTGAAAAAGTAAATAACATTAAATCCGAACTATTTGGAAAAAATGGAATTATATCTAACGAATTTAAAAAATTAGGTTCGATTTCTGTAGAGGAAAGAAAAAAATTAGCCTCAGATTTAAATAATATTAAAGATGAACTTCAAAATAAAATATTAATCAAAATTCAAGAAATTGAAACTAAAGAAATTAATTTAAAGCTTGAGAAAGAAAAAATTGATGTAACTCTTCCTGAAAGAAATATTGAAATTGGTAAAATTCATCCAGTCTCTCAGGTAATAGATGAAATTTCATCTATATTTTCTGAAATAGGATTTAGTGTTGAGGAAGGCCCAGATGTAGAAAATGAATATAATAATTTTACAGCATTAAATACACCGGATAACCATCCAGCTAGAGATATGCATGATACTTTTTACCTTGATAATAATAAGGAATTACTTTTGAGAACTCACACATCTCCAGTTCAGGTAAGAACTATGCTAAAGGGTAAAGCTCCTTTTAAAATTATTGCTCCGGGACGAACTTACAGATCAGATAGTGATCAAACTCATGCTCCGATGTTTCATCAAGTTGAGGGACTTCATATAGATAAGAATATAAATATGGGACATTTAAAAGGATGTTTAAATTATTTTATTAAGGAGTTTTTTGAAGTTGATAAAATTAAAATGAGATTCAGACCAAGTCATTTTCCATTTACGGAACCTTCAGCAGAAGTAGATATAGGATATGAAATTAAAAATGGAAAGATAGTAATTGGTGAAGGTAATAAATGGTTAGAAATTCTAGGCTGTGGAATGGTTCATCCAAATGTTTTAAAAAATGTAAATGTTAATCCAAGTAAATATCAAGGATATGCCTTTGGAATTGGCATAGACAGACTTGGAATGTTAAAATATGGAATTAATGATTTAAGAGCCTTTTTTGAGACTGATTATAGATGGTTAAGTCACTTTGGCTTCGATCCATTGGATGTCCCTTCAAATTATAGAGGACTAAGTAGATGAAGTTCACAGTTGACTGGTTAAAAAACCATCTTGATACAAAATTTAACAATAATCAAATAATAGATAAATTAACTAATATTGGTCTAGAAGTAGAAAGCTTTGAGAGCTCTACATCTGAATTAGATACATTTATTGTTGCAAAAATTATAAATGCCAAAACTCATCCAAATGCTGACAGATTGAAGTTATGTGATGTTGATATAGGTAGTGACAAAACAATTGAAGTAGTATGTGGAGCCCTAAATGCAAAAAATGGTCTTTTGACTGTTTATGCACCTCCAGGATCGATTATTCCTAAAAATCAGATGAAATTATCTGTAAGTAAAATAAGAGGTGTAACATCATATGGAATGCTCTGTTCTGAGTCAGAATTACTATTATCCAATGAAAGTGATGGAATTATAGAATTAAAAAACGATAAATATGCAAATAAAATTGGAGAAAAATATTTTAAAAACACTTCTGAAAAAGTAATAGATTTATCAATTACGCCCAATAGACCAGATTGTTTAGGAGTAAGAGGAATTGCTAGAGATTTGTCTGCTGCTGGTGCTGGTAAATTAAAAATTAATAAAAAATCCAATTTAAAATATAGAGGTAATCAAAATATAAACGTAACAATAAAAAAAGAAAAAGCTCAAGGATGCACAATATTTGGAAGTTGTTTAATAAAAGGTGTAACAAATAAAGAGAGTCCAAAATGGCTAAAAGATAAAATTCTGTCTTTAGGCCAAAAACCAATATCTGCGATAGTTGATATTACTAATTATGTAATGTTTGACTTAAATAGACCATTACACGCTTATGATGCAGATAAAATAGATAATGAAATTATTGTTAGAAGTTCTTCTAAAGGAGAAAGCTTCGAAGCCTTAGATAATAAAAAATATATTTTAGAAAATGATATGTGCGTTATTTCTGACAGATCTGGAGTCCTTGGTCTTGGTGGCATAATTGGTGGGACAAGATCAGGAACAGAATATTCGACTAAAAATATATTATTAGAATCTGCTTATTTTTTACCACGTTCAATAAGAAAAACCTCTAAACAATTAAATATAGATACAGATGCAAAATTCAGATTCGAAAGAGGAATAGATCCCCTTTCAATTGAAGAAGGATTAATAAAAGCTTCTGAACTAATAAAACAAATTTGTGGAGGTGAAATAAGCAATTTAGATGTAAAAAAAATTGAAAATTATAAAAAAACAATAATAAATTTTGATCCATTTCTTTTTGAAAAAACAACTGGATTTAATGTTGAAAATAAAGAATTAATCAAAATACTAGAAAGGCTAGGTTTTAATGTATCTAAGAATAAAAAAATTTTAAAACTAGCAATACCTTCATGGAGACCTGATATAATTCAACCAATTGATATTGTTGAAGAAATAGTGAGAATAAAAGGTTATGAATATATTAATACTTTAGAACCTATTAAGACGAGATTAAAGCCAACACTTAATTATTATCAGAAATTATTTCATTTTTTACAAAGATCTGTCGCATCTAAAGGTTATTTAGAGACCGTGACATGGTCATTTACTGATTCTAAAATTAATCAATTATTTAAAGAAAATGATGAAGAAATATCAATCGTAAATCCGATTAGTTCAGATTTAAATGTTCTAAGAAATTCTATTTTTCCAAATTTATTATATTATTTGAAGAAAAATTTAGATAGAGGATTTAAAGATATTTCTTTATTTGAAATTGGTCCAGCGTTTAAAGGAAAAAATCCTGGAGATCAACTGACAGTGATAGGCGCTGTAAGAGCAGGAAAGATTTCAAGATTGTCTTGGAATGATAAAGAGAGAATTGTAGACACATTCGATGTAAAAAAAGATGTAATACAAAGTCTTTGTGAAGCAGGGATTAATAAAGATGATATTATTATAGACGATAGAACTCCTTCTTACTATCATCCAGGAAAATCTGGAGGAGTCTACCAAAATAAAAACGAAAAAAATGCTATAGCATATTTTGGTGAAATACATCCAATTATAATGAAAAAATTAGATATAAAAACTGAAGGTTTGGTAATATTTGAAATTTGTCTTGATTATATTAGAGCGTCAAAACAAAAGATAAAAGATTCAAAATCCGAATATAAATTTTCTGATTTCCAAAAATCAGAGAGAGATTTTGCATTTATTATTAATAAAAATTTTAAATCTCAAGAATTAGTTAATATAATTAAATCTGTTGATAACAAATTAATAAAGTCAGTAAAAGTATTTGATGTTTTTGAGGGAGAAAATATACCAGAGGGAAAAAAATCTATAACTGTTAATGTAACTATTCAGTCAGAAGAAAAAACATTAAATGAAAATGACCTGGACAATATTAATAAACTAATTATCTCTTCCGTTGAGTCAAAGTCTCTTGCAAAAATTAGATCCTAAAAATGGATGATACAATAGACAACATTAGGAATTTTGCAATTATAGCTCATATAGATCATGGTAAATCAACTATAGCTGACAGAATAATTCATAAATGCGGAGGTTTGAGTGATAGAGAAATGAAATCTCAAGTGCTTGACTCTATGGATATAGAAAGAGAGAGAGGGATAACAATTAAAGCACAAACAGTTAAATTAAATTATAAAGCTAAAAATGGCAAAAATTATATTTTAAATATTATAGACACCCCAGGACATGTAGATTTTAGTTATGAAGTTAGTAGAAGCCTTTATGCGTGCGAAGGTTCAATATTAATTGTAGATAGCACTCAAGGAGTTGAAGCTCAAACACTCGCAAATGTATACCAAGCACTTGATATAAATCATGAGATTATTCCAGTATTAAATAAAATTGATTTACCAGCATCTGATCTTGAGAGAACAAATAATCAAATTGAGGATGTGATTGGCATAGATACATCTAATTCTGTTCCATGCTCTGGAAAAACTGGACAAGGAATAGACGAAATTCTTGAGCAAATTATTAATTCTTTGCCTGGACCTAAAGGTGAAAAAAATAGCAAATTAAAATGTTTATTAGTTGACAGCTGGTATGACACGTATCTTGGAGTAGTCATATTAGTGAGAATTATAGATGGAAAACTAAAAAAAAATATGAAAATAAAAATGATGTCTACAAATCAAGAATATATTGTAGAAAAAGTTGGTGTTTTTACTCCTAAAGCAAAAGATGTGAGCGAGCTTAATGCTGGAGAAATAGGTTTTATTACAACTGGTATTAAAATTTTATCGGAAACTAAAGTTGGAGATACTATATGTGATGCAGAAAATCCCCTCCAAGATGCATTACCAGGTTTTAAGCCGAGTAAACCAGTAGTTTTTTGTGGTTTATTTCCTGTAGATAGTTCTGAATATCAAAAATTAAAAGATGGACTTGCTAAATTACAATTAAATGATGCAAGTTTTTCTTATGAAGCAGAATCATCATCTGCCTTAGGACTTGGTTTTAGATGTGGATTTTTAGGTCTTTTACACCTTGAAATAATCACAGAAAGACTTGAAAGAGAATTTGATATAAATTTATTAACCACAACACCTGGTGTTGTTTATAAAGTTCACTTAAATAATGGTGAGATTATTGAACTTCAAAATCCATCGAATTTACCAGATCCTACTTATATAAAATTTATTGAAGAACCATGGATTAAAGCCACAATTATCACTCCAGACCAATACTTGGGATCAATTATTAAGTTATGTCAAAATAAAAGAGGTATTCAAACTAATTTAAGTTATTCAGGAAATCGTGCAGTAATTAATTATGAGATACCTTTAAATGAAGTAGTATTTGATTTTAACGATCGACTTAAATCTATGACAAGTGGATATGCTAGTTTTGATTATGAAATTATTAATCACAAAGAAGGAGATCTAGTAAAAATGAATATACTTGTAAACTCAGAACCTGTTGATGCTCTTGCAATGATGATACATAAAGATTTTGCTCAAACTACAGGTAGAGAGGTCTGTGAAAAATTAAAAGACTTAATTCCAAGACACAACTTTATGATACCGATTCAAGCAGCTATTGGAGGTAAAATTATTGCTAGAGAAACTATTAAAGGTTTTAAAAAGGATGTATTAACAAAAATTCATGGAGGTGGAGCGACAGATAGAAAAAGAAAACTGCTTGAAAAACAGAAAAAAGGTAAAGCTAGAGCTAAGCAATTTGGAAAAGTTGAGATTCCTCAAGAAGCATTTATAGGTGTTTTAAGGATAAACAAAGAGTAGGTATTTTGGAGAGGTGGCCGAGTGGTTGAAGGCGCACGCTTGGAAAGCGTGTATAGGGGAAACTCTATCATGGGTTCGAATCCCATTCTCTCCGCCATATTTTTGTTAGAAAAATGATCTTTTTAACGGGTTTTATAGAAATAGAAAAAAAATCTAAAAAACATCAAAAAAACGTTGATATTCAACACTAATTTAAGCATTTGTAGATCTGCCATTTTTAAATTTTTTGTAAAAATGTTATAAAAAATTCTTCCATATTAAAAATTAATGACAAAAAATAATTCAAACAATTACCAAGCTGACTCTATAAAAGTCCTAAAAGGTTTAGAAGCTGTAAGAAAAAGACCAGGTATGTATATTGGTGATACTGATGATGGGACCGGTTTACATCATATGGTTTACGAGGTTGTAGATAATTCAATTGATGAAGCTCTAGCGGGTTTTTGTAAAAAAATTGAAATAAGTATAAACGATGATAACTCTGTAACAGTAATTGATGATGGTAGAGGAATTCCAGTTGATATTCATAAGGGAGAAAAAAAATCAGCTGCCGAAGTTATAATGACTCAACTTCATGCTGGCGGTAAATTTGATCATAATTCCTATAAAGTTTCTGGAGGACTACACGGGGTGGGAGTATCAGTTGTTAATGCTCTTTCAGAGAGATTAAAACTTACAATTAATAGAGATAATAAAAAATATTATATAGAATTTAAAAATGGAGACACTAAAACTTCATTAAAACAAGTTGGTAAATCAAAATCTAGTGGAACCGAAATTAATTTTGTTCCATCGAAAGATATATTTTCATCTATTAAATTTAGTTTTTCTATATTGGAAAAAAGAATGAGAGAATTGGCCTTTTTAAATAAGGGCATAAAAATAGTTTTAAATGATTTAAGACAAAAAAAACCAAAAACATTAGAATTTAAATTTGATGGAGGTATTACTGAATTTGTACAATTCATTGATGAAAAAAAAGAAAGTTTAAAAAACAAAAATGAAAATGATCTATTTAAAAAACCTATATACATAGAGGGTTTAAAAAATAATATTGATGTTCAATGTTCCCTTAAATGGAATGCAGGGTATGGCGAGGATGTATTACCTTATACTAATAATATCTATCAAAAAGACGGAGGAACACATCTCCTTGGATTTCGAAGTGCATTAACAAGAGTAGTAAATAAATATGCAAATGAACAAAACTTATTAAAAAAAAATAAAGTTTCTTTATCAGGAGATGATGTTAAAGAAGGATTAACTTCTGTTCTTTCTATCAAAATTCCCGACCCTAAATTTTCATCTCAAACAAAAGATAAATTAGTCTCGTCAGAAGTTAGAAATATTGTCGAAACAATCATTAACGAGAAGTTGTCTACTTGGTTTGATCAAAATCCATCAATTTCAAAAATTATATTAACTAAAATTATCCAGGCTGCCGTAGCAAGAGATGTAGCTAGAAAGGCAAGAGAAAACGTAAGAAGAAAAGGAGCCTTAGAATTAACGGGTTTGCCTGGAAAACTAGCTGATTGTCAAAATTCAAAGCAAGATGGTACCGAACTATTTATTGTAGAGGGTGACTCAGCTGGCGGTTCAGCTAAACAAGGCAGAAACCGTGAAAATCAAGCAGTTTTGCCTCTTAGGGGAAAAATATTAAATACTTTCACAGATCTTAATGGATCGAAAAAGAACGGAAATGCTAATGATTTAAGAACTAAAAGCTTATCAAAGATGATTTCATCAAATGAGATAGTTACATTGATAAACGCACTTGGTCTTGATCCAAAAAATGAGGACATAGATCTCAAAGATTTGAGATATGGAAAAATAATAATCATGACAGATGCAGATGTTGATGGCTCACATATAAGAGCATTATTATTAACGTTTTTTAACAACAAACCATTCGATAAATTAATTGAGTTTGGACATGTTTACCTTGCTCAGCCCCCTTTATTTAAAATTAATAAAGGAACTAAAAGCATATATATTAAAGATGAAAATGAGCTCGAAAGTTATTTAATAAAAAATTCAAAGGATATTAAAAAATATAAAAAGAATTCAAAAGAATTTAATAATATTCTCCAAATTGAAAAGTCAAAACTTAACATTCAAAGGTTCAAAGGACTTGGGGAAATGAATCCCGATGAATTATGGAATACAACTTTAAATCCTGAAACAAGAAATTTGTTGCAGGTTCAATACTCAAAGAATAGTAAAAAAGATCAAGATTTGATACAAACCTTAATGGGTAACGATGTTTCCTCAAGAAAAGATTTTATAGTTGAAAACGCAATAAATGTTTCAAACTTAGATATTTAGATGGATTTAAAACAATCTGTCAAAGCAGCATCATTAAATAAGTCAACATATATCAATTTAAGATGGATTGGGATTTTAGGTCAATTTGTAACTATAAACACAGTCAAATTTATTTTTAGTTTTGAGTTCAACTTTATTTTATCTAATCTTATAATTTTTGTAGGAGCTTTAAGTAACTTTTACTTAATGTTTTTTTATAAAAAACCAGTGCTTTCTAACACGACTTCTTTTAATTTTTTATCTTTAGATATACTTCAATTGAGCGCTTTACTTTACTTATCTGGGGGTATTTTAAATCCATTTTCAATATTCCTTTTGATACCAAGTGTATTTGCTGCATCCAATTTAAATATTAAAACAAATGTTGCCTTAATTTTAATTACTCTAGCATCGATTATAATTTTAACTTTTTATCATTACGAATTGCCAAAACCATTGGATGAATATAGTATTAGTCTTTATTATTACTATGCAATTCCTCTTGCATTGATAATTGCATTATTTTTTTTAAATTATTTTGCATTTATTTTTGGACAAGAGACAAATCTTAGGAAAGATGCATTAGATAAAATCCAAGAAGTAATTTCCAAAGAGCATGAGCTGGTTTCACTTGGGGGACAGGCTGCAGCTGCAGCTCATTCATTTGGTACTCCTTTGTCTACGATTAAAATTATTTCGCACGATTTATTTGATCAATTTAAAGATAATAATGATGTTAAAAAAGATCTCGAACTATTAATTAGTCAGGTTAATAGGTGTAATGACATTTTAAAAAAATTAACGTTAAATCCTACTGTAGAAGATGATTTTATTGACAAAAATAAAACGCTTTACGATTATATTAATGAGATAGTTAACTCATTTAAGGAAATTTCTAATAAGAATTTCAATATTGATAAAGAGCAAGATTCTAACTCATTTGAAATATTAAAATCTGTTGAAATTGTTTATGGGTTGAGGAATTTTATTGGAAATGCTAACAAATTTTCAAATGAAAATATCTATATTGCTATCAAAAGTGACAGTCAAAAGACTGAAATAACAATAGAGGATGATGGCCCTGGTATACCAAAAGATATACTTAATAAGATTGGAGAGCCTTATATTAAGACACTTAAACCCAAAGATAACAAAAAAACTGGACTAGGTTTAGGAATTTTTATAGGCAAAACATTGTTAGAAAAAAATTCTGCCAGAATAACAATTAGAAATTCAGAAACTAGAGGTGGAGCTGAAGTAAATATAGAATGGGAAAATAAAAATTTAAAAAAATTAGTGTAGTTTATTATTATTTTCAAACAATCCACTAAGCTGACCAATCATTACATCACCTAACTCTTGAACATCAGCAATTTTAATCGCTTTTTTGTAATATCTCGAAACATCGTGGCCTATACCTATGGCAAGAATTTCAATATCACTTTTGTTTTCAATCGATTTTACTGTTTGCTTTAGATGTTTTTCTAAAAAATCACCCGAGTTAACAGATAATGTTGAATCATCAACTGGAGCTCCATCGGAAATAACCATAAGAATTTTTCTTTCTTCTTTTCTTTTCTTAAGTCTATTGAAAGCCCAAGTAATAGCTTCACCATCAATATTTTCTTTGAGCAAACCCTCTTTTAGCATTAAACCTAAATTTTTTTTTGATTGTCTCCAGTGAGTATCAGCAGATTTATAAATTATATGTCTTAAGTCATTCAAACGTCCTGGATTTTTTAATTTTCCAAGTTTATTCCACTTTTCTCTGCTCTTACCGCCCTTCCAATTTTTTGTTGTGAATCCGAGGATTTCTACTTTAACTGAACATCTTTCTAATGTTCTAGATAATATATCAGCACAAAGGGCTGCAATAGTAATTGGTCTCCCTCTCATTGATCCAGAATTATCTATAAGTAAAGTTACAACTGTATCTTTAAACTCTAAATCTTTCTCTTTTTTAAAGGAAAGAGAATTATATGGATCAATAATTATTCTTGGTAATTTTGAACTATCTAATAAACCCTCTTCAAGATCAAATTCCCAAGATCTATTTTGTTTTGCAAGTAACTGTCTTTGTAATTTATTTGCGAGTTTTGTAATTATGTCTTGGAAACTAGTTAGCTGTTGATCTAAATTTTTTCTTAATTTAGAAATTTCCTCTGAGTTTTCCAATGTCTCTGCTTTTGCTGTCTCATCAAATTCTGAAGTATATATTTTATATTCTTTATTACTTATACCTAAATTTTTTTTCTGAACAATATTTTCTATTTCATTATTTTCAGCATCATCATTTCCCAGTTGTTCATCAAGTCTAAATTCATTCATTTCGTCAGAACTATCAACACCTTCATTTATAATATCTTCTTCTTCTCTTTCCTGAGAGTCTCCACTATCTGTTTTTTGATCGTCTTTTGAATTATTACTTTCTTGGTCATCTTCTTTCTGCTCTTCTTTTTTATTTTCTTCTTCAGACTCGAAGATTTCCATGTTCTGAAGAATTTCTGATATCTTAGAATTGTATATGTCCTGATTCTCTGCATTTTCTTTTAAAAAATTTATGTGTTTATCTAAAGATTTTTCAAAATCATCTTTCCAGTATGATAAAATTTTTTTAGCACTTTCAGATAAACTTACATTCATTAGTTTATTAAGCATGTAATATTCAAATGCTTCAGAAACGTTAGATTCTTCTTTTTTTTTTATATTTTCAGATTTTGCCGTACTTATCTTATTTTTGTATTTGGTCATTAAATTTTTAGAAATTCCCCTCATCATTTGTGACCCTAAAAGTTCATATCTTATTTTTTCAGAAATTTTATAGAGTGTATGGCAAGTAGGCGTTTTTGGAATATTTTGTTCCAAAGTGGAATTATCAGAAAATTTTCTTTTTAATGCCTCTGAGTCTGCCTCGGCTCTTAATTTAATAAAGTTTTCTTTATCTTTTAAATTATCAAACTTGGAAATATTAAACTCTTTTAAATTTTTTTTGTCTTTTAATGGATACGTTTCACCTGAAATGGCTTTAATCGTCGAGTTTAATGCTTGTTTAAATTGCTCTTTTATAAGATCATCTTTGTTCATTAAACCTGAATATTTAACATTGACTCCGGCAGTTCTTCGCCAAAACATCTTTGATAGTATTCTGCGATTGTATTCTTTTCTACATCATCACATTTATTCAAAAAAGTTACTCTGAACGCATAGCCCACATCTTTAAATATTTCAGAATTTTCTGCCCAATGTAGTACTGTCCTAGGACTCATGACAGTTGAAATATCTCCAGCCATAAAGCCTTTTCTTGTAAGTGTCGCAACTTTTATCATGTTTGCAACTCTTTCTTTACCTTTATTATTATCTAAAGATTTATTTTTTCCTAAAATAATTTCCATTTCTTTTTCCAAAGCTAAATAATTTAATGTTGTTACAATGTTCCATCTATCCATTTGTCCTTGGTTAATTTGTTGTGTTCCATGATAGAGTCCAGTTGTATCTCCTAGACCAACAGTATTTGAAGTTGCAAATAATCTGAAATATTTATTTTGCTTAATCACCTTATTCTTATCTAATAAAGTAAAATTTCCCTCAGCTTCTAAAACTCTTTGAATTACAAACATCACATCTGGTCTACCTGCATCATATTCATCAAACACTAAAGCTACTGGATTTTGTATAGACCAAGGAAGAATTCCTTCCTTGAATTCTGTAACTTGTTTTCCATCTTTGATTACAATTGAGTCTTTACCAATTAAATCAATTCTACTAACATGGCTATCTAAGTTAATTCTAATACATGGCCAGTTTAATCTGGCCGCAATTTGTTCTATATGTGTGGATTTACCTGTTCCATGATAGCCTTGCACAAGAACTCTTTTATTAAATGAAAATCCAGAGAGGATCGCTAAAGTTGTGTCTTTATCAAATTTATAAGTTCTATCTATATCTGGCACATAATCAGTTTTTTTTGAAAATGCCTCCACTTCCATATCAGAATCTATACCGAATGTTTGTTTGATCGATAATTTAATATCTGGGGTCTGTTCAATATTTGTTGTCAATTTTGTCCTTATAAGTATTTTTTAATTGGGTATAAGCTAAAGTTATCACTTTAAGCTTATCTTCAAATTTTTTATTGCCAGCATTCATATCAGGGTGAAATTTTTTCACAAGTCTTTTGAATTTTTCTTGTATTTTGGCCCATTTTAAACCAACCCCAACACCCAAAATCTCAAAGGCTTTAAGATCATTACTATTAAACTTAAACTTATTCATATGGTTCAAGTTGTTAAAATCTTTAAATTTTCCATTTTCATCTTTTAAAGTATTATTCCACAATATTTTGAAAAAATTGTCTGATGAGCTGAAACTTTGTGTTGGTTTATGCCATGTCATGTCAGATTTTAAAAAGTTGATTACTTGTTCGTCACTCATACCTGAAAAATAATTCCAGCTTTTATTAAACTCTTTTACATGCTCAAGACAGAGAAGCCTATATTCTTTGCTGTTATCCTTTTCTTTTGGAGCTTTGTAAAGTCCTTCTTCGTTACAATTATTCCATTCACAAATATTTTTCATATTATATAATATCAAGTTTAATGGATATTAATCAACTTTCAAAAAAAATTGAAAATAAACTTTTGAAAGACGCTTCCATAAAAGACGTAAAGATAATTGACAACACTTATAAGCATTTAAAACACAATTCACATCAGAAAGGCAAATTTCATATTAAATTAGAAATAAATTCTGACATATTAAAAAAAACGAATAGAATTCAGTCTAATAAAGTTATTTACAAAATTTTAAGCGAAGAATTGAAAACTGATATTCATTCTTTACAAATAAGCTTTATTTAATTCTTTTAATAAAAACTTTTTCAATTCACCAGGTTTTGCCTGATAATTTAGGTTTAAATTTCCAAAATTCCTTATTAATATTAAATTTATACTGTCTGATTTATTTTTTTTATCACTTTTCATAAAATTTAGAATTGATGTAATTTTCCTTTTATTAAAAAGATCTTTATATTTATTTTTAATTTCTATCTTTTTAATATGATTATTTATTAATTCTGAATTTGAATCTGAAATAATTTTTTTTTCTTTACTTAAATTTACAGCATTCATTAAACCAAATATAACAGCTTCTCCATGATTTAATTTTTTTGAATAACCAAGAGTAGCCTCATATGCGTGAGCAAAAGTATGGCCAAGATTTAAAGATTTTCTTAAATTTTTTTCTTTTTCATCCTTTTCAATAATTTTTTTTTTTAATAAACAGCTATTTAAAATTGCTTTAATTATAAAATTTCCTTTTAGGTTTAAAATCTTATTAAAATTTTTATCTAAAAAAACAAAATTTTTTTTGCTATCAATTAAACTACTTTTTAATATTTCAGCATATCCACATATAATTTCTCTTTCGGGGAGGGTATTTAGTAAATTAATATCTGAAATTACTAAATCTGGCTGATAAAAACTTCCTACAAGATTTTTTCCAAATTTATTGTTAATGCCTGTTTTTCCGCCTATTGAAGAGTCGACTTGAGCTAATAAAGTGGAAGGTATATTAATAAATTTTATTCCTCTTTTATATGTGCTGGCTGCATATCCAACTACATCTCCTGTAATTCCTCCACCAAATGAAATTATACAGTCCTCTCTATAAAAATTATTTTTAAATAAAACATTTTGTATTTTATCGATACCTAAGTAACTTTTATTTTTTTCATTTGCATTAAAATTTAGGGTAAAAATTTTTTGATCTTTTAAATTTCTTAAGAGCAATGTTCTAAATTTTTTTGGTATCTTACTGTCAATTACAATCAAACATTTTGAAAATAATAATTTATTTTTTTTTAAAATATTTTTCAGTTTTGGAATTAGATTGGTACCAATATGAACTTCGTAATTTTTACTTTTAGTTTTAACCTTTATTATTTTTTGTTTCATATTTTTTTATAATTTTATTTGCTATTTCATTTTTATTTAGCTGATCACAATTAATTGTGAAATCAGCTAAACTATATATTTTAGCTCTTTCATTTATTAGTTTCTCTAGACTTGTTTCACTTAATGCCATAGCTAGAGGTCTTTTTTTGCTACCATTAATTCTTTTAATTATTATATCTTTTTTCCAATTCAACCAAAAACTAAAAGAATTCTTCTTACATTCTTTCCTAATATTAGCATTAATATATGCACCTCCACCCAGTGATAAAATTTGTTTCTCACTTTTTAAATATGATAAAGTTATTTCTTCTTCACATTTACGGAAGTATTTTTCTCCCTTTTTTTTGAAAATTTCTGCAATTTTCATTTTTTCTTTTTCTTCAATTTTATCATCTATATCAATAAATTTAAGTTTAGCTTGTTTAGAAATCAATTTTCCGATTAATGTCTTTCCTGAACCCATCATACCAACTAAAACTAGATTTTTATTTGATTCCATATATTTCTAAGTTGAAAAAACACAAATATGTCTTATTTTGATTTTACAAAATTATATGCTTTTAAAACATTATACTACAAAGGAATATAACATAATATGAAATTTGCAATTAAAGCTGGAATTATTTTTTTTATATTAATTTTGTCTATTGTTGTTTTAAGTCAGATTGATTTCCCATCCCCCAACAAAAAAATTGAAGTGATTTTGCCTAATGAAAATTTTAAAACAATTAAGTAAAATAGTTTTCAAAATAACCTTAATTTTATTTTTTTATAATTGTTCTTTTGCAAATGAACCAATCGATATCTGGAAAATTGAAAAAAAAGACATCATTAACAAAGAAAATTCTACTTCAAATATAAATGCAAGTAGTAATCTAAATACTAAAACAACATTATCAGTTCAATCTAGTTCTGAAATAGTGATAAATAGAGAAATTGAGTCATCCACTATAAAATTAGCAGGATTATATGACCCTGCACAGAATGGTTTAAAAATTGACATGTGGTCGAACAGTGATGGTGAGTTAATTAAAAGTATATTAAATAAAAATTTAAATAGAAACTTATCTGAATTTTCAAAAAAAATATTAGACATAGCTTTACTAACAAACTCATATATTCCTACAAATAATATTACTGAAGAGGAATTTTTAGAGTTTAAATTTAATCATTTAATGAATAAAAAAGATTTTGAATTAATTAAAGAATTTTTAGTCAATAATTCTGAAGTTTCTAATAAAAATAAATTGATTAAATTTTACTCAGAATATTTTCTTTCAAACTCTGAAGTAAAAAAAGCATGTGAGATATTTAATATTAGTGGTGCTATTAATGATAAGTATTTAAATAATTTTAAAATTTATTGTTTAATTCTAGACGATAAAAAAGAACAAGCTCAACTACTTTTTGATTTATCGAAAGAGTTGGATGAGATTGACATTTTTTTTGAAAATAAATTTAATATATTAATGGGTTACGCAAGCAATGATGAAGTAATTTCAGACGATAACATTTTATATTTTCACTTATCTCATAAAACAAATAATGATTTTAATTATCAGCCAAAAATAGACTCACCTAGATATATCTGGAGTTATTTGTCGTCATCAAATATTCTTAAAAATGCAAACTCCTTTGATATTGAAAATCCAGAAGATTTAAGATTATTAGAAAGGGCAACTCATGAAAATGTATTTGAAGAGAGAGAACTATTAGATACATATAAAAAATTTCAATTTAACATAACGCAACTATTAAATGCCAAAGATGCTTATAAGCTTCTTCCGGATTATGAGGGCAGAGCTTTATTATATCAAAGATTACTTTTATCTGTTGATGTTGAGCAAAGATTAAGTATGGCTTCTGAATTATATAAATCTTTCCAAAAAAAAAAATTAGATAATGCGTTTGATAATGAAATCAAACTAATTTTAAAAAAAATAAAAAAAGATGATGTTCCCTCAAATTTTACTACCTTTTATGGAAATCATACTGACAATAATTTAAAAAAAGAGAGAAAGATAAAATTTAATAATAAAAAAATACATCAATCAAAGTTATTAAATTACTTTTTAAATAAAACTAGTTTGCCAAAAGCTGAAAAGGAAACAAATGATATTTTGAAAAAAATTAAAAGAAACAAAAAATATGTTTTTTCTACAAAAGATATGATTCTTATAGAATCACTTAAATCAGATGGTGTAAAAATCGATAAAAAATACTCAAACCTTTATGAATACAACTTTCAATTTTCCTCTGATATAAAACAAATGCTATCTAATGGAGAGTTAGGCTTATTATTAATTAAAATAGTAGATATTGTTGGTGAAAGTAACCTTGAAGATCTAGACATAAACACAGTGAATTTATTAGTTTCAACTATGAATGAGCTAAAAAATGTAGATTTAAGGAATGAAATTCTAATAGAAGTCTTGCCTTTAAAAGTCTAAAGAATAAATAAACTATGTCAGTAAAAGAACTAATCACAGTACCTGATGATATACTTAGAAAAAAATCTGAGCCATTAAATAAAGTTGATGTTAATGAAAAAAAACTCATAAAAGATTTATTTGAAACTATGTACCATCACAATGGTATAGGTTTGGCAGCTGTTCAAGTAGGAATTCTTAAAAGAGTAGTTGTTTTAGATGTATCAAAAAATGAAAATGAAAAAAAACCTTTATGCTTTATTAATCCACAAATAAAAATTTTAAGTGAAAAAACGTCTACATATGAAGAAGGCTGTTTATCAATACCCAATACTTTTATTGAGATAGAGAGACCAGAAATTTGTACAGTATCGTATATAGACGAAAATGGTGATAAGAAAGAAATGGAATGCGATGGACTAATCTCAACATGTTTACAACATGAGATAAATCACTTAGATGGAAAACTAATCATTGATTATTTATCTAAAATAAAAAAAGATTTAATAATAAAAAAATTGTCTAAACAAAAAACTTCTAATAGAGTTGTTGTTTAAATGTCAAATATTGTATTCATGGGTACACCGCAGTTTGCTGTGCCTATTCTAAAAAAAATTAATCAAAAATATAAAATTAAATGTGTTTTTACTCAGCCTCCAAGTAAATCAAATAGAGGTCAAAAGTTTACGAAATCACTAATTCATAAATGTGCAGAGGAACTTAATTTAGAAATTAAAACCCCAAAAAAAATTGATGAAGAATTTGAATATCTTAAAGAATTAAATTTAGATCTTGTAATTGTTGTTGCATACGGACAGTTAATTTCAAAAAAAATTCTTGATTTGAGTAAAAAAGGTTTTTTGAATATTCATGCTTCATTATTACCAAAATGGAGAGGGGCGGCACCAATCCAAAGATCGATTTTAAACATTGAAAAAAAAACTGGTATATCATTTATGAAAATTAATGAAAAATTAGATTCTGGACCAGTATGTAATAAATATTCAGTAAATATTCTTGACCAAGATAATGCAGAAACTTTGTCTGAAAAGTTATCTTATTTGAGTGCAGAAAAAATTTTGGAAAATGTGCAAAATGTTTTAGAAGGAAAAGCAATATTTAAAGAGCAAGATCATACTAAAGCTACATACGCAAAAAAAATTCAAAAAATAGAGGGAAAGATAGATTGGAATAGTAGTGCTAGTAACATAATTGCTCAAATAAATGGATTATACCCAAAACCCGGTGCATGGTTTGAGTTTAACAACAAAAGACATAAAATATTAAAAGCCAAAATAAACAAGCAGTCTGCAACAATCGGTGAAGTAATTGACGAACAAATGACAATTGCATGTGGTGAAAATTCAATAAATATTATTGAGATACAAAAAGAAGGTAAGAATCCACAATCGATAAATGAATTTTTATTAGGAAATAAGGTTAGAAAAGGAACGATAATAAAAAGTGAATAGATATCAGATTTTAATAGAATACGAAGGCACCTTATACAATGGTTGGCAAATTCAAAAAAAAGATAAGTCAATTCAGGAAAATATTGAGATTGTCTTATCTAAATTACTTAAAGAAAAAATTAAAATTTACGGCTCTGGACGAACAGACACGGGAGTTCATGCTAATGAGCAATCAGCACACTTTGATACTACAAACAAAATTATTCAAAAAGATAAATTAATAAATTCACTAAACTTTTTTTTAAATAAAAAAAAAATATCAATATTAAAAATTAAAAGAAAAAATAAATTTTTTCATTCAAGATATTCTGCGAAAGAAAGACGGTATACTTATTTAATAAGAAATGATGTTTCTCCTTCTGTTATTAATTTTAATAGAGAGTGGCATGTTAAAAAGAAAATTAATGTCGATTTGATGAAAAAAGGAGCCAAAAAATTAATTGGAACTCATGATTTTTCAACTTTCAGAGCATCTAATTGTGCTGCAAAAAGTCCAGTGAGAACCATGAAGAAGGTAAAAATAACCAAAGTTAAAAATGTTATAAAAATTCAATTTGTATCAAAATCATTTCTTAAGAGTCAAGTAAGATCCATGGTTGGTTCACTCAAATACCTTGGTGAAAATAAATGGAACTTAAAAAAATTTACCAGTATATTTAAATCAAAATCAAGAAAAAATTGTGCTCCTATTGCTCCTGCACATGGTTTATATCTAGAGAAAATTATTTATTAGATTTTTTTTTTTTCTTTTTTATTCTCCATCTTGATCCTTCTCTAACTATATAACCACAACAATTTTTGGAGCCACACTTACAAGGAAAATCTTTATAGTTTTCATCAAAACTAAAACCATAATCATAAGTTAGTTCCTCATTTTTATTTATATCTTTAATAGAACTAATCCATAATTTTAAACCTTTGCCTTCAACTTCGCAGTTTGGATCACAAGAATGATTAATAAGTCTTGCAGTATTATAAGCAAAATCACCGTCTAAATCATATCTATTATTTAAGTTAAAAAGATAAATCGCTTTATCATTATCAAATTTTGGATTATTTTCGGTCTGTTTTTTTGTAATTATTTTACCTGTGTAGTAGATAATCTTAGTTCCTTTTTTTATATTTTTAGATGCAAATAGTCCCATGTTATCAATATTTGATGATTTTTGTTTATATAGTTTCATGGTTATTTATTTTCCGACTCGATTAATGCATTTACATGATAATTAGCGCTTTCAGCAAGTGCTTTTAGGTCGTATCCACCTTCTAATAAAGATACCACTTTCCCGTTAGTAAATTTATTAGTGGCTTTTAGTGTTCTTCTTGTTATTTCATAAAAATCTTTGGATGAAAGTTCAAATTGAGCTAATGGATCGTTCTTGTGAGCATCAAAGCCAGCAGAAAAGATTAGGTAATCAGGCTTATATTCAATTAACCTATCTAAAACTCTATCATAAGCATTAAAATACTCTTCAGAATTTGTGCCAGCAGGAAGAGGTATATTAAGAGAATTATTATACTTTCCCTTGTCTTTTTCTGAGCCACCACCTGGATAAAATGGATATTGATGTGTTGATATATAAAGTGAATTTTTGTTGTCATACATTACATCATAATTTCCATTTCCCCAATGAACATCAAAATCTACACATGCAATTCTTTTATAATTATATTTTTTTATTAAATAATTAACTGCAACACCTGCATTAGAAATACAGCAAAAGCCCATTGATTTGTTTTTTTCAGCATGGTGTCCTGGTGGTCGTACTACACAAAATGCATTTTTATATTTTTTATTCTCAATTCCATCTATTGCACTTATAGCTGATCCTGCGGCTTGAAATACTGCATCCTTACTTCCAGGCGATACAACAGTATCACCATCTAAAAAGTTTAAGCCACTTTTAGGAAATGAGTCTTTTAAATTATTAATATAATCTTCAGAATGAGTCATATTAAGAATATCATTAGGAACAACATCTGGCTTATCCCAAAGTAGTTCTTTATTTTTTTTTAAAGTATCAATTATTGAAACTACTCTCTTCGGTTGCTCTGGATGACCATCGCCTGTTATATGTTTTTCTGAAGTTTCAGATGTTATAATTGCAGTTTTCAAGCGAAATAATTATGTAAAATGTTCTTATAAATCTTAGTTAACTTTTTTAAATCTGAGATCGATGTTCTTTCATTAACCATATGAATAGTATTATTTCTTAACCCAAGCTCAAGACGTGGTATTGAACCTAAAAATCTGCTGTCACTTGTGCCACCTCTACAATTTAATTTTGCATTTTTACCTGTAATTTTTTTTACGACTTTTTTTACCATATAAATTTCTTTATTTGGCTCTGTGTAAAATGCTTCTCCACTTACTTTATAATCTATTTTAGTTTTGCAATTTTCTTTTTTTGCAACTGCATTAATAATTTTACTAAGTTTTTTTTTCAAAGATGTCGATTTATAAGTTGAATTAAATCTAACATTAAATTTAGCACTAGCAGATTGTGGGACTACATTTTCAGATATATTATCCACGTGCATTTTTGTAAATTCCAAATTTGATGGTGGCATATACTTTGTTCCTTTGTCTAACGGAACACTTTTCAATTTAGATATTATTTTAGCAATAGTAGTACATGGATTTATATATGTCCCATAAAATGCAGAGTGTCCACTTTTCCCATATACAGTTACTGTTGCATTCATAGAACCTCTTCTTCCAATCCTGATTTCATCTCCAACTGATTTGTTTGATGTCGGTTCACCTACTATTGAAAAGTCAATTTTTTCTTTTTTTTTCTTTAAATATTTCATAACAGCTGGACAACCATGACCTGTAGTTTCTTCATCAGCCGTAATTATTATTGATATAGAGCCTTTAAATTTTTCGTTTTTAATAAAATCACTTACAGCACTTATCCAACATGCTACACTACCCTTCATGTCCTGTGATCCTCTTCCATACAAATATCCGTTTTTTACTACTGCTTTAAATGGTGGAAATTCCCAATTATTAAGGTTAGCGACAACATCTGTATGACCTAAATAATTAATGTTAGGTTTTGATTTACCAAATTTTGCATATAAATTTAATGCAGGTTTAGCACCTGTACCTTTTGATTTTATTATCTGACATTTAAAACCTAATGAGAAAAGTTTCTTTGAAAGGAAATTCATAATCCCTTTATCTTCTGTTTTAATAGTTTGAAATTTTATTAGCTCTTGAGCTAAGTTTAGTTCATTATAGGTTTTCATTAATTTATTCTCTTAAAAGATCGTTTATTGAAGTCTTTGATCTTGTTTTTTCGTCTACTTGTTTGATTATTACCGCGCAATATAAGGATGGAGCGCTTGAATTACTTTTATCTGGTAGAGAGCCTGGAACAACAACAGAATATGGTGGAATTTTACCGTAGCTTATTTCACCTGTTTTCCTGTTAACAATTTTTGTTGATTGTCCAATATACATTCCCATACTTAAAACAGAACCTTCGCCAACTATCACTCCTTCTACAACCTCGGACATTGCTCCTAAAAAAACATTGTCCTCAATGATTGTTGGCAATGCTTGTGCAGGCTCTAAAACTCCTCCAACTCCGCTACCTGCAGAGATATGACAATTTTTTCCGATTTGAGAACAGCTCCCTGCTCTTGCGAAAGTATCTATCATTGTTCCCTCATCAATGTATGCTCCTATATTCACATAGCATGGCATCAAAACAGCATTTTTGCCTACAAAAGATCCTTTTCTCACTGGAGAATTAGGAACCATTCTGAAACCAGCTTTTTCATGGTCTTCTTTAGACCAACCTGCCGTTTTACCTTTTAAAAGATGCGCTTTGTCATACCAACTACTGTAAGGACCATTTAAATTTTCCATTGGGTAAATTCTAAAACTTAACATAATTGCTTTTTTTATATGTTGATGTGTTACCCACTCACCATTAATTTTTTCTGCTACTCTGACTTTGCCACTATCTAAGTCATCAATAATTTGATTAACAGTATTTTTTAAATTCTCATCTGAGTTAGGACTTACTTGGTCTCTATTTTCCCATGCATCATTGATTATATTTTCTATGCTCATAAATTTAAGAACTTTTTAATAACCTTATTTCTTTTAAAAATAAAGAGAGATTTTCGATTTTATAGTCGATGTAATCTTTATCAGATTCTTTTTTACCCCAGTATTCATTATTGATAAGCCAAGCTGTTATTGTCCCCCGCTCTTTACCTATTGATAAATTTTTAGCTATATCCTCGATATAAAGAGTTTCTTTTGGATTAATCTTAAATTTATCAACCATAAGATCAAAAGCTTTCGCTTCAGGCTTAGGGTGATATTTTGCGTCTACGATATCAAATATATCTTTAAATTGGTCTTCGATACCAAGAGTTTTCACTATATTTTTTACGTGCGCTCTACTTCCGTTTGTGAATACAAACTTATTTAAATTTAAATTTTCAAGCTCATTTCTTAAAACAAGATCTTTTTCCATAAATGAAAGATCAATATCATGAACATACTCCAAGAATTCTTCCGGTGGTATATTATGATGTATCATCAATCCATTTAAACTTGTGTTGTATTTGTGAAAATAATCTCTTTGTAATTCCTTAGCTTTCACTAGATCTAGGTTGAGTTTATTTGAGATATATTTTGTCATTCTCTTACTAACTTGGCCAAAAACTGCTTCTAAATCATTATATAAAACGCCATCGCAGTCGAATAAAATATTTTTAATATTTTTTAAATTATTCATTTTCTAATTAATGTTCCTGCGCCCTTATCAGAAAATATCTCAAATAGTATTGAATGTGGTTTTCTTCCATCGACAATAACAACACCTCTAACACCATTAGATATTGCATCTAAACAAGTGTTTATTTTTGGTATCATGCCACCAGAAATAATATTATTTTTTAACATTTCGTTTGCTCTATTGAGATTAATTTCAGATATAAGTTTTTGATTTTCATCAAGAACCCCCTCAACATCTGTCATCAAAAGAAGTCGTCTAGCATCGATCTCTTTTGCAATTGAGCCTGCTGCAACATCTGCATTAATATTATAAATTCTACCATCATCACCCACTCCTAAAGGGACAACGATTGGTATTTGTTTATTGTTAATAAAATTTAATATTTTCTCTTTATTAATTTTTTTTGGTGTACCGACATATCCCAATTCTTTACTTTCAGGAATAATATTAATTACATTATTTTCTTTAGGTGATATTGAACAAACATTAGTGTTTTTAGATTTTAATTCGTTTAAAATTTCTAAATTCAGCTCTAGTAAAGCCTCTTCTATATATCTAATTGTTTTTTCGTCTGAAACCCTAAGTCCTTTGATAAATCTTGTTTCAATATTATTTTCATCTAATTTTTTTTTAATATTTTTACCTCCACCATGAACTACTATTGCTGATAAACCGATTTTATTTATTACTGAAATATCTTCTATGAACTGATTAAATAGTTTTTTATCTAATAAAACAGATCCACCACATTTAATTACTATAACCTCAGACTGGTATTTGTTTATATATTTTTCAACTTCATTGATATTCGGCCCATCTGTTGGAATAATCTTATCTAATTCCATCAATTAAACTGTTTTAACTGAAGTTCTCTTCATAATTACATACTGTTGTGCCATTGTAAGCACGTTGTTAATTGTCCAATATATAACTAACCCTGATGGAAAAGGTGCAAGTATAACTGTTAAAAATACAGGAAAAAACATGAAAATCTTTTGCTGAATTGGATCTGGTGGTGTTGGATTAAGTTTTTGTTGCATCCACATTGTTACACCCATTGCTACTGGCCAAGCGCCGATAATCAAAAATGATGGAACATCATAAGGTAACAAACCAAATAGATTAAATAAACTCGTTGGATCTCTCTCACTTAGATCATGTATCCAACCAAAAAAAGGCTGATGTCTCATTTCAATTGTAACAAACAACATTTTATAAATTGCAAAAAAGAATGGTATTTGAATTAAAATAGGCAAACACCCACTTACTGGATTAACCTTCTCTCTTTTGTAAAGAGCCATCATTTCTTGCTGTAACTTCATTTTATCTTCCTTATGAAGCTCTTTAAGCCTTACCATCTCGGGTTGAAGAACTTTCATTTTTGCCATTGATCTAAATGAGTAGTTAGCGAGAGGAAAAAATAATATTCTTATACAAGCGGTTATTAGTATAATTGCAATTCCATAGTTGCCAGTTAATTTAAAGAAATAATCAGATATCAAAAATATTGGTTTTGTTAAAAAATATAGGAAACCCCAATCAATTGCTAAATCAAATTTATTAATATTTAGTTTTTCAGCGTAACCATCAACAACATCTACTTCTTTTGCTGCAATAATAACTTTTACCTGATTAGTTTTACTTTCATTAGCTCTGACTTCTGTTGCAGCAGTCTCTATGAAGTTAGCTTTAAATTTATTTTTATAATCGAAATCTGATCTAAAACTTTTGTTACTTTCTGGGATTAAACTTGTTATCCAATATTTATCTGTAATACCCATCCACCCTTTGTTGGCATTTACAGAGTACTTCTTGTCTTTTATGTCATCGTAATCTTCTTCAACAAGATTATCATCAAAAACACCTAATAAACCTTCATGTAATATATAAAAATCAGTTACATCGGGAGCTAAGTTTCTAATAATCTGTCCGTAGGGATAAAAGTTATAAGTATTTTGAGTATTATTCGTAATTTTTTGGTTAACAGTAAATAAAAATTTATCATCTATACTTATTTCTTTCTCAAAAGTTATATTCTGCTCATTATTCCACAACAATTTAATTGGATTGTTCGGTGTAAGTAATTTATTGCCGACAACTTCCCACTTTGTATATGAATTAGGGACTTCGATATCTTTATTATTTATAGCCCAGCCTGTTTCTATGTAATAACCATTTTCAGACTCTTTAGGATTAAGTAAAACTACATTTTTATCAGAGTCTAAAGTTTCAGTATATTTCTTAAAAATTAGGTCATCGATTAGTGATCCTTCTAGAGAAATAGAACCTTTAATATTTTCATTTTCAAAAAGTATTCTTTCAACTTTGTTAATTGCCTCTGATCTAGAAATTTTATTATTCTCAATATTTTGATCTATTTTTGGTGCTTCGTTTAATTGAAGATTGTTCTTATTTTGATCATTATTAGTTACCTGCTTTGGATCAGGACTTGGCGGAGCAAAAAATAATCCATAAAGAATTATTACTGCTGCACTTAATGAGATTGCTGCTATTACGTTTCTTGTGTCCATTATTTAATATTTTTTTTCTTTACCGGGTCATACCCATATCTTCCTCCCAAAAATTTTATAGGATGACAAGATAAAATTCTTTTGATGCCTTCATAACAACCTTTCAAAACACCATGTTCATTTAAACTATCAATAAAATACTCTGAACAAGTTGGAAGATACCTGCAATTATTACCTAAAACTGGTGAAATGAAATATTTATAAAATTTTATTAAATATATTAATCCTTTTTT
>CACGOO010000011.1 GCA_902574685.1 uncultured Pelagibacteraceae bacterium | reverse complement strand
TTTGGTACAAAACAAAGAAGATTGCCAGAATTATAGCAGAGGAAGAAAATTATGATGCAAGTTTGAGCTATATATTAAAAAATCTTGAAAAATTTAATAATAAATCGACAAAGATGATTTATGATTTGGCAAATATTTACAAAAACTTTAAAAAATATGATGAGGCTATTGATTATTATACTTTGGCCTTAAAAAATTTGGATAAAAATTCTATGGCTTATGCAGATGTTCTTTATCGCAGAGGTGGAGCGTATGAAAGATTAAAAAATTATGATTTGGCGGATAAGGATTTGCTAAATTCAATTAAAATTAGACCTGACGAACCCTATACACTTAACTATCTTGCTTATAGTTGGTTAGAAAGAGGATATAAAATTGAGGAAGCAATAGAAATGTTAAATCAAGCTTACAAAGGGAAAGAAGAAGACCCTTACATAACAGACTCTGTTGGTTGGGGTTATTATTTGACAGGAAATTATATTGAAGCAGAAAAATACTTAAGAAAAGCTGTTGAATTGTTACCAAGCGATCCTGTTGCAAGTGATCATTATGGAGATGTTCTTTGGCAATTAAATAGAAAAATCCAAGCTAATTATTTTTGGAAAAGTGCTTTAAATAGCGATGAAGCAGACGAAGAATTGAAAATTAAAGTTAAGGAAAAATTATATAATGGCTTAAATAATAATTCTTAAATGAAGTTTCATAAAATAAAATCTTTTGCAAAAGTAAACTTAACTTTAAAAATTCTAAATAAATACTCAAATGGTTATCATAAAATTGAAAGTTTAATATCTAAGATCAATTTGGCTGATGAGATTTTAATAAAAGAGATACAAGGTTCAAAAAATAGAATATCGTTTAGTGGGGAATTTTCCTCAAATATTTCAAATACAAATACAATTTCAAAACTAATTAAAATATTAAATAATCATAATTATATTAAAAATAAAAAATTCAATATCAAAGTAAAAAAAAATATACCCCAATCTTCTGGTATGGGGGGAGGATCTATGAATGCAGCATCCATTTTGAACTACCTATTTAAAAAAAAAATAATTAAAACTACAAAAAATAATTTAATTAAAATTGCAAATAAAGTTGGTTCAGATGTAATTTTGGGTCTTTATGAGAGTCCAATGATCCTACAAGGGCAAAATATAAGTAAAATTAATAAAAAATTAAATTTTCATTTGTTAATAATAAAGCCTAATTTTGGATGTTCTACTAAGATGATTTATGCAAAACACAGAGGATTTTCAAAGAGCCTATTCTATAAATCAAACAACATTAACAGACAAGATTTATTAAAAGTTTCGAATAACGATTTAGAGAGAGCAGCTTTTAATAAATATCCAATTTTAAGAAAGATCAAAAGTTACTTGCAAAATTTAGATAATATTTACTTTGCAAATATGACAGGGTCGGGTTCTACTATAATTGGTTATTTTTTAACCAAAAATGCGGCAATAAAAGCTCAAAAAAAATTAAAAAATAAATATAAAAACTATTGGTGTATTTACTCTAAAACTATATAAAGCTTTTTTTTTGTGTTATACGAAAAACATCTTGGGGTGTAGCCAAGTGGTAAGGCAGCGGTTTTTGGTACCGCCATTCCTAGGTTCGAATCCTAGCACCCCAGCCATTTATGAAAGCTTTACTTAAAAAAATTTTTCAAAATAAAAAAATTTCAAGCGTTAAAAATCTCAAATTTCTAGATTTAAAAAATAATAAGGGAGTAAATAAAATATTTGGTGCAATAAATAACCACAATGAAACAAGCGAGATTAGATATGTTGGTGGTTGTGTAAGAAAAATTTTAAATGATGAAAAAACAGATGATATCGACCTTGCAACTAATTTAACTCCTGATCAGGTTAAGCAATGTTTAGATAAAAAACAAATAAAGTTTTTTGAGACGGGAATTGAACATGGCACAATCACAGCAGTGATTGATGATCAATATTTTGAAATTACAACATTAAGAAAAGATGTAAAAACAGATGGAAGGCATGCTGTCGTAGAATATACAACTAATTGGAAGGAAGATTCATTAAGGAGAGATTTTTCAATAAATTCAATATATTCAGATTTAGACGGGAATTTATTTGATCCAAATTCTGGTCATAAAGATTTAAATGTTGGAATAATTAAATTTATAGGTGATCCAGAAACTAGAATAAAAGAAGATTATTTAAGAATTATTAGATATTTAAGATTTTATACTGAATATAGTAAAATCGATCATGAAATTAATATAATAAAAATCATAAAAAAAAATATAGACGGTTTAGGAAAAATATCAAAAGAAAGACAATTCAATGAATTAAAAAAAATTCTCAAATTGGATAACTTTTTAAAGTTATTTAAAAATAAAACATCTTGTGAATTATTTTCATTAATTTTCCCTCAACTAAAAAATTTTAAAAAATTGAGCAAGTTATCAAAACCGCAAGAAAAGATATTAAAAAATAAAAGTTTAAATTTCGTAATTTCTTTTCTTGTAATCGATGAAACCGACAATTCCGAGTATTTTGTATATAAATATAATTTACCCAATGAGTTAAAAGATAAAATTAATTTTCTAAAAGATAATTCGCTAAATAAAGATAATAATAAAATTTTTAACAAGAAAGATTTACAAAAAATATTTTATTATGATGGTAAATCTAGCACAATCGATTTAATTGATTTCAATTTGTTATATTTTAAACAAACTAAAAAACTTTCAGAATTAAAAACTTACTTTGAAAAATTAGATAAACCAGAATTTCCAATAAAAGCTCAGTTATTAATAAATGATTATGGATTAAAGGAGGGAAAGGAATTGGGTCAAAAATTAAAAAATTTAGAAATGAAATGGATTGAAAATAATTTCAATTTATCAAAAAAAGATATGGAAAAAGTTTTATCAAATTAAACGTATTTTACGTCTACTATTTCAAAATTTTTTGTCCCCACTGGTGTATTTATCTCTACAAGATCCCCTTTATTTTTACCTATGAGACCTTTTCCTATTGGTGATTGAAAATAAAGAAGCTTTTGTTTTAGATCTGCCTCGTCTTTACCAACAATTTTGTAATTTATTTTTTCATTTGTATCCAAATTTTGAAGGTATACTGTTGATCCAAATATCACTTTTCCATCATTACTAATCTTGGTGATATCAATTACATTTGCTCTCGCAATTAAATCCTCAACTTCTTGAATTCTTCCCTCGTTGTGTGATTGTTGTTCCTTTGCAGCATGATATTCTGCATTTTCTTTCAAATCTCCGTGTGATCTTGCTTCAGCAATGGCTGCAACAATTTCGGGTCTCTTTTTTTCTTTTAAGAAAATTAATTCACTTTTTAATTTTTCTAATCCTTCAGTAGTAATTGGTTCTTTATCCATAATTTACCATTTAGCTGTTGGTGGTAATGACATGAGTATAGCTTCAACATTTCCACCAGTTTGTAAACCAAATTTTGTCCCTCTATCATGTAATAAATTAAATTCAACATATCTACCTCTTTTTTTGTATTGGATTTCTTTATCTTTAATTGTCCATTTTAATTTATTTTTTTTCTCAATTATTTCATTAGAAATGTTTTTAAAACTTATTCCTACTTCTCTTACAAAAGAAAAATCTTTTTCCCAATTATTTTTTTTATAATCAAAAAAAATTCCACCAATACCTCTTGGCTCTTTCCTATGTGGTAAATAAAAATATTCATCACACCACTTTTTATATTTTTTATAATAATTTTTGTTGTGTTTATCGCATGATTTTTTTATTTCTGAATGAAACCAATTTTTTAATTTCTTATCTTTCATACAAGGTGTAACATCCATTCCACCTCCAAACCAACCAAATGAAGTAACTATATACCTCGTGTTAAAATGCATTGCAGGTACATGAGGATTTTTCATATGCATAACAACTGATATTCCAGATGCCCAAAATTTAGAACTCTTTTTAGTGCCTGGAACTTTATTTTTAAATTCATTTGAAAATTTTCCATAAACTTCTGAAAAATTTACTCCAACTTTATCAAAAATTTTACCGTTTTCTAAAATTCTATATTGTCCTCCACCTTCATCATTACTTTTACTTCTATTCCAATTAGTAATTTTAAATTTGGTTTTTTTGCCCTCCTTTTCCTCTATTTCTCTACAAAGTACTTCTTGTAAAGTTTTAAACCAATTTTTTGCTAATTTCTTTTTTATGTATTGATCCATTTAACCTAACTGTCTTATAAATTCTGAAGCCCCAATAGCCACTGATATTGAAATGTTTAACGATCTTTTATTTTTTAGCATTGGAATCTTAATTCTTTCATTAACCTTCGAATGTACATCTTCTGGAACACCTGCACTTTCTCTGCCAAAGAGCAATATATCATTACGCTTAAATTTAAACTTTGTATAAACTTTGCTAGCTTTTGTCGTCATTAAAACTACTCTATTTTTTGTATTTTCATCAAAGAATTCTTTAGGGCTCTTGTAAAATTTAATTTCACTGTAATCTAAATAATCCATAACAACTCTCTTGAACCTTTTATCGCTGAATAAAAACCCGCAAGGTTCAATGATTTCTAAACTAGCCCCTAAGCAAGAACAAGTTCGAATTATTGAAGCTGTATTTTGAGGAATATCCGGCTGATATAGAGCTACTTTTAGACCGTGTTTTAAAGGTTTCTGTGTCATTGTTACCATAGAAATATCTCTTTTTTATTATATGAAATCATATATTACCAAAGATATAAAATATTAAAGATGTCAGACCAAAAAGACGAAAAAAAGACCAACAGAAGAGATTTCTTGTTTACTGCTACTGCCGCCGCAGGTGCAGTTGGAGTAGGCGCTGCTGTTTGGCCATTAGTCGATCAAATGAACCCAGATGCCTCTGTAAAAGCATTAGCAAGCACAGAAGTAGATGTGAGTTCAATGCAACCCGGACAATCTTTAACCGTTCTTTGGAGAGGTAAACCTGTTTTTATAAAGAGAAGAACGGATGATGAAATTAAAAAAGCGAGAGCAGTTGATATTAATGATCTTAAGCATCCTGAAAAAGATGAAGATAGAGCAAAAAATCCTGAATGGTTAGTGATGCTTGGGATTTGTACTCATCTAGGGTGTGTTCCATTAACAGATAAAGGTGATTATGATGGTTGGTTTTGTCCTTGCCATGGTTCTCATTATGATACATCTGGCAGAATTAGAAAAGGACCAGCTCCAACTAATATGGAGATCCCTAAATACGAATTTGTAAATACTAACACGATTAAGATTGGATAAATATGAGTGATCACGAATACACACCTAGTTCAAAATTTGGTAAATGGTTCAATGATAGACTGCCTTTGCTTACATTGGCAAATCACTTAACAGATTACCCTACACCAAAAAATTTAAATTACTGGTGGACCTTTGGTGGGATATTAACTTTTTGCTTAATTACCCAAATAGTTACAGGATTAGTTTTGGCTATGCACTACATTGCTCATGCAGATATGGCATTCAGCAGTGTTGAACATATAATGAGAGATGTGAATTATGGATGGTTGTTAAGATATGTTCACGCAAATGGTGCTTCTATGTTTTTCTTAGCAGTTTATATCCATATTTTTAGATCTTTATTTTATGGATCATACAAATCTCCTAGAGAAATAATTTGGATACTTGGAATTATAATTTATCTGCTAATGATGGCAGCTGCTTTTATGGGATATGTTCTTCCTTGGGGACAAATGAGTTTTTGGGGAGCAACAGTAATAACGAATTTATTTAGTGCAATTCCACTTGTGGGGGAGAGTATAACAACTTGGTTATGGGGTGGTTACTCAGTTGACAATCCAACTTTAACAAGATTTTTTACTCTTCATTACTTGATACCGTTTTTAATACTAGGGCTTGTAGTACTTCACATATGGGCATTACATGTTCCTGGAAATAACAATCCAGTTGGTATTGATATTAAAAAGCCTTCTAAAGATACAGTTCCGTTTCATCCATACATCGTAATTAAAGATGCTTTTGCGTTATTAATGTTTTGTATAGTTTTTGCGTTGTTTGTATTTTATCAGCCAAATATTTTAGGTCATGCTGATAATTATATCGAGGCGGATCCACTTGTGACTCCTGCTCATATAGTTCCTGAGTGGTACTTATTACCTTTTTATGCGATCTTAAGATCTGTTCCTGATAAACTTATGGGTGTTGTTGCTATGTTATCAGCTATTTTAATTTTAGCTGCTTTACCATGGTTGGATACGTCAAAAGTTAGATCAGCAGTTTTCAGACCGTTATTTAGACAGTTCTACTGGATATTGGTAGCTGATGTTTTAATTCTAGGATATGTAGGGGCGATGCCAGCTGAAGGATTGTACTTGTTAATTGCAAGAGTTGCTACAGCGTATTATTTTGCGCATTTTTTAATTATTCTTCCAGTTTTAGGATGGAAAGAAAAAACTACCCCGCTGCCTTTGAGTATTACCGAGCCAGTTTTAGGAGGCTCGCCAAATTTAGCCGCAGCAAGGAGTGATGAAAAAATAGAAAAAACAATAAAGTGAGAAAGTTAAAAAATATTTTTTTTGTATTAATATTCTCAGTTATAGTACTAAATTCATCTAACTCTGCAGAAAAATCACCTCCTTTTTTAGAAACTAAATGGACTTTCAAAGGTCTCTTTGGAAAATTTGATAGAGCATCACTTCAAAGGGGTTATCAAGTATATACAGAAGTATGTGCATCTTGCCATTCTATGAAATATTTAACCTATAGAAATTTGGCAGAAAAGGGTGGACCAGAATTTTCTGAAGCAGAGGCTAAAGCAATAGCTGCAAGTTTTGAGGTAACAGATGGTCCGGACAGCACTGGAGAAATGTTTGTAAGACCAGCCAAATTGTCTGATAAATTTGTGATGCCATATGCTAATGAGCAAGAAGCGAAAGCTGCTAATGGTGGTGCTTATCCACCAGACATGTCTGTTCTAGTTAAGGCAAGAAAAGGTGGAGCAGATTATATTTATTCACTATTGTTAGGATACTCTGAACCACCAGAGGGTGTAGAACTTGATGATGGTGTTTATTACAACAAGTATATGTATGGTAATAAAATTAAAATGCCAGCTCCTTTATCTGATGATTTAATTGAGTATACAGATGGAACAAAAGCTACAGCTGAGCAAATGTCTAAAGATGTTACAAATTTTCTGATGTGGTCAGCGGAACCACATTTAGAGCAAAGACATAAAACAGGATTTAGAGTTATAGCTTATTTGATAATATTGACTGTATTGGTTTACTTTACAATGAAGAAGATATGGTCACGTGTTGAATCTAAAGTTTAGAACATCCCCATCTTTAACAATATAATCTTTACCCTCTAATCTCATTTTACCGTTTTCTCTTGATTTTAACCAACCACCACTACCAACGAAATCTTGATAAGACACAGTTTCTGCTCTTATAAAACCTTTTTCAAAATCTGTATGAATTATACCTGCTGCTTGAGGCGCCATGCAATTTTTGTTAATTGTCCAAGCCCTTGTCTCCTCAACTCCTGAAGTAAAAAACGTCTCTAAAGATAAAAGGTCATATCCTTTTTTAATTAATAAATTTAATCCAGTATCATCTACGTTGATCATTTTCATATAGTTTTTTCTTTCTTCATTTTCTAGTTCATTTAATTGATTTTCTATTTCAGCTGAAATAGTTAGAGTGTTTTTAGTACCATATTTTTCAATAAAACTTTTTGTATAATCATTGCCTTTATCAATGCTATTTTCGTCAACATTACAAACATACAATTTAGGTTTTGTTGACAATAATCCTGATAATTTAACATCCTTTTTATCAAATTCTTCGTATAATTTATTTATATCATCGTTATTATTAATTAAATTCTGAGCTCTTTCTAGAATTTGGTTTTGATTTTCATCATTATTTTTTTTATTTTTCTTATCTAGTCTTTTTTGAATAGATTCCAAATCTGCTAAAGACATCTCTGTTTCAATTATTTCTAAATCTCTAATTGGATCAACTGTTGGATTTACATTCTGAATATCATCTGAGTCAAAACATCTAATTAAATGAATAACAGCATCTACTTCTCTTATGTGGGATAAGAATTTATTACCTAATCCTTCACCTTTAGAGGCTCCTTCGACTAATCCTGCTATATCAACAAAAGATATTGTAGTATTTATTTTTTTTTTTGAATTTGAAATTTTAACCAATTCATCTAACCTATAATCTGGCACAGGAACTACACCTATATTTGGATCTATCGTACAAAAAGGAAAATTTGCTGCTTGAGCTTTACTTGAATTTGTGAGTGCATTAAATAAAGTAGATTTACCAACATTTGGTAAACCAACTATACCACACTTAAAACCCATTTAATTATTGTTAACTTTGCTTGAGAATAAATCTAATTTTTTATCTATCAAAATAGCAATAGAGTCTATTATATTGTGAGTAATTTTTTCTAAGTGTTCTTGTTCATCATCAGAAAAATCATTTAAAACAAAATCTGATACAGACATTTTATTCTCTGGTTTTCCAATCCCAATCCTCACTCTTGAATAGTCTTTTCCAATAAATTTATCTATTGAAGCAACTCCATTGTGACCTGCACTTGATCCACCAAATTTTGCCTTTATTTTTCCAAACTCTACATCTAGATCATCATGAAAAACAATGACATCTTCTGCATCTATTTTGAAATATTCAAGCAATTCTCTGATGCATATTCCTGAGTTGTTCATGAAAGTCAGAGGTTTGATAGCATAAATTTTCTTTTCTCCGATATTACCTGTTGTAAGTAAACCCTTAAATTTTGGCTTTTGCTTTGAAAGACCAAATTTTTGATTTATCGCATCTACAACTTTAAATCCTATATTATGTCTATTATTATGACTGTTTGGGGTTGGATTGCCCAAACCTACGAGTAACAACATTTTATTTTATTATTATTTTCACAGATTATTATTTTTTCTCTGCTGGAGCTTTTCCTTCTTCTTTTCCTTTATCGCCATCTGCAGCTTTTTCTGAACCTTCTTCAGGTTTAGCATCTCCATCTGCAGCTGCCTCCGCAGCTTCTCCACCTTCTCCCTCAGCTTCTGCTGGTTTTTCAGGCTCTTTAACAACCGTTGGTGCTGCGACGGTTGCGATTACAAAGTCTCTTCCTTGAATTGTAGGTGTTACATTTTCAGGTAAATTTATAAAAGATATTTTAATACTTGCTCCAATATCTAAATTATTTAAATCTACAACTAACTCTGTTGGTATATTTTCTGTAGGACATCTTAATTCAACCTTACGTCTTACGATATTCAAAACCCCACCTCTTTTTAATCCTGGTGACAATTCGTGGTTTATAAATTTAACTGGAATTTCTAAAATTACTTTCGCACCTTTAACAATTCTTAAAAAATCTAAATGTATGGGCTCATCTGTAACCGTATCAAAATCAATAACTCTTGGTAAAACTTTTTGTTCTTTCCCATCAATATTAATTGAAATTATATTTGATAAAATATTTTCTTTATTTAATAAATTTTTTACTTCTTTAACAGAGACAGAGATTTTTTGATTTGGCTCCTCACCTCCATAAATAATTCCTGGAACCATACCTTTGCTTCTAAGTAGTTTTACTTCACCCTTAGTTTTTGTTTCTCTTATTGTGGCTGCTAATAAACTCATAAAGTGTCGGGTTTTTAACTTATGAAACTAAATTTTACAAGTAAATTATTTAAATAGATCTGATACTGAAGTAGAATTAGATATTCTTTTTATAGCTTCTCCAACCAAATTAGAGATTGTTAATACCTCAATATTCTTAGCTTTTTTAACTTTCATAGAATTATCTATTGTATCAGTTACAACTAAATTTTTTATTGAAGATTTCTTAATTTTTTCAACAGCATTACCACTTAATACTCCATGTGTTACATACACGTGAACATCTTTAGCTCCTCTTTTTTTTAATTCAGAAGCTGCATTTACAATTGTTCCACCAGAGTCGATTATATCATCAACCAATATACAAGTTTTATTTTTCACATTTCCAATTACATTCATTACTTCTGACTTTCCAGGAGCAGGTCTTCTTTTGTCTACTATTGCTAAATCTACATTTAATAATTTTCCTAAAGCTCTTGCTCTTGCGGTACCACCGACATCTGGAGCAACGCAGATTATATTATTTTTTTTTAATTTCTTTTTTATATGTCTAGCAAAAATTGGAGTTGCAAATAAGTTATCTACTGGGATATCAAAAAATCCTTGAATTTGTCCAGAGTGCAAATCAACTGTAACGACTCTATCTGCGCCTGCCTTTGCGATAAGATTAGATACAAGTTTTGCAGATATAGATGTTCTAGGAACTACTTTTCTATCTTGTCTTGCATATCCAAAATATGGGATCACAGCAGTTATGTTTTTGGCCGATGATCTTTTTAAAGCATCAATCGAAAGTAGTAATTCCATTAAATTGTCATTTGCAGGTGATGAAACGGATTGAATTAAAAAAATACTATTGCCTCTAATATTTTCATTAATTTCGATATAGATTTCTCCATCCGCAAATTTTCTTATGTTTGAATTCACTAGTCTATTTTTTAAAAATTTAGATATTTTTTGACTAAGATGTTTATTACTGTTTCCTGTGAGAATTTTCATCCGAGATGCTCTATTTAATCATAATTGCTGAAATATTTCTACCATAATCGTTATGCTTATTTTTTTTCGATCTTCTAGAACTAAAAAAGTTATTTTCTAGAGCGAAGGTATCTTTTCTTATTATATCTATTTTTTTAACTCCATTTTCATAAAATTGAGATTTTATATATTCGCTTAAATCAAAATAAATTTTTTTCTTTTTAAATATGAAGAAATTCTCATTTTTTTTATTTTTTTTCTTAAACAATTTAAAAAAATCATTTTTTACTTCGTAGCTATTTTTTTTTATACACGGCCCAATGCAAGCAATCATATCTTTCTCTGAGCATCCATTTTTTTTTAAAAGTTGAATTGTCTTTTTTACTATTCCCTTAAAAGCTCCTTTCCACCCAGCATGTATTGCGCCAACAAATTTTTGTTTTTTTTCTATAATTAGAATCGGTGCACAATCTGCAGTGAGTATACTAATCGCAATATTTCGCTTATTTGTAATCATCGCGTCTCCAGTCAATCTTTTTTTTGGAATAACACTTATTTTATAAACTTTGTTACTATGAATTTGATTAAGAGAAACTAGATTGTCACTTGTACAGCCTATTTTTTTTGAAACTATTTTTAAATTTTTACTTATATTAGCAACTTTATCTTTTGAACCTTTGCCACAATTTAAACTTTTGTAGATTCCTTTTGAGGTGCCACCCAATCTATTAAAAAAATAATGTGAAATGGATTCTTGATCTCTAAAAATTTTTGACTTAATCACTTAAAACCCAAATTAAAATTATTTTTGGATTTGCTTACAAATAATACTTTAAACAAAGAGCCCATATATTTTGCATCAATTAATCTTTTTATTCTATAAAATATGTCAGCTTTCTTACTAAATTGTAAATTTTTACTTATTATCTCAGCTCTTTTTAATATACCTAATTTCATTAAGAAATTACCTTGGGTTGTTATCAAAGATTTCAAATTAGAATTTGCAAACTCTTTCTCGTACATTTTAAAATTTATTAAATGAGTAATATCTGAGTTATAGGGATTTTCTAAAAAACTAATTTTTCTATGCTTCTCAACACTTTGCAAAGTATTTTTCATTTTTCCACTGGTAAAGCCATAGTCTATCATTAATAATCCACCATTATTTTTAAAAATAAAATTCCCTATTTCGTTAACAAATTTCATTGCCGAAGGTGAATATTCAACAAATTTTTCTTTTTTTATATCCTTACCCAAATATTTCTCAATTATTTTTGACGACACTTTTTGATCACAAACTTCAAACTTATTTTTTTTGTATGCTACATATTTTTCATACCATTTATCACTTTTTTTTAAAAACTGCTTGATAGGAAAAGCATCAAAAAACTCATTAGCCAAGAATATAGTTGGAGCCTTCGGAATTTCTTTTAAATTTCTTATCCAACTTGCTTTTTTCTTATCTATTTTACTCTTCTGAATTTTTATCAGTAATGGACTTTTTTCTAAAATTAAGAAATTAGCGGATAAACTAATTTCACTAAAATTATTTAAAGTTTTTATAATTTGTGACATCATCTCACCATTACCTGCACCCAGCTCTACAATATTTATTTTTTTTGGTTTTTTTAAATTCTCCCAAAATGAAATTAACCAAATAGATATCATTTCTGAAAAAAGAACAGAAATATTAGGAGATGTTATGAAGTCACCTTTTTTTCCGAAAGGATTTTTTTTAAAATAATAACCATTATCTTTGTCATACAAAGATTTATAAATAAATTTATCTAATGAGATTTTTTTATTCTGTCCTATTAGCATTTTTATAATAGATGATAATTAATCCGCAGGTTAGTGCTATACAACTTATTATTTGCCCCATACTCAAGTTGAAAAATAAATAACCTAGCTGCTGATCTGGTTCTCTAAAGAACTCGATAACAAATCTAAAAAAAGAGTATAAAATTAAAAAATACCCCGAAATAATCCCAGGTATGTTCCTTAATCTATTAAACAACAAACTTAAAATAATAAATAGAACAACTCCCTCAAATATTGCCTCATAAATTTGTGAAGGATGTCTATTTAAATCATCAATTTTTATAAACTTTACTGACCATGGTACATTTGTTTCTATACCATAAAGTTCTGAGTTTATGAAATTTGATATTCTTCCTAAAAAAATTCCTATAGGAGAACAAACAGCAACCACATCTAAATAACTAAAAATATTTTGATTTTTATTTTTGCAGAAAAAATAAGTTCCTATAATAATTCCAATTAGTGCACCATGAAAAGACATGCCACCTTGCCAAATTTTTATAATCTCAATTGGATTGCTAATAAAATAAATAGGGTCATAAATAATTACATATCCAAGTCTTCCACCAAGGATGATACTTATGATCAAATAAGTTATATAATCGTCAAAATATTCTCTCTGAGCATTATCTTTGATTATTTTGTTTTTTGCAAAATACCATCCAAATAGTAAGCCAAATATATAAGACAAGGAATACCATCTAATTTCTAATGAAAAGATCTCAAAAGCGACTGGGTCAAAATTATTAATAAACATTTAATTGTAATATTATAAATATTACTTAAACTTTGATAAGAAATTATTATGTCAAAATCAAGATTCGTATTTGATAAATTTGCAAAATTTTTGGAAGAGGGACTGGTCAATTACAAAGATTTTAGTGATGAAGTCGTAAATATTTTACGATCAAAAAAAGAGGAAATTATTCTTAAAATGGATTTAGTAAGCAAAGATGAAATAGATATATTAAATAAAAGAATTGAAAAACTAGAAAAAAAAATTGCCGAAAAAAAAATTAAAAAAAAAACTAAACGGGCAAAGAAATAATAACTTTTAATCCACCTAAACTAGACTTATCAAATTTAAGATCTCCCCCATGCGATTTTACGACATCGGATGATATAGATAAGCCAAGACCAACACTTGATTTTGTTTCAGATCTACTTTTATCAATTTTATAAAACGGCTTCAAAACATTTTGATGTTCTGTCTGTGGTATTCCTGGACCATCATCCTCAATTGAAATATTGATAGTTGATCTTCCTTTTTTTAAATATAATTCCACATTGTCAGCAAATTTTAAAGAATTATCTATAAGGTTATTGATACATCTACTGATTAAATTTTTTCTTCCATCAAAATAAACCTTTTCTTTTAAAAAATATTTTATATTTGGTTTCTCATATTTTTTGCATATATCTTCAATGAGGACAGATATATCAAACGTTTCAGTTTTATCTTTTGCTCCAGATCTTGCGAATTGAAGATATTCATTTAACATTTTTTCCATTTCATCAACATCTCTTGATAATTTTTCAACAACACTTTTGTCTTTAATCATCGCAATTTGAAGTTTTATCCTTGTCAAAGGTGTTCTTAAATCGTGGCTGATACCTGATAGCATCTCAGATCTTTGATTAAGATGTCTAATTATTCTTTTTCTCATTTTGTCAAACTCTAAACCAGCTTTTCGGATTTCGAGTGCTCCAGAAGGTCTAAATTCGTCAATATCCTCTCCTCGACCAAATCTTTCAGATGCCTCTGCAAGTTTAGTTATGGGTCTAGTTTGATTTTTTAAAAAAATTATTGCTACTGCTATCATTAACAATGCGGGCAATGTTATCCAAAGACCAAATAATCTAGCCGAACTTGTAGTTAGTCTGTCCCTTGGAATATAAAATTGAAAATATCCTTTTGAATATCCTATTTTCAAGTCAACAACCTCTTTGAAGTTTGTTGTATCAAACCAATAAGTTAAATTTTTTTTTTTTAATTCTCTTCTTAGTGATCGATCCACTGGACTGAACCATCTTTCTGGTATTCTATCTGGTAAGATTTTATCTTTTTCATATTTGATATTAAAACCCAAGTGTTCTTTAAATAAAATTATTATAAAATCTTTGTTAGTTTCGTCGTTATCATAAGCATCTACAAAAGTTTTGACTTCGGAGACCAATGCTCTTGTCATTCCAGAATTAGTTTTGATCCAAAGACTATCAAAAAAAACTAAAGAGATAGTTATTTGCATAACAACTATTGGAACAGCGACTATGAGTAAACCTCTATAAAAAAGTCTTTTAGGCAAGATATTTTTTATATATTTATTCAATCCATAAAACATAACCTTCACCTCTTATTGTTTGTAAATAATTTGGACTTTTGGGGTTTTCTTCAATTTTCTTCCTAAGTCTTGTAATGATTACGTCAACTGATCTTTCTTTATCAATTTTTATAAGATTTCCAATCTCCTCTCTTTTAAAAATTTTTCCAGGTGAATTAACCATTTTATCTAAAATTATTTTTTCTGTATTATTGATTTTTATTGATTTGTCATTTTTCAAAATAAACTGCTTATTAAGATCTATTTCAATTTTACCAAATTTAAATTTTCTCTTTGTATTTTTATATTTTGTTTTATTTAAGATATTATTAATTCTAAGTATTAATTCTTTAGGCTCAAAAGGTTTTGGAAGGTAATCGTCTGCACCAATATCTAAACCCTCTATTCTCTCTGAAGCTTCACCCTTCGCAGTTAAAAGAATTATAGGGGTCGAAATTTTATCTTTATTTTCTTTTGTAAATTCTAAACCACTCTTTCCTGGCATCATTATATCAAGCACTATTAAGTCAAATTTTATAATTTTAATTTTTTCAAGAGCATCTTCAGCACTATTCGAACTAGTTACAAGATATTCATTTTGGGAAAGGTATTCTTTAACTAATTCTCTTATGCCATCATCGTCATCTACAACTAAAATATGTGCTTTAAATTTTTCCATTAATTATTTTTTTTAAAACATTATCAAAACTAACAACCTCATTTGCCTTTGATGCGGAGAATGCTTGGTAAATTCTTTTCTTTTGAGCTGAGAAAATTTCGTTAAATAATTTTTCTCCTTCCTCTGTTAAGAAGACATGTTTTATTCTGGTATCTACTTGATCTTTTTCATATTTTATAGCTTTTAAATTTATTAAATCTTTCAAAACTCTATTCAAACTTTGCTTTGTAACTTTCAATTTTCTTAAAAGTTCTGATATTGTGATACCCTCATATAATGAAATTAGATGAATAACCTTGTTATGTGCGACACCTATGGAGTATTTATTCAACACATTTCTAGCATCTGAGACCGTCTCTCTGTAGCCAAGAAATATTTTTTCAATATATTGTTTGAGATCATCATCTTTTAAATATAAAAGTTTTTTCATATTGGTAAGTTATATTGACATATTATATATACAAATATATTTTTTTATAAAATTAAATAATGATACCTTTCGATAAACGATCTGGAAAAATTTGGTACAATAATGAGCTTGTTGAATGGCAAGATGCAAAATGTCATGTAATCAGTCATGGACTACATTATGCAAGTTTAGTTTTTGAAGGTGAAAGAGTATACGATGGAGAAATATTTAAGCTAGAGGAGCACACAGATAGATTATTTTATTCTGCAAAAAGATTAGACATCAATATTCCTTATACAAAAGATGAAATAAATGAAGCTTCTAAAAAAATAGTGGCAGTTCAAAATATTCAAAATGGATATGTAAGACCATTTGCGTGGAGAGGAAGTGAGATGATGGGTGTGTCTGCACAAAAAAATACGATTAATGTAGCAATAGCGACATGGGAATGGCCTGCATATTTTGATCCAAAATTAAAAGCTGAAGGAATAAGATTAAATATTTCTAAATGGCGAAGACCGGCTCCAAATACTATTCCTTGGGATGCAAAAGCAGCTGGATTATACATGATTTGTACTCTTTCAAAACACGAAGCTGAACAACAAGGGTATTCTGAATCTTTAATGTTAGATTTTGAAGGTAATGTTGCAGAAGGAACAAGTGCAAACATTTTTTTTAAAGATAAAAATAATGCATTACATACACCAACACCAGATTCTTTTTTAAATGGTATTACAAGACAAGCTGTAATTGAATTAGCCAAATCAAAAAATATTAAAGTTCATGAAAGAAAAATTTCTCCAGATGAACTGGGCAATTTTGATGGATGTTTCTTAACTGGTACTGCAGCTGAAATAACACCTGTTGCAAGCATAGCAGATCATAAATACAAAATTTGTGATGTTATATTAGGATTATCAAAAAGCTTTGATCAGTTAGTTAGACAAAAAAAAGCTGCCTAATCCTTATTATCTTCAGATATTGCATGGTCTATTCCTTTTCTAAGATAATCATATCCAGTATAAAGTGTTAAAAACGCAGATAGCCATAAAATAATAATGCCAATTGTTTGAGCATTATAATCTTGAAAATTTATTAATTTATTTCCTGTTTCCCCAGTCAAAAGTATTGCTATAGAAAACATCTGCAAGAATGTTTTAAGTTTTGCTAAATTAGAAACTGGAAGCTTTATTTTTCCTTTTGCTAGAAATTCTCTTAAACCTGAAATTAGTATTTCCCTTGTAAGAATTATAATAGCTGCAATAACTTCGTAATTTTTTATTGTTTGGTCCATAACTAATAAAATTAATGCAGTTGCAACAATAATTTTATCTGCAATAGGATCTAAAAGTTCACCAAGTTTAGACTCTTCTTTAAACATCCTCGCCAAAAGGCCATCTAAAAAATCTGTAAATGAGGCAATTAAAAAAAGAGCAAATGGTATAACGTCTCCATAAAACCCAGGAAGGTAGAATGTAAAAACAAATATTGGAACAATTATTATTCGTCCAATCGTTAAATAATTAGGTATTTTAAATTTCATTCGTGAAAGAAGTTATATATTTTTTTTGCAACTTTTTCCTCAACTCCATCAACTGATTTTATTTCATCTAAACTAGCTGATTCCACAGCTCTGGCTGAACCAAAATGATTTAATAATGCCCTTTTTCTGATAGATCCAATACCATCAATTTGATCTAATAATGATTTGCTTATGCCCTTTTTTCTTTTTGCTCTATGAGCACTTATTGCAAATCGATGGGATTCATCTCTCAGTCTTTGTAAAAAGAATAATGTTGGATCATTTTTCTCGAATTTGTACTCTTTTCCATTATGAAAAAATGTTT
The DNA here is from genome assembly GCA_902574685.1 of uncultured Pelagibacteraceae bacterium. Classification (GTDB taxonomy): domain Bacteria; phylum Pseudomonadota; class Alphaproteobacteria; order Pelagibacterales; family Pelagibacteraceae; genus Pelagibacter. The sequence goes on along the minus strand of CACGOO010000011.1, from coordinate 23,193 downwards.
CATTTCCACTATTTCTCATTTTACCCTTTGCTATTGCTACAATCGGTATTTCATGTAAACCAAGCTCATTCATCGCTTCTCTAGCAACGGAATATTGACCTTTCCCTCCATCAATTAAAACTAAATCAGGGAAAGTTAAATAATTATCTTTCTCTTGAACTGCTCTTTTAAATCTTCTGTTAAGAACTTCTTTCATCATTCCATAATCATCTTGAGCATTTTTTTGAATTTTTATATTAAATTTTCTATACCTTTTTTTAACGAACCCTTCATCACCATAAGTAATTAAAGCGCCCACACTATTCGTGCCTTGAATATGGCTATTATCATAAACCTCAACTAAATTAATATTAGTTTCAAGATTGAATTTTTTTGATACTGCATCGAAAAGATCTCTATTATTCTGACTCTCGTAAAGTTTTCTATTCAAACTATCTTTTGCATTATTTATTGCTTGATTAATAACTTTTAGTTTTGTCCCTTTTTTTGCAACAGTAATTGTGATTTGCTTACCTTCTTTTTGTGTAAGTGTTTTTTCAATTAATTCTTTCTCTTTAATTTCATTTGATAAAATTATTGAAGATGGCACACTTTTATTTTCATAAAATTGAGAGACAAAAGAGTTAATGATATCACTGAGATTTTCTTCTGGATCATGCTTTGGAAAAAAAGCTTGATTACCCCAATTTTGTTTTGACCTATAAAAAAAAACTTGAATACAAGTTTTTCCAGACTCTTTATATCCTGCGATAACATCTGCTTCGACTAAATTTGCTTCATTAATTCTTTGAGAAGATTGGATAATATTTAACGATTTAATTCGATCTCTTAATATTGCTGCTTTTTCAAAGTCTAAATCCTCACTAGCCTTTTCCATTTGATTAGATAAGCTTTTCTGAATTTTTCTAGATTTGCCTGACACAAACTCAATTGCATCATCAACAGTTTGTTTATAATCACTCTCAGTTACGTAACCAACACAAGGTCCTGAGCACCTTTTAATTTGATAAAGTATGCAGGGTCTTTCTCTATTTTTGAAAACGGTATCATCACAAATTCTGAGATGAAATATTTTTTGGATCATTTTTATAGTCCAATTTGCAGATCCAGCTGATGCAAATGGTCCAAAATAAAATCCTTCTTTACCTTTTTTTCCTCTGTGCCTTTTGATTTGTGGCCATTTATCTTTGTCACCTATAAAAATAAAAGGAAAGGATTTGTCGTCTCTTAGTAAAATATTAAATTTTGGTTTAAACTTTTTAATTAAATTTGCTTCTAAAAGTAAAGCCTCACTTTCATTTGATGTAGTAGTAATTTCGAGTCTTTTTGTTTGAGAGAGCATTCTCTCAGTCCTAATGATATGACTTTTCTCTGATACATAACTTTTAAGTCTGTTCGGAAGGTTTTTTGCTTTACCCACATAAAGAATTTCTCCTTTTGAATTTAGCATCCTATAAACACCTGGAAGCTTAGGAACCAAGTGCAATTCTTTTTTAATTACTTCTTTACCTATATCAGAGCTGATCATGGCTTCTTTTTTTAGAAATTTGGATCCCAACTGAGCTGCAATCCTTCATTATTTCTAATTTTTCGATTTGAAGAGTAATTTTATCTATTCTTTTATCTTTGAATAGCTCATCAAAAACATCTTCTGCCAATGTTTCAAGAAAATTGTAATGTTTATTTTTTACCAATTTTTTTATTAATTTTACAATTTTAGCATAATTCACTATCGATTTAATATCTTTATCATTCGATGGCTGTTTATCTTGATAATTTACTTCTAAATTAAATTTTACTTTTTGAGGTTTTTCTTTTTCAAAATCAAAATAACCAAGTTTTAAGTCTAACACTAATTCTTTTATTAAAACTTTTTTTTCGTAATTAAATAAACTTTTATTTTTATCTATTTTAACGATTTTAAGATTATTTTTTTTCATCTTTAAATCCGGGATTCTATAAAATTAATAATTTTTGGGTGGTAATATTTAAAACAAGGATATGAAACCATATAATGACCAGCTGCTTTCTTTTTCATTTCTTTCTTCAACTTTTTGTCAAGAGCTATAAATTTTTTTTCACTTGTAAGTTTTTCTTTACCTTCCGGCCACGCCTCTTCCCATCCACCTTTCATTTTTTCTTTAATTTTGCATTTCATACCATTAACTTCAATATCTTTTCCTGTATGACCAGGGGTATCAATCCAATTAATACCAGGAATATTTCCTAAATCTTTCTTCATCCATTCGCTGTTGCTTCGCCAATCTCCCTCACCATCCACTGGACTGTGAAAAACTAATGCATCTATTCTCTCAAAACTTTTAATCTCGTCTATTACCATTTTTCTTAGAGGTGTATTAGGTCTTCTATCCCAACAATTAGGCATAAAAGAAATCGTGGCATTAAAATCTTTTGGGTGTAAACCTTTGTGTCGAAGAGTGTCAATACCTCCACATGATAGACCTGACATAAAAATTTGATTTCGTGGTGTTCCTTTAGAGACTAGTTTATCAATAAGATCTTTATTTACCTTTACCCTCTTTGGAATAGCCCATTCGGCAATTACACAGTCATACCAAGGTTTGTGCCAAGCCCCTTTAAATTTCCAGCCACATTTATATCCATCATCTCCACCTGCCTTATGGAGATTACCATTAAGCAATAGAACTAATTCTTTACCTTTAATTTTAGTTCCAGATATTTGACCTAATTGTTTAGGAAGAAAATCTTTACACACTCCCCATTTCTTTTCAACTTTCCACCCTCCTGTATTATAGATCATTATGATTTTATTTTCTGGATTTGGAATATCAGTTCCTTTTATTACAGTTACTTTTTTTCCATCACTATAAATAAATGCATCTCCCTTTATATCTCCAGATTTACATTCTCTAGCTTCTGCTAAAGAAATTAATGTAAAAAATATTGAAATTGTAATTATTAATTTTTTCATTCCTTACCACCCATTATGTCTGGAGTTTGCCAGTTTAAGTTTTGGCCACTATCAATTGCTAAAACTTGACCAGTAATAGATTTATTTTTGATAAAAAAGTCAACTGCATTGCAGATTTCTTGTACATTTGTCTGTCTTTTAAGAGGTGTCGCCATGTATTGCTTTTTAAAATGTTTTTCAGACTGTCTTTTATTTTTAATAGTTGGACCCGGAGCAATTCCATTTACTCTAATATTTGGTGCAAGACTCATAGCGCTAGTTTTGGTTAAAGTATAAAGACCAGTTTTACTTAATGTATATGAAAAAAAATATGGTGTTAATTTAAATATTCTTTGATCAATTATATTAATAATATTATTGTTTTTGCCTCTAGCATTTTTAGCAAAACCTTTTGTCAATAAAGCTGGCGCTTTTAAATTAGCTTTTAAATGGCTTTCCCAACTTTTTGTTGTAAAATTCTCAAGGTTGTCGTTTTCAAATAATGAAGCATTATTTATTAAACAATCAAAATATTTCAATTTTGTTTTTGAAAACTTTAACATTTTCTGTATCTCGTTCTCTTTAGTTAAATCTGCTTTTACCAGATAAATCTTTGTACCAATTTTATTTAAATCTTTTTTAAGACTCTCTGCCTTGGATTTAGATTTATTATAATGGATAACAATTTCAATATTAGGTCCAGATAATTTTTTAGCTATTGCAGCTCCCATTCGAGTTGCTGCTCCAGTAATTATTATCTTCCGTGCTTCCATTTTTTATCTCTTTTTTTTGTAACCCTTGTGCCAGGCATACCTAGTGTGGATCTACCTTTAGGATAAATTTTATTTTTAACATCGTACTGTCTAATTTTGGGGTTTAAAGTAATTTCTAATTCAGTACTTTGTAGTTTTCTCATCTCATCTCTAATTTTAGCGGCTTCCTCAAATTCCAGATTAGATGCAGCTTCTTTCATTTTTTTGTCCAATCCTTTTAAATGTTTTTTAAGGTTACCACCAATATTGGAACCTTCACTTATTTTGACGTAATCTTTCTCGTAAACACTTTCTAGAATATCACTTATTTCTTTTTTTACAGATTTAGCGTCGATTTTATTTTTCTTATTGTACTCTAATTGAATTTTTCTTCTTCGCTCAGTTTCTTTAATTGCTTTCTTTATACTTTTTGTTTCTTTATCAGCATAAAGAATAACTTTTCCATCTACGTTTCTTGCGGCTCTTCCTATTGTTTGAATTAGTGAAGTTTCTGATCGCAAAAATCCTTCTTTATCAGCATCTAGTATTCCAACTAATGCACATTCTGGAATATCTAAACCTTCTCTTAATAAATTTATTCCAACTAGAACATCAAATACACCCATTCTAAGATCTCTCATAATCTCTATTCTCTCAAGTGTATCTATATCAGAATGAAGGTATCTTACTTTTATCCCATTTTCATGAAGATACTCGGTTAAATCCTCTGCCATTTTTTTTGTAAGTGTTGTAACCAAAACTCTATAATTATTTTCAACTACTTTTTTACATTCATGCATAAGGTCGTCTACTTGATTTTTGGCTGGTCTAATCTCAACTGGTGGATCAATTAAGCCTGTAGGCCTTATTACCTGATCAATAAACTTACCTTTAGTCTGTTCCAATTCCCACGGGCCAGGAGTTGCTGAAACAAATACAGTTTGTGTTCTCATCAAATCCCACTCTTCAAATTTTAAAGGTCTATTGTCCATGCAGGAAGGTAATCTAAAACCATACTCAGCCAACGTGCTTTTTCGAGATCTATCTCCCTTAAACATCCCATTAAGTTGGGGAACTGTAACATGAGATTCATCAACAAAAACTAATGTGTTATCAGGAAAATATTCGAAAAGAGTAGGTGGTGGCTCTCCTGGTTTTCTACCAGATAAAAATCTTGAATAATTTTCAATACCTGCACAAGATCCAGTTGCCTCAATCATTTCTAAATCAAATTTAGTTCTCTCCTCTAATCGTTGTGCCTCTAGTAACTTGTTTTCTGCTTTGTGTTTTTTTAAAGTCTCTTCTAATTCTTTTCTTATTTTTATAATTGCTTGTTCTACGGTTGGTTTGGGAGTGATGTAATGAGAATTTGCATAAACTTTTACTAGACTAAGATCTCTAACTTGATCTCCCGTCAAAGGATCAAATTCCTCAATCTTTTCAAGTTTATCACCAAATAAACTTAGTCTCCATGCTCTATCCTCTAGATGAGACGGAAATATTTCTAAATATTCTCCCCTTGCCCTAAATGTTCCTCTATAAAAATTTTGATCATTTCTCTTGTACTGAAGAGCAACAAGAGATTTTATTATTTGTTCTCTATTATATTCATAGTTTTTCTGTAGAGTTAGAGTCATTTTGCTGTAAGCTTCTACTGATCCCAAACCATAAATACAGGAAACACTTGCAACAATTAAAACATCGTCTCTTTCAAGAAGAGATCTTGTTGCCGAGTGTCTCATTCTATCAATCTGCTCGTTTATAGATGCTTCTTTCTCTATGTACGTATCTGATCTTGGCACGTAAGCTTCCGGAGTGTAATAATCATAGTAAGATACAAAATACTCAACAGCATTATCTGGAAAAAAAGTTTTCATCTCACCGTAAAGTTGAGCTGCCAAAGTTTTATTTGGTGCCAATATTAATGCTGGTCTATTTGTAGCTTCTATAACTTTTGCCATTGTAAAAGTTTTTCCAGATCCAGTCACTCCTAATAATACTTGATTAAACTCATTTTTTTTAGCTCCTTGGACAAGCCTTTTAATTGCATCTGGCTGGTCACCAGCTGGGGTAAAATCTGACTTTATTTTGAATTTTTTTCCACCTTCGAGTTTTCCACCGATTTTTGGGTTTTTACTCTGAATGTCTGTAATTAGGTCTTGATATGTATTCTCCATATATTAAACAACGTAATTGAATAATTTCATAATTCAATGAGCATAATATCTAATAATTTAAAAAGAATTAAACCATCTCCAACTATTGCAGTTACTCAAAAGGCAAGAGAATTAAGAGCTGCAGGAAAAGATGTAGTTGGACTTGGGGCAGGGGAACCAGATTTTGATACTCCTATCAATGTTAAAAATGCAGCCATTAAAGCAATAAGAGACGGAGATACAAAATATACTGCGGTTGATGGAACTCCAGCTTTAAAAAAAGCAATTTTAAAAAAATTTAAAAGAGAAAATAAACTAAATTATAAACTAGATGAAATCACAGTTGGAACCGGAGGAAAACAAGTTCTTTACAACACTTTTATGGCAACTTTAAATAAAGGAGATGAAGTTATTATTCCTGCTCCATTCTGGGTTTCATATCCAGATATGGTTCTCTTAGCAGGAGGAAAACCAAAAATAGTAAAATGTCATGAAAAAGATGGATTTAAAATTACACCTTCAAAATTAAAAGCTGCGATTACAAAAAGAACGAAATGGATAATCCTTAATTCTCCATCTAATCCAACTGGATCTGGATACAGCAAATCAGAAATTCAAAAAATAGCAAAGGTTTTAATGAAGAACAAAAAAGTTCACATTTTGAGCGATGATATTTATGAGCATGTTAAATATGATAATTTTAAATTTTTTACTATTGCTCAAATTTCAAAATTAAAATCTCGAACATTAACAATGAATGGAGTGAGCAAATCTTATGCGATGACCGGTTGGAGAATTGGTTATGCAGCTGGACCAAAAGAAATAATTTCTGCAATTAGAAAAATTCAATCTCAGTCTACTTCGAATCCATCATCAATTAGTCAAGCAGCAGCCGTTGAAGCTTTGAATGGCAAACAAGACTTTATTAAGAAAAGAGCAAAATCCTTTAAAGAAAGAAGAGATTTTGTTGTCAAAAGTTTAAATAATATTGATGGTATCAGCTGCTTGAAACCTAATGGTGCATTTTACGTATTTCCGAATTGTAAAAAACTTCTTAATAAAAGAACTAAACTTAAAAAAGATACTGAGTTTGTTCAAAAGCTATTAGAAAAACAAAATGTTGCTGCTGTTCAAGGCTCAGCGTTTGGTTTAGATGGATATTTTAGAATTTCATACGCAACTTCAATGGCAAAACTTAAAATAGCAATGGCTAGAATTAAAAAGTTTTGTGAGGATTTAGGATAAACCTATTTTTTTTTATTTAGTCCAATTAGAGAAGAATTTCTAAATCTTAAAATTACAATTGCTAAAGCAATTAAAACAATCGCACCAGCTTCATAAAGTAATATCTCTGGATTTAAAGATTTTCCTTGTAAAATAATAAATCTAGCGAGTGCTGTTATAGCTATAAATAAAGGTAAAGTAATTTGAATTGATTGGCTTTCCCAAAATACTCTAACCATTGCAAGCACCTCAAGATATAGAAAAAGCAAAAGCAGATCTGCTAAAGTAACTCGTTGCACAAGTATCATTTGATACATCTCTTGCCCAAAAGCAATGACTGTACTAACCAAAATGATTACTAACGCTACAAGCTGGATTTGTTTTACGATATTTTCCATCTAATTAATTTATAATTTAATTCAAATATTTATTCTAGATCAAATTTATTGGAATATAATCAATCGTGGGAGAGAAACTTTTCTGCCTCTAAAGCAGCCATACATCCCATACCAGCCGCTGTTACAGCTTGTCTAAATATTTTATCTTTTACATCTCCAGCGGCGAATACACCTGGAATATTTGTTTCTGTCGAATCATTCTTTGTTACTAAATATCCTTCTTTATCCATTTCTAGTTGGTTTTTAAATAATGATGTTGCTGGATCATGTCCTATAGCTATAAATAATCCATCAATTTTTAGTTCATCTATTTTATTTGTTTTAACATTTTTAATTTTTAATCCAGTCACATTTTTAGGATCATTATCTCCAATAACTTCATCAACAACAGAGTCCCAAATTATTTCAATTTTTTTATTTTCCATTAATTTCTTTTGAAGTAATTTTTCTGCTCTCAGACTATCTCTTCTGTGAATAAGTTGAACCTTTGAGGCAAATTTTGTTAAAAACATAGCTTCTTCAACCGCAGCGTTTCCACCTCCGACAACTGCTACAGTTTTGTCTTTAAAGAAAAATCCATCACATGTTGCGCATGCAGATACACCAAAACCTCTGAAATTTTGTTCAGAGTCCATATTTAACCATCTAGCTTGAGCTCCAGTTGATATAATAATTGAGTCTGCCTCATAAATTTGACCACTATCTCCAACAGCTTTAAATGGCTTAGATTTTAAGTCCACTGATGCAATATGATCTTGAATCATTTCAGTTCCAACTACTTCTGCCTGACCTTTCATTTGATCCATAAGCCATGGGCCCTGGATTACATCTTTAAATCCAGGAAAATTTTCAACATCAGTTGTTGTTGTTAATTGGCCACCAGGTTCCATACCATGAACTAATATTGGTTTTAACATTGCTCTTGCAGCATAAATTGCTGCTGTATATCCAGCAGGACCCGACCCAATTATTAACACTTTTGTGTGTTTAGTTGGATTTTCACTCATATGAAAGCTATATAATGATTAATGACTAAATTGAAAGGTATATTATTAACAGAAGGTATGCATGGGATGATTAGCCAAGTAGAAGGTTTGGCTAAAGCTTTAGATATAAATTATTCTCACCACACAGTTGAAACAAAAGGTTTCTGGAAAGTTATACCGCCAAAATTAACTCCAATATCCGACTCAGTTTTTAAAAAAATTGAATGCGAAGATGTTGATTTAATAATTTCATGTGGAAGAAAAAGTATTATTCCATCATTATTCCTAAAAAAAAATTCAAAGAAAAAAGTATTTAACATACATATTCAAAACCCTAAGATAAAACTTGATAATTTTGATCTAGTTGTAGTGCCTGAGCACGATAATCTTGATGGACATAATGTATTAAAAACAAAAGGAGCCATTCATTATTTAACAAGTGAAGAAATTGAAAAAGACAAAGAATATTTGTTTAGTATTTCAAGCAAATTGAAGGATAAAAATATAATTTCATTAATAATTGGTGGTCCTACTCAGTATTATGATTATTCAGATAGAAACATCCAAGAAATTTTTTCAAAAGTAAATTATTTAGTTAAAGAAAATAATCTTAATTTAGTAGTCATCCCTTCTATGAGAACGCCAAAGGGAACTATAGAACATGCAAAAATATATTTTGGAAACGATCATTTAGTATTAGATGGAGTTGATAAAAAAGCCTATTTAAGTGCACTTTCCATATCAAAACATATAGTGATTACGTGCGATTCAAGCTCTATGATTTCAGAAGCGGCTTTAACTGGGAAGCCAATTTATATTGCCACTATTCCACCTAAAAAAAATGATAAAAGATTTAAAAATTTTAGAAAATTATTTCAAGAAATGAATATTGTAAAAGAATTGGGAGAAAAATTAGAAAATTGGAACTATGAAAAATTAGATGAAACGAATAGAGTAGCAAGTATCATTAAAGATAAAATTCAATTATAATGGCATTTTTAAATTCAATATTAAAAAATTCGTCAAATCACAAAACTCCTTTTGAACATTGGGAATTAAATCTACCATTAACTGACGGCCAAGTTCAGGAAATTGTAAACGCTGATATAGCTAATCCGATAGAACATAATTTAAACTATGATGGCACAAGAGCAATTGATGGAGGTGAAGGTAAGTTTAGAGAAGGTATATCAGACGGAGGCAAAGCATTAAAATTTAGATGTTTTGTTACAAAAGAAAATTCAAATCAATTTCCTAATCTTGTTGAATTTATTAAAGAACTTCAAAATCCATCAACTTATAAAAAAATTTCTGAAATGATAAATAAAGATCTTTCAAATTCATATGTAAGAGTTGAAGTTATCTGTGATAGAAAAGGATTTTGGTTAAAACCACATTGCGATATTAAAGAGAAACTGATGTCATGTTTATTATTCGTAAATAAGCATAATGAAAAAGAAGATTTAGGTACAGATTTTTATGATGAAAATCTAAAATTGGCAAAAACTGTTCCTTATAAGGATAATTATGGTTATTTCTTTTCAAGTGGCCCTAACACTTGGCACGGTATGGAAAAAAAAGAAATAGTAAAAGAAAGAAGATGTCTTCAAGTAAATTATGTTACATTTGAGACAGATTGGAAAGTTAATTAAAATTAATTATCTTGCAAAGATTTAACTCTTAACTTTGATGTTTTTAAAGATTTTATTGCTTCTAAGAATGAATAGGCAGTAGACATATTCGTACAATAAGGAATTTTGTTTGCAAGAGTTCCTCTTCTTAATGCTCTCGCATCACTAATCCTGTGTTCAGAATTACCACCTCCAGTATTTATTACCAAAGATATTTTTTTAGAATTTAAAACATCAACTATGTGCGGTCTGCCACTGCTCACTTTATTAATTTTTTTACATTTCATTCCATTTTGTTTTAAAATCTCTGAAGTTCCTTTGGTTGCAGAAAGTGTAAATCCAAGTTTAATTAATCTTTGTGCAACACCTATTATTTCTTGTTTGTGAGAATCTTTTACTGATAAGAATGCCATACCCTTAGTTGGTAATGAATTTGAAGCAGCAATTTGACTTTTTGCAACAGCCATTCCAAAATCATCATCAAAACCCATTACCTCACCAGTAGACTTCATCTCAGGCCCAAGTAATAAATCACTATCTGGAAATTTATTGAATGGAAATACTGCTTCTTTAACAGCAAATTTTTTATTAGTTTTATATTTTAATTTATATTTACTTAACTTTTCCCCAGACATTATTCTTGATGCAATTTTTGCAAGTGGAATACCATTTGCTTTTGAAACAAAAGGCACAGTCCTGCTTGCTCTCGGATTGACTTCAATTACAAAAATTTCATCATTTTTAATTGCGAATTGAATATTTAAAAATCCTTTAACTTTTAAAGCCAAAGCTAATTTTCTTGTTTGTATTTTTAATTCTCTTAAAAGGTTTGCCTTTATTGATACCGGTGGCAAGCAGCAAGCAGAGTCTCCTGAGTGAATTCCTGCTTCTTCGATGTGTTGCATTATTCCAGCAACATAAACATCTTTTCCATCAGAAATCGCATCTACATCTACTTCCATAGCATTGTCTATAAATTTATCAATTAAGATTGGATTTTGCTCTGATGCTTTGAAGGCCTCATTGATAAATTGTTTCAATTGACTTTTATCATGAACAATCTCCATAGCTCTTCCACCCAAAACATAAGAAGGTCTAACAACTACAGGTAATCCAATTTTTTCAGCAACATTAATAGCTTGATCGAATTTGTAGGCTATTCCGCTTTCAGCTTGTTTTAATTTAAGTTTAATAAGTAACTCTCTAAATCTGTCTCTATCTTCTGCAAGATCAATCGATTTATATTGTGTCCCTAAAATAGGTAATTTATTTTCATCTAAAAATTTAGCTAATTTGATAGGGGTTTGGCCTCCAAATTGTGCAATAATCCCAATTAGATTTCCTTTTGATTTTTCTTTTAAAATTATATTCTCAACATACTCTTCGATTAAAGGTTCAAAGTATAATCTATCACTTGTATCATAATCTGTAGAAACAGTTTCCGGGTTACAATTTATCATTATTGTTTCAAAACCTGCTTCTTTTAAAGAAAAGCTGGCCTGACAACAGCAATAATCAAATTCTATACCTTGGCCAATTCTATTTGGTCCTCCACCTAGAATTATTATTTTCTTTTTATTGCTTGGCTCAGCTTCGCATTCAGTTTTAATAGAAAAGTTCCTTTGATACGTAGAATACATATAAGGCGTAAAAGATTTAAATTCTGCAGCACAGGTATCAACTTTTTTAAAAACAGGCATAACTTTTAGTGCTTTTCTTCTTGATTTGACGATTGTTTCTTTTTGACCAGTCAATTGTGAGATCTTTTTGTCAGAAAAGCCTATTGATTTTATTCTATTAAATTCCTCAAAAGTTTTGGGCAGTCCTTTTGAGATTAGTATTTTTTCTTCATCAACTATTTCCTTAATTTGATTTAAAAACCAAGGATCTACCTTTGATAATTTATATATAATATCTAAAGAAATTTTTTTTCTAAAAGCCTCAGCAATCAGAAGTAATTTGTTTGGAATATTGATTTTTAAATTTTTTAGGATTTCTTTTTTTGAATAGTTAAAAATATTATCTAATCCTGATAAACCAGTTTCAAGTGAAACCAGGGCTTTTTGAAAAGATTCTTTGAAGTTTCTCCCAATTGCCATTGCTTCACCAACTGATCTCATGGATGTGCCTAAAATTGCTTCTGTGTCAGAAAATTTTTCAAACGTAAACCTTGGAATTTTTGTTACAACATAATCGATTGTTGGTTCAAAAGAAGCTGGTGTCACTTTAGTTATTTCATTTTGTAGTTCATCAAGAGTATAACCAACTGCTAATTTTGCGGCCACTTTTGCTATTGGAAAGCCAGTTGCTTTAGAGGCTAATGCAGATGATCTTGAAACTCTAGGGTTCATTTCAATAATTACCATTCTTCCATTTTTGGGATTTATGGCGAATTGAACATTCGAACCTCCTGTCTCAACACCTATTTTTCTTAAGCAAGCAATAGATGCATTTCTCATTACTTGATACTCTTTATCTGTAAGCGTTAATGCTGGAGCTATTGTAACGGAATCGCCAGTGTGAGTTCCCATTGGATCAACATTTTCTATTGAACAGATAATTATACAATTATCATTTCTATCTCTGACAACCTCCATCTCAAATTCTTTCCATCCATCTAAACATTCTTCAACCAAAACTTGATTTTGAGGAGACTCGCTCATTCCCTCTTTAACAATTTTAAAAAAATCTTTTGATGTTCTGGCAATTCCTCCACCCAATCCTCCCAAAGTAAATGAAGGTCTAATAATTGCAGGTAGTCCTATTTTGTTTAAACATTTTTTCGCATTTGAAAATTTATTCAAAACCTCTGATTTTGGTAAATCGATACCAATATCTGACATATTTTTTCTAAATTTTTTTCTATCCTCAGCGTTCGCTATTGCCCTAGAGTTTGCTCCGATAAGTTCAATTTTATACTTTTTAAGCAAACCAATTTTCTCTGCATTAATTGAAAGATTTAATGCTGTTTGACCGCCCATTGTAGGTAGAATAGCATCAGGCCTTTCTTTTTTGATGACTTCCTCTAGTACTTCTAAAGATATTGGTTCTATATAAGTTTTATCAGCAACACCAGGATCAGTCATTATAGTTGCTGGATTTGAATTGATTAATATTACTTTATAACCTTCATCTTTTAATGCTTTGCACGCTTGTGTTCCTGAATAATCAAATTCACAAGCTTGACCAATAATAATTGGACCAGCTCCAATAACCAAAATTTTTTTAATGTCTTTTCTTTTTGGCATATTTTTTTATTTCTCTAATAAAGTTACTAAATAAATATTTACTATCTTGTGGTCCAGGATTGGCTTCAGGATGATACTGCACTGAGAAAACTGGTTTGTTTTTTAATCTTATTCCCTCTATTGAATTATCGAACAATGATAGGTGAGTTATTTCTGTATTTTTTTTTAAGCTTTGTTTAATAACTTCAAATCCATGATTTTGACTTGTAATTTCAACTTTCTTTGTAATTAAATTTTTTACTGGATGATTTGCACCTCTATGTCCTAATTTCATCTTTTTGGTTTTTGCATCTAAAGCTAAAGCTAATATTTGATGACCCAAACATATCCCAAATAATGGTATATTTTTTTTTATTAAATCTTTTACAACTTTAACCGCATACTTTCCTGTTGCAGCGGGATCTCCAGGACCGTTTGACAAAAAAATTCCATGAGGTTTTAGATTAAGTATATTATTTGCATTTTCCTTGCAGGAAACAACTTTAACTTCGCAATCAAGATCAGAAAAATACCTAAGTATATTTTTTTTAATGCCAAAATCTATTGCAACAACCCTAAATCTTTTCTTTTTATTTTTTTCATAACCCTTATTTTTTTTCCAAGTTTTATATCCTTTCCAAATATAAGTTTTATTAGTTGTGACCTCTTGAGCAAGATCCATTCCGTTTAAACCTGGCCATTTTATTGATTTATTTATTAGTTTATTAATATTAAATTTACCATTTTTACTATTTGATATTGTTCCTTTTGGAGCTCCTTTATCTCTTATAAAATTTGTTAAACTTCTAGTATCTAGACCAGTTATGCCTACTATTTTATTTTTTTTAAGCCATTTATCTAAATTCTGGAGAGATCTATAATTAGAAGGACTTGTTATCTCTGAATTAAAAATAACTCCTCTTGTCCATATTTTATCAGATTCTACATCTTCTTTATTAGCCCCAACGTTACCAATATGTGGAAATGTAAAATTTATTATCTGTCCCGCATACGATGGATCAGATATAATTTCTTGATAACCAGTTAATGACGTATTAAAACATACCTCTCCGGTTGCCTCTCCTATATATCCCAGTCCGATTCCTTTAAAGACTGATTTGTTTTCAAGAACTAAAATAGCTGTATTAAAATTTGAGAGATGTGAAGTTTTGTTTTTTCGTTTTAAAGTCAATTACAACTCATGAGTTAAAGGTTAATACAATAAAACGTATTTATCCGCAACAGATCTATAATAATTTTTTAAAAATACAATTTTTCTTTTGAACAATTTTGTCTATGAAGTACATTCTAATATGTCCTTAAGAGATAAAATAGATAACGATTACAAAAATGCATTAAAATCAAAAGATAAAAATAAGATATCAACTTATAGGTTAATTTTGTCAGGAATTAAGGACTTAGATATTAACAACAGATCTGGCCCAAATAAAAAGGAGACAGACGATGAGGATATAAAAAAACTCATAAAAAAAATGATCAAACAAAGATCCGAATCGATTGAAATATATAAAAAAAATAATAGATCAGATTTATTAGAAATTGAACAAGGTGAGCTTGATGTTTTATCCGAATATTTACCCAAGCAATTATCTGAGGCAGATACAAAAAAGATATGTGAAGAAATTATAAAAAGTTCTGGAGCCTCTTCAATTAAGGATATGGGTAAAGTCATGGGTGAATTGAAAAAAAACCATGCTGATACAATTGATTTTTCGAAGGCAGGTCAGATTATTAAAAATTTACTTAATAGTTAATGAAATATCCAAAAGAATATTTAGATGAAATTAAAACTAGATTAAAAGTTTCAACAGTTGTCTCTAAAACTGTTAAACTTAAAAAAAGAGGTAAAGAGTTTGTTGGTTTATCTCCATTTAAAACAGAGAAAACTCCATCATTTACAGTCAATGATGAAAAAGAATTTTACCATTGCTTTAGCACAAGTGAACATGGAAATATATTTGACTTTGTAATGAAAACTCAAAACCTTAGGTTTGGAGAAGCAGTAAAAATGCTTTCAAATCTTGCAGGCATGCAACCATATACATTTTCAAAACAAGATGAGGAAAGAGAGAGTAAATGGAAATTGTATAAATCTATATGTAATAATTTTTCTGAATTTTATAAAAATGAATTATTTAAAAATGAGGATTCAATTAATGCAAAAAATTATCTTAAATCAAGAGGTCTTTCTGGTGTGGAGGTTAAAAATTTCAATCTTGGTTTTGTAACAGAAAATATAGATTACTACGAAATCCTTAAAAAGGATTTTGATGAAGAAACTATTAAAGATACAGGACTATTTTACTTTGATGAGAAGAAAAAAAAATATATATCAAGATTTAGAAACAGAATAATTTTTCCAATTAATAATATATCGGGAAATATTATAGGTTTTGGTGGAAGAATTGTAGAAGATAATAAAAATTTAGCTAAATATATTAATTCGCCTGAGACTCCCTTTTTCAAGAAAGGATCAAACTTATATAATCTAGATAAAGCAAGAAAGTTATCAAATAAATTAGAAGATATTTATTTAGTTGAGGGTTATATGGATGTTATTGGTTTATCAAAAAATGGAATAGAAAATACCGTTGCAAACCTAGGAACTGCTTTGACAAGTAGACAGATACAAATTTTAAATCAATTCTATAATCACATCATTATATGTTTTGATGGTGATCAAAGTGGCTATAAAGCTGCATTGAGAGCTGCAGAAAATATTATAGATGAATTGAAACCTGATAAAAAAATTTCATTCCTACTTTTAGAGGATAATTTGGATCCAGATAATTATGTAAATAAATTTGGAAAAGATAAGTTTTTAGAAATTTCTGACCAAAAATCTATTCCTATACACAAGTTTATTTTTGAACATTATAAGAGACAAACATCCGAAAGTCCTAGCTCAAAAGCCTTATTTGAAAAAAAACTAAGAGAAATTGCATCAAATATTAAAGATAGTTTTGTTAAAAAATATACACTAGAGTATTTTCTTGAAAAAGTTTCAGAGTTAACACCTAATATTAATTCCAAATTTAACAAAAATTTTAAAACGTTTCCAAAATCTCTTGCGAAGACTAAAAGTTATTATAATGAAACAAAATCTTTAAAATCTTTTGAAATAAAAGAATTCTCATTTTTATATATATTGCTCACTAAACCTAAATTAATTCGTGAAAACTTTAATCTAATCGATAATATCAAACTATACAGCGATGAAAATAAGCAATTATTTATTGAAATATTAAACCAATCGGAAAATTTATTAAATTTAGATTTACAAAATTTAAATGTTGATAAAAATCTCATTAATAGAGTAATGAATTATGCTTCAGTTAAACATATAATTACAAAAAACTTTAATGATGATGAAAAAATTTTAGAAATTTTTACTGAAGTTATTCAAGATCTTAAAAATTATGAATTAGAGCAAAGAATATCTAAATTAGAATCGAAGTTTTCAAAAGATATGAGTGAGAGCACCTTTAATGAGATAAAAGAGTTAAAAAAACTGCAAAAAATCAACTAATTTTAAAAAAAATCAGATAGATTTTTTCAAATTACACATTATATAGATCCTTCAAACTTTTTATTGTGGAAAGAATAATTACAAAATCATTTGCTAGATTAATGGGTCGTGGTATCCATAGGGGCTTCATCACACATGAGGAATTAAATAAATCACTAGGGAAAAGAAATTTATCAAGCGAAAATTTAGCACAAGCATTTATACATATCCTAGACGAAAACATTGTTTTAGTTGAAAAGAAATCCGACTATAAAATTTTAAGGAAGAAAGATGCATCTTCAAAAGAAGAGGGAAAAACAATTGAAAAAAGTGATGATCCTATAAGAATGTACCTCAGAGAGATGGGAGGTGTTGAGCTATTATCAAGAGAAGGGGAGATAGCAATTGCTAAAAGAATAGAGGCAGGCAAGGATGTAATGCTTAACGCTTTGTCTCAAAGCCCTATTACCGCTCAACAATTTTTTGATTGGAATATAAAACTTCAAAATGATGAGATACTTGTAAGGGAGATTATAGATATAGATACAAATTATATGGAAGAGGAGGAGAATAATTCTACTTCAAAGCAAAAAAAAGAAGACGATGAACAAAGTTCTACAGAGAACACTAATGATGATGAATTTAATCCAACTTTGGCAGCAATGGAGACAGAGATTAAACCAAAGGTGCTCTTAACCATTCATAATTTAACTAAAGACTACAACAAGTTAATTAAATATCAAAAAGAAAAACTTGAATGCATTCTAAACTCAATAAAATTATCGCCGTCTAAAGAGAAAAATTATAAGAAAATTGTTGACGATATTTTAAATAATATAAAATCTTTACAATTATCACCCTCAGTACTAGAGGGTTTAGTTCAAAAACATTATGTTGAAAATAAGAAAATTATTTCCTTAGAAGGTAACTTGCTAAGATTGGCTTTAGATTCTAAAATATCTAGAGACGAATTTATAAAGTTTTATATTGGAAATGAAATTAACCCGAATTTAAAAGAATTTCTAGATACAAACGAAGTTTGGAAAAAATTTTTTCAAAAAAATAAAAATGAATTTAAAAATATAAAAGACAGACTAATTGAAATAAGTCATAAATTAGGAATATCTGTTACTGAGTTTAAAAAACTAGTAAGCAGAGTTCAAAAGGGAGAAAAAGAATCTAGAATTGCAAAAAAAGAAATGGTTGAAGCAAACCTTAGATTAGTAATTTCTATTGCAAAAAAATATACAAACAGAGGACTTCAATTTTTAGATTTAATTCAAGAAGGCAACATAGGTTTAATGAAAGCTGTTGATAAATTTGAGTACAGAAGAGGATACAAATTTTCAACTTATGCAACTTGGTGGATTAGACAAGCAATTACAAGATCTATTGCTGACCAGGCTAGAACAATAAGAATACCTGTTCATATGATTGAGACAATAAATAAAATTGTCAGAACACAAAGATTAATACTTAGTGAATTCGGCAGAGAAGCCACGCCTGAAGAATTAGCTAAAAAATTAAGAATGCCTCTTGAAAAAGTTAGAAAGGTATTAAAAATATCCAAAGAGCCTGTATCATTAGAGAAGCCTGTCGGAGATGAGGAGGATAGTAGCTTAGGAGATTTTATAGAAGATACAAAAGCATTAGCTCCATTAGAGCAAGCAATAAAGTCTAACTTAAGTGAAGCAACCACCAAAATATTATCAACTCTAACACCAAGAGAAGAAAGAGTGTTAAGAATGAGGTTTGGAGTTGGAATGAATACTGATCATACTTTAGAGGAGGTTGGACTTCAATTCTCAGTTACTAGAGAAAGAATTAGACAAATAGAGGCTAAAGCTTTAAGAAAATTAAAACATCCAAGCAGATCTAAACAACTTAAAAGTTTCTTAGAAAGTTAGGGCCGTTAGCTCAATAGTAGAGTACTGCATTGACATTGCAGGGGTAGTTGGAGCGTAACCAACACGGCCCACCATTATTATTTTATCTTGAATTGCTAATATAATAAAAATATTGTAATGAAGAATTCTTTTGGGCCTGTAGCTCAGTTGGTTAGAGCAGTACACTCATAATGTATTGGTCCCAGGTTCGAGTCCTGGCGGGCCCACCATTAAATTTGAATAATTTAGAAGAATTTTGCTATCAAGCATGTTATTTATTGCTTGTCTTATGAAGCTGAGTATCAAAATTAAACCTAAAATATCCTATTATGTCTCAATATTAGTTTGTTTTACTATTTTAGGATATTTTACTTATAAAGCTTCAATCGCATATTTAATCCACAGAGAATTATATGGAGGAGGATTAGATACTTTAGTTTTATTGCGTGCATCCATATCTGGAATAATGCTGTTATTAATAATTTTATTTATACAATTTATAAAAATACCCGATTTAAAAAGTCACCGCACAATTTTAAGAGGAATATTTATAGGATGGACAAGCGTTTTTATTATATTGATAATTGTTAATATGAGTTCATTCTACTTCATTATGTTAACTGCTTTAGTATCCCTTTTTTCTTTGGTGACATTATTCAGTTTAGAGGATCAAATTAAAGAAGAAAAAAATACTCTTACAGAAAAGGAAATTTATCTTCTTCGACAACTTGCAAAAAAAAAATAATTTGATTTGAAAAAAATAATAATTTTAACTTTGTTTTTATTATGCCAAAATACAAGTTTCTCAAAAGAAATGATTTTAGATCAATTAAATAATCCAAATTTCACAAATCAATCTCAAGAATGGTATTTTATTACAGATCAGGTAATGGGAGGTTTATCCACTGGAGAATTTATAGTTGATAAGATTGATGGGATCAGATGTTATAGAATGACAGGAGATATAACCACAAAGAATAATGGTGGATTTATACAAATTAGAGCAAAATTAAATCCTGAGATTAGTAGCAAAGATTACAACGGAGTATATATAAAAGTCTATGGAAACAATAAAAATTACAATATTCATTTAAGAACAGGGCTAACTTTAGCACCATGGCAATATTATAGTTTTACATTTGCTACGACTAAGAATTGGAATGAAATTAAACTTCCTTTTAATGAATTTATAAAATCAAACTTTTATCAACCAAAAAGTATATTGGGGCAAAAAATAAAATCCATTGGCTTAGTTGCTGGTTTTAGTAATTTTAAATCAGATATTTGTTTAGGCGAAATAGGTTTTTATTAAATTATTTTATCAAAAATTCTTCAAGAGTTTTAAATAATGCATTAATATCACCGTTATTATTTTGAATTATTGAATTAAATTCTTCTTTTTGTGTTCTAGCTAAACTTAAACCTTCGACAATTAAATCTCTTATCAAAGGTCTCTCAGGATTTTTTGTGTAAATTCTCCAGTCAATTTTAACTTGAGGTCTCTTGGAAGTAGCTTCCAGTATACTATTTACTATAGTATATTTATCATTAATTTTTTTTTGAGATACAACGCTTATTCTTGGATTGGTATAATCCACAAGTCTGCTTGAGAAACTTTTTAAAAAATAACTTTTAAACAATTTTTGATACTTTGATTTTTGTTCATCGTCTATAATTTTTCGATATTTACCCAGTGTATACATTCCAATTCCATTTATATCGACGCTTCTTTCAGCAATTGCATTTAGTTTTATTATTTTTGACTCTACAGGGTCATCACTTGATAAAATAGATGCAGCTTCATCAACTATCTCATTTATAAGATCACTCGGATCCTTTGCTATTGATGAGCTGTTAAAATTAATAAAAAAAACAAATAAAATTAAATATTTTAATAATTTCATTTATTGATTGATTATTGACTTTCTAACTCTTCCCAATCGTCGTCACTTAATGTTTCAGTTGTTTTATCAATATTTCTTACTTTTCTATATCTATCCTGAAGATAGAGACTTCTGACAGAAGCATAAAGATCAACAGAACTACTTTCTAGACTATCAAACGACTCCAAGTTTTTTGCTCTAAAGTCAATTCCACTCAATAATCTTGAAGCATAATAATCTGCTTCAGAAAAATATTGAGTGTCATTTGCAACCGTTACATTGTACCAAGCATCTCCACCGACCAAATTAATAACAGATCCAATCGAATCTCTTATTGTGGTTGGTCCTAAGACAGGTAGTACAAAATAACATCCTGGATCTGCCCCCCAAACACCAAGTGTTTGTCCATAATCTTCCTTATCACGTTTATTTAATCCATAATAAGAAGCAACATCAAAAATTCCTGCAATTCCTATTGTTGAATTTATAACAAATCTGGCTGAATTTATTCCTGCATCTTTAAATTGTCCCTGAAGAACATTATTAGGTATAGTTACTACATTACTTAAATTAGTTAAAGCGTTGCTAGTTCCCGATCTAATCGGTTTGGGAAACATTCTATATCCCTTCGCGAGTGGTTTGAAAATAGCTTTATCTAGAACTTGATTAAATGAAAATATTCCCCTGTTAACTTTTTCAAAACAATCTTTGACTTCGACATATCCATTATTTTCGTTTTTATTTGTGTCAAGCTTACCATCGTCTCCAGCATTAGCCTGAGTATTTAAAAGTAGCAAAACAACAACTGTTAAAATAGAAAAGTACTTTTTCATAAACTATTTATATTATATTAGATATTAATATAAAGATAAATTGTTTTAAATTATGCGAAAAAATGTTGAAAAAATGTCTTTAAATTACTCTCCAAATTTTTCCACAAGGAAAAGACCCGCATCTAAAGTGAAATATTTAATATTTCATTATACTGGTATGAAATCAGAAAACGGGGCAATAAGAAAACTTACATCAGAAAACTCCGATGTAAGTTGTCATTATTTTATAAAAAGAAATGGTGAAATAGTACAGATTGTTCCTGACCTATATATTGCTTGGCACGCAGGCATCTCTTATTGGAAAAAAGATAGGTTACTAAACTCCAATTCAATTGGTATAGAAATTTCTAATCCAGGGCATAAGCACGGATATAATAATTTCAGTTTTAATCAGATCAAATCTGTAATTAAATTATCTAAAAATTTAAAAAAAAAATATAATATAAGAAGAGAAAATATATTAGGCCATTCTGATATTGCACCTTTAAGAAAAAAAGACCCAGGGGAAAAATTTCCATGGGAACTGTTAAGTAAAAAGAAAATATGCATATGGCACAACATAAATAAAAAAACTTGTTTAAGATTAAGAAAAATTAAATTGAAAGATAATAGTTATTTTTTTAAATTATTGTTTAGGCTTGGATACAAATTCACAAATAAAAGCAATGAAAAACTAAAGATTTATAAAAGCTTTCAGAGAAGGTTTAGACCCAATTTAGTTAGTAGTATTGTTGATAAAGAATGTTACAATATATTAAAATCCTTGATTAAACTGTATTAAAAATAGTTGAAATTAGAAAAAAAAAGATTAATTCTTTACATGCCAGATAAATGACTTATCGCTTTGATTTATTAAAGAGGAAAGTCCGGGCTCTACAAAGACACAGTGCCAGTTAACGGCTGGCGGGGGAAACCCTAGGGATAGTGCCACAGAAAATAAACCGCCTTATCAAGGCAAGGGTGAAAAGGTGTGGTAAGAGCACACCGGCTATGCTGGTAACAGCTAGCGCATGGAAAACCCCACTGAGAGCAAGACTGAGTAGAGATGACATTGTTAGAAATAACTAAAAGCAGTCTTTGGCTAGTCATCAGGGTTAGTTGCTTGAGCTTTAAAGTGATTTAAAGCCTAGATAAATGATAAGTTTGAAAGACAGAACCCGGCTTATAGTTTATCTGGCATTTCTTTAATATAAATCCAAATAATTATTAAATTTTTACATTAGATTTTCCTAATATTACCTATTGACGCTAACAAATAAAACCCATAATATCCCATAAAAACCCAATATTTAGGATAATATGGTTTATGTTTTTATCAACCTACGAAAACAAATTGGACAAAAAGGGAAGGGTTTCAGTGCCTGCATCATATAGATCATATTTATCAAACATAGGCTACAATGGAATAATTTGTTATCCATCATTTAACAATTTATGTATTGAGGCATGGCCACAAGATCGAATTGAAAAAATATCTAATGCAATAGACACATTAAATCCATTTGAAGAAAAGAAAGATTATTTCGCAACATCTATATTATCAGAAAGTATAAATTTACAATTTGACAGTGAAGGAAGAGTTCAAATAACGACAAAATTATTAAAACATGCAAGAATTAAAAACAGCATGTTATTTGTTGGTCAAGGTAAAACATTTCAAATCTGGGAGCCAACACTCTTTGAAAAATTTAGGGCAAACGCTAGGAAAAAATCTAATATTAATCGAGCAAGTCTTAAATGGGAAAAGCAATTTAAT
>CACGOO010000010.1 GCA_902574685.1 uncultured Pelagibacteraceae bacterium | reverse complement strand
GATGAGAACCCCTCAGCCACAAGTAGTTGACCCAATGTTTCATCTAATTCTAAGTTTTTTACAAAATTATCAGTTTTTTCCTTGAACTCTATCTGTCTTCTTTCTGAGTCTTCTTGGTCGGTCATAATATTTATTTCGTAATTCATTAATTTTGTGGCTAATCTAACATTTTGACCTCTTCTACCAATTGCTTTGCTAAGATTTTCATCTGTTAAAATAACGTCGAGTTTTCTTGCTTCCTCATCAACGTTTACTCTTTGTACTTCTGCGGGTGACAGAGCATTTGCTACAACAACTGCTGGATCCTCAGACCAATTTACTATATCAATTTTTTCACCTTGAAGTTCATTTACAACTGCTTGAACTCTACTACCTCTCATACCTACACATGCTCCTACTGGATCTAAAGATGTGTCAATGGCTTTTACACAAATTTTAGCTCTACTACCTGGATCCCTTGAAGATGATTTAATCTCAATAAGCCCGTCATAAATTTCAGGCACTTCTTGGATAAATAGCTTTTCCATAAATTTAGGATGTGCTCTTGAAAGAAATATTTGTTGACCTCTTGGCTCTCTTCTTACATCCAAGCAATAAGCTTTTACTCTGTCTCCTGCTTTTATGTTCTCTCTAGGGATCATTTCATTTTTTTGAATTATTGCTTCTGTTCTTCCTAAATCAACAATTACATTCCCAAATTCTAATCTTTTTACTATACCACTTAAAATTGTATCAATTTTATCTTTAAAGTCGTTGTACTGTCTTTCTCTTTCTGCCTCCCTTACATTAAAACTAATTACTTGCTTTGCAGTTTGAGCTGCAATTCTTCCAAAATCAAATGATGGTAATGGTTGAAGCACTTCATCACCTATTTGTTTTCCTTCATTATGTTCATCAAGCTTTATTGCATCATCCAAAGTTATTTCTAAATTTGAATTTTCAGGATTTTCCACTATCACTAATTTTCTAAAAATTCCTATATCTCCACTTTCCCTATCAATTTCAACTTTAATTTCATTGTCTGATCCAAATTTAGATTTAGCTGCTTTTGCAATACCATTTTCCATTGAGCCAATTATTAATTCTTTATCAATAGATTTTTCTAAAGCTACAGCTTCAGCTATTCTTATCAATTCTAGTTTATCTGCTCTTCTATTTAACATTTTATAAATCCTAAAAAAAAATGGGCCGAAGCCCATTTTGAAATTTCAATAATGTGTTTGAAATATATTTATTTTTTTTTAATATTCAACTTATTTACTTGTTAAATATGTCTGATTTATCGGTCTTTTCCCATGAAAATGAACCTTTATCATCAGGAATTCTTCCAAAGTGGCCATAAGCTGCCGTTTTTTCATATATAGGTTTATTTAAACCTAGCATTTCTCTTATGCCTCTTGGACTTAAATCAAAATTTTCATGTATAAGTTTTTCTACATATTTATTTTTTTCATCATCATTATCGAATAAATCAACATAAATTGATAAAGGTTTTGATACACCTATAGCATATGCAAGTTGAATCAAACATTTATCTGCAATTTTAGAAGCTACAACATTTTTTGCCAAATATCTTGATGCATAAGCCGCTGATCTATCTACCTTAGTTGGATCTTTTCCTGAAAATGCTCCTCCACCGTGGGGCGCAGCACCACCATAAGTATCGACAATTATTTTTCTACCTGTCAAACCACTATCACCATCAGGACCTCCAATAACAAAATTTCCTGTTGGGTTTACATAAATTTCTTTTTCATCTAATGAACTTAATAACTCTTTTGGTATTGATCTTTCAATATAAGGTTTTACTAAATCTCTAACTTGAGCTTGATTTACATCTGGTGAGTGTTGAGTTGATATAACTACTGATTTCACTGATGATGGTTTTCCATCTTTATATTCTATTGTTATTTGACTTTTTGAATCTGGTTCTATATTTTTTAAGGTACCAGATTTTCTATCCTCAGCCATAAGTCTTAATATTTTATGAGAGAAATGTATTGGAGCTGGCATAAGGACATCAGTTTCATTACAAGCATAACCAAACATAATCCCTTGATCACCCGCACCTTCATCTTTATTTCCAGAAGAGTCTACACCCATGGCAATATCAGCAGATTGAGCGTGTAAATGGCTTTCAATTGATGTTGCTTCTTTCCAAGTAAATCCTTTTTGATCATAACCAATATCTTTGATGCAATGTCTTACTTTTTGAATTAAATCATCTTTTTTGATTTCTGGACCCCTTACTTCACCAGCTAAGACAACTTTGTTTGTTGTTGTTAAAGTTTCACAAGCAACTCTAGATTGAGGTTCAGCAGCCAAATATGTATCTACAACCATATCTGAAATTCTATCACAAACTTTATCTGGATGACCTTCGGATACCGACTCGCTAGTAAATAAGTAATCTTTTTTCATTTATTCTCCCTAATTTTTAAAATCACAATGAAAGTAGTATAAATTATGACAAAATAAAAGAAGATCTTATTACCGTGTTCAGCAAAATAAGTTTTATCAACACGTTTGATTTTATTAACATCAAAATATCCTTTTTCACTAATTTGTTTAATAATTTGACCTTTGGGATTAACAAAAGCAGAAACCCCATTGTTTGTAGATCTAATAACATTTTTACCTTCTTCAATTGATCTAAATATCGAATGTGATAAGTGTTGAGCGGGTCCAATAGATTTACCAAACCAACCATCCTCAGAAATATTTAATATAAAATCGTAATATTTTTTATTTAGATTAATTTTTCCTGAATAAATAATTTCATAACAAATAAGTGGGATGAATTTTATTTTATCAATGTTCAGAATTTCTCTTTTATTATCAGCTGAAAATGATTGATACCCTTGTGTTATTTTTTTTAAACCTACTCTTTTGAAGAAATTTTCAAATGGTAAAAATTCTCCGAATGGAACTAGTTTATTCTTGTTGTATTTATACAATAATTCTGTGTCAGAATTTAATACTACTAAAGAATTATAAATTTTATTTTCTTTAATACTATTAATTCCCAAAATGACTTTATGGTTTGCATTAAATTTTTTTTTGAAGATATTTTTAAAAAATTTGAGATCTCTAAAATAAATACTAGTAATTATACCCTCGGGAAAAATAAATATTTTTTTTTCAGATTTATTTGGATCACTTAAAGTAAGCAATTCATCGATATTTTTTTTAGGACTCTGATTTTTTAAGAATCTTTCAATTGGTACTTTTGGAGAAACAACTCGAATAACAGAATCTAGCTTGTCGTATTTTTTTTTTTCAAAATTTTTAATATTAAAGTATCCATACGAATAATTTATTACTACTAGAATTAATCCAAAACAAAAAAAGATAACTGCTGCTGAACTTTTATACTTATGAAAAAATATTATTGGTAATAAGAAAATTGTGATTGATAATAAATTTAACGAGTAGGTCCCTACATAGGATAAAATTTGTAAAGAAGGTAAGTTATTTGAAACACTAAAGACTAATAGATTCCATGGAAAACCACCTAAAATAAAACTTCTTAGAAATTCAATCCCACCAAAAAAAATCGAAAAAATCAAAACTGATGAGAGTTTATTTTTTAAATTAAAAAGGCTACTTAGAAAAGTTACTAAACCATAAAATATTCCCAAAAATAAAGGTATTAATATTAATGCAAATGGAATAATTAATTTAAAATTTACATCAAATGTTAAAGAATTTGTAATCCAATAAAGGTTAGAAATAAAATAACCAAATCCAAAGAACCAACCAACAAAAAATGATATGATTTTTTTATGGGTATAATTTATTAATATATAAAGTAATGTTGGAAGTGATAAAAAATTAAGAAATACAAAATTATATGGCGGTAAACTAAATGATGTTATTATACCTAAAAATAAACATGTTAAATATAGATAAGCTTTATTTTGTAAAATAGATTTCAATTTATTTTATTCAATTTTTTTAATATCAAATTTTCTCTTTTGTTCATTAAATAATAATCTTTATTTTTTTTATGATCATGCCCTAAGAGATGTAAATAACCGTGTATCCACATTTTATCTAATTCATGATCAAAACTCGTTGATTTTGCTCTTTTGTTAATTATTTCAAAAGAAATTGCTATATCTCCTAAATATAATTTATTTTTTAATTTAACTTTTAAAGGAAAAGAAAGTACGTCCGTTGAAACATTTTTATTTCTAAATTTTAAATTTAAATCTTTCATTTTTTTATTATTAGTAAGCATCACAGTAAATTCTTGGTTTTTATTTTTAAAGATGCTTAATTTAGATAATTTGTTTAATTTCTTTTTGAAGTATATCTCTGGTTTTTTTAATTTCTTTTCCCAAATTTTTTTATCTAAAACTATGTTGGCTTTAATCATTAATCTGAATTTTTATCAGAATAAGCCTTGACTATCTTTGAAACTAGTGGGTGTCTTACAACATCAGTATGATCAAAATCTACCACAGATATCTCTTTTAAATGACCAAGTAATTTTTTTGATCTATTTAAACCTGACATTGTTTTATTAGGTAAGTCTATTTGAGAAGGATCACCGTTAATTACTATTTTGGAATTTTCACCAATTCTTGTTAAAAACATTTTTATTTGAGTATCTGTTGCATTTTGTGCTTCATCGAGTATTGCAAATGAATTTTTTAAAGTTCTTCCTCTCATGAATGCAAGTGGTGCAATCTCAATATCTCCAACTTCTATTTTTTTTTGAATTTTTTCAAAATCTAATAAGTCATATAATGAATCATAAAGAGGTCTTAAATAAGGGTCAACTTTTTCTCTCATATCTCCTGGTAAAAAACCTAATCTCTCTCCTGCTTCTACCGCTGGTCTAGATAAAATGATTCTCTCTATTTTTTTTTCAAGCAACATTGTTAAGGCAACAGCTACAGCTAAAAAAGTTTTACCAGTTCCCGCTGGTCCTGCAGAAATAACAATATCAGATTCTTTTAAAGCCCTTATATAATTTTTTTGCTTCTCTGATCTTGGTATTACAGATTTCTTTGGAGTTTTTATTATGTATTCTACATTTCCACTTTTACTTGTAACTTTTTCATCAATCATAAATTTATTTACAGATGATTCTATATCCTTTCTTTCTAATGATCCATTATTTAAAAATTGATCTACAAGAAATTGAATTGCATTCTTTATCAGTTCATTTTTTTCAGGAGTATTTTTTAATAAAATTGAATTTCCTCTAGAGTAAATGCTAGTATTTGTAATTTTTTCTAATTCTTTTAAGTTATTATTAAATTCTCCTAATACACCCAAAAGTAATTCATTACTTTGAAATACAATACTTAAGGCATTGTTTTCTGAATATACGTATTTTAAATCAGGATTAATTTTTGATTTTGCAAAATTTTTCAAATTATGCTGCTTTCATTTCATCTGTTACTTTACCAAATAAAGAATTTTGATTACTTTTTTCGATATTCACTTTAATTAATTTGCCAATATGACTTTCATTACCATCAAAAATAACTGAACTTAAAAATTTATTTCTTCCAAAATATTTGTTTTGGTTTTTAAGTTTATTTTCAACAAGTACTTCTAAAGTTTTGCCTTCAAAAGATTTATTCAATTCTATTTGATTACTAAATAATTTGTCTTGAATAGTTATAAGCCTATTTTTAAGTTTATCTTTATCAGTAATCTCTAATCCGGCAGCCTTTGTCCCTGGTCTTGGGCTAAAAATAAAAGAGAATGAATTTATAAATTTAATTTTATTAACTAAATTTATGGTTTCTTTGAAATCATTTTCTGTTTCTCCGGGGTATCCAATAATAAAGTCACTAGAAAATTTTATGTCAGGATTAATTTTGATTAATTTTTCATAAATATTCAAATAATAATTTACAGTATGCTTTCTGTTCATCATTTTTAATATTCTGTCAGAACCACTTTGAATTGGTAAATGAACAAAAGGCATTAATTTTTTTGAATTTTTGTAACATTCAATAAGATCATCTGTCATATCTCTTGGATGCGAAGTAGTATACCTTATTCTAATTATTTCATCATATTTGCTGAGTGTATTTATAAGATCTGACAGTCGGTACTCCCTAGATCCGTCTTTATAAGAATATGCATTTACGTTTTGACCAAGAAAAGTTATTTCTCTAGATCCATTCTTTATCAATCTCTCAGCTTCATCAATAATGCTTTTGAATGGTCTAGAATACTCTGGTCCTCTAGTATAAGGAACAACACAAAAGTGACAGAACTTATCACAACCCTCTTGAATCGTTAAAAAAGATGAAACATTGGTGTTGTTATTTTTAATATTATCGAAGTACCTAAACTTTGAAACTGAGTCGAAATCAGTTTCTTCAACTTTATTTTCTTCTTCAAAGTTTTTCAAAAGATTATTTATTTTTTGATAAGATTGAGGCCCTATAACTAAATCTATATATTTCTCTCTATCAAGCATCTCAGTATTTTCAGCTTGTGCAACGCAACCTGCAACAACCATAATTGGTTTTTTTTTGTCTTTATATAGTTTTTTTACTCTCCCAATCTCATGATAAACTTTATCTTTAGCTTTATCTCTAATATGACAAGTGTTTAATATATAACAATCAGCTTCATCCTGATTTTCAGTTTTATTATAACCTATAGCCCTAACAGCATCGTATATCCTGTTGGAGTCATACTCATTCATTTGACAACCAAATGTCTTTATAAAAACCTTTTTATGCATTAATTACTTTTTTTTGATTCCGTATAGCTCTAATTTATGATCAACGAGCTTATAGCCGTACTTATCAGCGATTTTTTTTTGTAATTCTTCAATCTCTTCGTCAACAAATTCTATTATTTCTCCAGTTTTTATATCAATTAAATGATTATGATCATCATTTAATTCATATCTCGCCTTTCCAGATTTAAAATCATGCTTTGTTAATATACCTGCTTCTTCAAAAAGCTTAACTGTTCTATAAACTGTAGCAATGCTAATTTTAGAATCTATTTGAGAAACTCTATTATATAATTCATCAACATCCGGGTGGTCAGACTCTCCATACGTTTTTTTAGATTCGGATATTACTCTAGCAATTATCCTTCTTTGATCTGTGAGTTTGACTCCATTTTTTTGACATTTTTCTTCAATAGTTTCTAACATAATTTATTTTAACTCGAGTAAAGGGGTTTAATCAAATTAATATTTGTAAAATTTTTTTTATCAATTTTTACTAACTGATCTACACCTTTATCTGTTAATTGTTCACTCAAAAAACCATATAAATCAATATTTTTTGCAAAAGCAATGCCTTTAGCAATTGCTATCGAATTTCTAATACTTGAGATTTTGCCGGGACCTTGATTTACAAATATTTCACTTATTTTATCTAAATTTGAATCATGTTCTTTAAGAAAATTCAAAATTAATATCATTATTTTATCAAAATTTTCTCTACTGTTTATATGGGTGGTAGTATAAGATTCTAAGTTGGTTATGAGAGAAAATAAAATTTTATCATCTGCGGCGTTAATAACTAAAGTATTCATTTTTTTTATTATTTTTTTAAACGTTAAAGCTGAAGTAGTAAATAAAGAATATTTTAAAGATGAACAAGGTATTTTGGCGATTATGTATCATAGATTTGAAGAAAATAAGTATCCATCAACAAATATAAGATTAGATATATTTAAAAAACATATTAATTTAATAAAAGAAAATAACTTAAATTTTTATAATCCTGGTGAACTTTCAATAAGTTTTAAAAAGGTTAAGGAACAAAAAAAAATTTTATTAACTATTGATGATGCATTTACGTCTTTTTATGAAAATGCATGGCCAATCTTAAAAGATGAAAAGATTCCTTTTATTTTATTTGTCTCAACAGAGGCAGTTGGGAATAAAGGATATATGAGTTGGGACCAAATAAAAGAAATAGAAAAAGAGAACTTTGCATACATTGGTAACCATTCACATTCACACGATTATTTAACTAAATTTACTTTTCAAAAGTTTGTAGAAGATATTGAGGAATCAATTAAAATTTTTAAAAATAAATTAGGTTATAATCCGATTTATTTTTCTTATCCCTTTGGTGAGTATAATTTAGAGCAGAAAAATTATATTTCAAACAATTTTGAATTTGCATTTGGTCAACATTCAGGTGTTATTGATTTAAACAAAGATAGATATGAATTACCAAGATTTCCTATAAACGAAAAATATGGAGAAATAAAAAGATTTAAAGAAGTAATATCTTATTTGCCACTTCAGTATAAAATTATTAAACCTGAGAACAAATTTATGAATGATGGAGAAAACCCACCTAAAATGGTGATAGAGTTTTTCAAAGATCAAAAAAACTTAGAAAATATTAATTGCTTTTCAAATGAAGGAGCAAAATGGAGAAAAACAAAAATTGTCTTAACCGACAATATATTAAATATTAATTTTTCAGAGAAATTTATTGAAAGAAGAGGAAGGATTAACTGTTCTTTAAAAGATGAAAATGGGTGGAGATTTTCAGGTTTCCAATTTGTTCAAAATTAAATTAATTTTTTAGTCTTATTGCTTGTAGGCATTACATTTACATCATCAAAATCCGTAAGAGAATTTTGCTTTATAATTTGTTTTAACACGTCAATGTATTGTTGCCCCGTCTCCGCATATTTATCTAAATAGTTAACCAGTTTTAAGCTGTCTAGTTTTTCATCGTTGTCTCTCTGAATTGCTCTTTCTTTTCTAAATTCGATATAACTGCTATGAGTATTTAAATTTCGCTGATATGCTCTAACTGATGCTTTAAGAACTGCAAACTTTGCAACTTTGTGTTTTGCATCTTTATCTACACCTGCTGGCCTAATTCCATCACCATTCCAAGTCCATTGTCCAAATAATGCATTACCTTCCTGTGCAAATCTAGATGTCCCCCATCCAGTTTCTTTAGCAGCTTGAGCAAGTGCTAAAGATACAGGTATTTCATCCATTCTAACTTTCAGAGAATAAAAATCTCCATCTTTTAAACCATATTGTTTAAATTTTTCTTTTAACCAATTTTTTTCTTTTTGCGTGTTTATATTCTTAGCCAATATTCTAAATAATTCTTTTCTATCAAGACGAATTTTAGCGTTCTCTTCTACGATTAATGGTAAAACTATTTGAATAAATAGTCTCTTTCTTTTTTTTGAACTCTCAATACTTTTAATCTCATTTGGAAGATGATCAATTTTATTGCCTATATTTACTAACTTAGTTTCTCTAACTCTTTCAAGATTATAATTTGTATCTTTAAACAATTGCTCAATTGTTCTTGCATCAAATCTTATTGAATTCTGTCCCTCGTCATCTGTACTGAAGAAATCAATATCGGCAAAAATATTTTTCAGACTCAGTTTATTTGTTTTAGTCTCTCTCTCTCCATCAAGGATTTTTTTTCTTTTGTCTAATTCTTGGTCAAAATTTACACCAGCATTTGAGATTACAGATTTTTTGAAATTTAAATTTTTATCTAAAAAATTGCTTACAGTCGGTAAGGAAAAGAATGAAAATATTACAAAAATACTAATTACTGAAAATCTAAATACATTATTTTTCTTTTGCTTGAGTTTAATACTTTTATTTTTTGTAAGTCTAACCATTAATTTCAATATAATTATTATTAATTAATTATACAGCTAAAACTTCTTTAACTTCAGGAATGTAATGACAAAGTAAGTTTTCCACACCTTTTTTTAAAGTAAGAGTTGAAGATGGACAGCCTGAACAACTACCTTTTAACAAAACTTTAACTTTTCCATCCTTGAATTCTTGGAACTTTATATCTCCGCCATCTCTTGCAACGGCCGGTCTGATTTTAGAATCTAGAACACTTATTATTTTTTTTTCAATCTCTGAATAATTTTTGTGTTGGTCTTCTTCATTAGTTTTATCAATAATGCATGTATTACCATTTGCATAATGCTCATTTACATATGATATGACAATGTGCTGAATATCTTCCCAATTTTTATTTTCTTCTTTATTTATCGAAAAAAAATCTTCTCCTAAAAATACTCCAGTCACTCCATTTATTTGTAATAAGTTCTTTATTAGTAAATTATTTGTATCTTCTTGTTTCAAAATTTCTAAAGGACCATTATTAGATACCTTTCTACCAGGCAAAAACTTTAATGAATTTGGGTTTGGTGTATTCTCAGTTTGTATAAACATACGTTTTATATAGTGTTTATTTCAAAATATTAAATGATTAAAAACCAACTATTTCTTTAATCTTTTTAACCTTTTTAGAAGAAATATCCTCTGCTTTTACTGCTCCATCTTTTAAAATTTGATCTAGATAATTTTTTTCTGACAACAATTTTTGTATTTCTTTTGATATAGGAGACAACTTAGCCACAATTATTTCAGATAGTTTATTTTTTAAATCAGAAAAATTTTTTCCTTCAAATTCATTTAATGTATCAGTAATATTTTGATTACTTAAACTTGAGTAAATACCCATCAAATTTTCTGCTTCAGGTCTACCTTTAAGTCCATCTTCCTTTCCAGGTAAAGTATCATTATCTGTTTTTGCTTTTTTTATTTTGTTTATAATTTGATCCTCGTTATCTGTTAGATTAATCCTACTGCCTTCAGCAATATCTGACTTACTCATTTTTTTTGAACCATCTTTCAAACTCATTATTCTTGAAAAATGTTTTTGGATTAGAGGTTCAGGAGGTCTTAAGAAATCTGGACATTTATATTCGTTATTGAATTTTTGAGCTATATCTCTACAGAGTTCTAAATGTTGTTTTTGATCATCTCCAACTGGTACATGAGTAGCGTCGTATAAAAGAATATCAGATGCCATAAGAATAGGATAAATATATAAACCAACACTAGCTTTTTCCTTATCTTTTCCGGCTTTTTCTTTGAATTGTGTCATTCTATTAAGCCATCCCATTCTAGCTACACATCCTAAAATCCAGGAGCCCTCGGAATGTGCAGGAACTAAAGACTGATTAAATATTATACTTTTTTTTGGATCAATACCGCTTGCAATGAATGCTGCTGCTGTTTCTCTAATATTATTTTTTAACTCTATCGGATCTTGCATTACAGTAATAGCATGAAGATCAACGACACAAAAAATACATCTATTATCTTTATTGTTTTGTAAATCAACAAAATTTTTTATTGCACCTATGTAATTGCCAAGATGTAAATTTCCAGTTGGTTGAACTCCAGAAAAAATTTTTTTAGACATAATTTAATAGTTTAATTTAATATCAGATATTTTAAAGGCTTTAATGAGTATTGAAATCAATAAATAAAAAGCAAAAGTTAAAAGAACTAATGATATAATTGCTAAAAATTTGTAACTATTTAAAAATATAAAATAATTGCCAAAATAATTTATTAATATTTTAAATAATCCTAAACAAATTAAATTTGAAATTGATATTTTAAAAAGTTGTATAAAAAATGAGTTGTTGAAATTAAAATATTTTTTATTTAAAGCAAATACCATTAGTAAAAAACCATTCAACCACGAGGAAATTGTTGTTGCTATAGGAATTATAATAAAACCTATTTTACTAAATAAAGATACACTAATAACAATATTCAAAATTACAGAAATCAATGAAAAGTAAAAGGGTGTTTTTGTATCATTTCTGGCAAATATAAAACTTGAAAATATTTTTATCATTGAAAATGCAGGTAGGCCTAATGCAAAATAAAATAATGCAAGAGCTGAATTTTTAACACTTTCTTCATCAAAAGATCCATAACCAAAAAGTGCAGAAACAATTTCTTCAGAAGCAATAATTAATGCTAGGGTAGCTGGAAGACTTAAAAATAAACTCAACTCCAAAGACTTATTTTGTAAAATTCCCAATTTTACATTGTTTTTACTCTTAACATATCTGCTTAAGTTAGGTAAAATAATTATACCGATTGCAATCCCTGCTATTGCTAAGTTTATCTGGTATATCCTATCTGCATAATATAAATATGAAACAGCACTTGCCTGGAAAGAGGCAATTATTGTACCAACTAATATATTAATTTGAGTAACGCCAGATGAAAATATACTGGGCAAGAGTTTTCTAAAAAAAAAATTTATTTTATTATCTATTTGAAAATTGAATTTAAAACTTGGATAAAAATATTTTCTAGTAAAAATAATTAAAAATATAAATTGTATAATTCCCGCAAATGTTATTGCATAACTTAAATAGTAAACTAAATCAGTATCGTTTTTTATAAAAAGGAAACATATTATTAATAATATATTTAAAAAAAGTGGAGCTGCGGCTGCGACGGCAAATTTGTTGTGAGAATTTAAAATTGCTGAAAAAAAAGAAGCTAAACTTATAAAAAGTAAGAATGGAAAAGTAATTCTTGTTAAATCAACTGCTAACTTGAACTTTTCATCTATATCTGAGAAGCCAGGAGCGATCAATTTTATAAAGTTTGGCATAAAAATCTCGATAAATATTGTTAAACTTAAAAGTGCTAGCACCAATAAATTAAATACTGAGTTTGCAAATTTTAGAGCTTTTTTTTTACTAGACAAAAGTTCTGATGTGTAAGATGGAACAAATGCTGCATTAAAAGTACCTTCTGCAAACAATCTTCTAAAGGTGTTTGGTATTCTAAATGCTACGAAGAATGCATCAGCAATTGGTCCCGAACCAAGATAAATAGCTATAAATAAGTCTCTAATGTATCCTAATATTCTGCTTATAATAACAAACAGACTAAACGTGCCTGTTGACTTAATTAAATTCATAAATCATATTACTAACTTAATCCTTTTGTATATCTAAACAAATAATGAAAAAAAACAAAATTGAACATTATTCTGATAAAGAAGCTTTAGATTTTCATACTAATGATAAATCTGGCAAAATAGAGATCGTTTCATCTAAGCCCGTAACTACAAAAAGAGATCTGGCCTTAGCTTATTCTCCTGGTGTTGCTGCTCCTGTAAAAGCAATAGCCAATAACCCTGAGTTGGCATATGAATATACTACTAAAGGAAATCTAGTTGCAGTAATTAGTAATGGATCAGCAATATTAGGGCTAGGAAATTTGGGTGCAATAGCATCAAAACCAGTGATGGAAGGAAAAGCTGTTCTATTTAAAAGATTTGCTGATATTGACTCGATAGATTTGGAAATAGACACAGAGGATACAAAAGAAATAATAAACTCCATAAAACACATAGCGAAAAGTTTTGGTGGTATAAATCTTGAAGATATTGCAGCTCCAAACTGTTTTATAATTGAAGAAGAATTAAAAAAAATTTTAGATATTCCTGTTTTTCACGACGATCAACACGGGACAGCAATAATAACAACAGCTGCTTTAATTAACGCAGTTGATATTGCAAAAAAAAACTTAAAAAAAATTAAAATAGTAATTAATGGTGCAGGTGCTGCAGCTATGGCATGTGCAAAATTATTTAGAAGTACAGGTATTCCAAAAAATAATATTAAAATGTTGGATACAAAAGGCGTCATAAATAAAAAAAGAAAAGATATTAATTCGTGGAAAAAAGAATTTGCAGTAGAAACAAAGGATAAAAGTTTAGATGATGCAATGAAAAATGCAGATGTATTCTTAGGTTTGTCTGCTGCTGGTGTTGTAAAAAAAAGTATGGTTAAAAAAATGGCAAAAAATCCAATTATATTTGCATGCGCAAATCCAGATCCTGAGATTAAACCAGAAGATATAGAAAAAGTGAGAAATGATGCAATTATAGCAACAGGTAGATCGGATTATCCAAATCAAGTAAACAATTTAATCGGGTTTCCATACATATTTAGGGGAGCTTTAGATGTTAGGGCAAAAACCATTAATGAAGAAATGAAAGTAGCGGCAGCTAATGCTATTGCTTCACTTGCAAGGGAATTTGTGCCTGACGAGGTCGCAGCTGCAATGGGTGGCGAAAGACCTAATTATGGAAAAGAATATATTATTCCATCTACTTTTGACCCTCGATTAATAAGTGTAATACCAGTAGCAGTAGCAAAAGCTGCTATTAAATCTGGTGTTGCAAGAAAAAAAATAGAAAATTTTGATCAATATTCTGAGCAATTAAAACAACGACTTGATCCATCTGTAACTATTATGCAGGGAATAAATAACCAAATTAAAAAAACAAATAAAAAAGTTGTATTTGCCGATGGTGAAGATGAAAATACTTTGAAGGCTGCAATAGCATTTAAAAATAGTGGACTAGGCACGCCTATTTTGGTTGCTAAAGAAAAAGTTGTTAAAGAAAAACTTAGAGAGATTGGTTACGGAGAAAGCTTTGATATTCAGATTGTGAACTCTACTTTGAGTGAAAAAAGAAAAAAATATGTAAATTATCTATTTAAAAAACTTCAAAGAACAGAGGGATTGCTTGAAAGAGATTGTGATAAAATGGTCAGAAATGACAGAGTTATATGGGGTTCTTGCATGGTTGCATGTGGCGATGCTGATGCAATGGTAACTGGAAATTCAAGAAGGTATGGGCAATCTCTTGATAAAGTTAAAAAGGTCATAGATGTTAGACCGGGAGAAATTATGTTTGGATTAAACATGATTGTAAATAAGGGCAAAACAGTTTTTATTGCAGATACAAGTGTTCACGAATATCCAACATCTGAACAACTCTCTGAAATAGCTATTTCTGCATCTAGAGTAGCAAAATTATTTGGATTTGAACCAAAAGTCGCTTTTCTTTCACACTCAACCTTTGGCCAACCAATTACAGCTAGAACTAAACATATAAGAGATGCAGTAGAAATTTTAAAAAATAAAAAGGTTAACTTTAAGTTTGATGGAGATATGCAGCCTGATGTAGCCTTAAGTGATGAATATAAAGACCTTTATCCATTTTCTGAGATTGTTGGTAATGCAAATATATTGATTATGCCTGGACAACATAGTGCTGCTATAACTTATAAAACAATGAAAACTTTAGGTGGTGCTAAGGTAATCGGACCACTATTAATCGGTTTAGGTCAAGCAATTGAAATTGCTCCATTAAGATCATCCACATCTGACATATTAAATTTAGCATCTGTTGCAGCATATTCAGCAGGAGTAATTAATTACAAGAAACCAAATTAGTTTTTTACGACTCTCAAGTCTTCAACTAAAAAAATGCTTGCAACTACATCTTCTACATCAAGAACTTTCTTAGCCTCGTTTATAACTTCAGCCCTTTCTTCTTCATTTTGCGAAATTCCGTAAACATAAATTATTTTCTTATATGTATCGATATCAT
Organism: uncultured Pelagibacteraceae bacterium; assembly: GCA_902574685.1. Lineage (GTDB taxonomy): Bacteria > Pseudomonadota > Alphaproteobacteria > Pelagibacterales > Pelagibacteraceae > Pelagibacter. Next base: position 28,541 of record CACGOO010000010.1, on the reverse strand, counting down.
AATTAGCAGACTTAATTTTTTTGTTTGTTATTAAAGCGGTTCTTAGTTGAGAAGTTATTAGTACATCTTTAGCGGTTTGTTTAAAATTAAACTCTTCTTTAATTTTTAAATCATTTTTTACTGATCTGGCACCTTTTATTTCCCAACCTAGTTTTGTAATTTTTAATTTTTCTTCAATAGTATCTACTTTACCAGTTATAAATATTCGGCCATCTAGAACTTTAGACTTTACATTTAGTAAATAATTTTTGTCCATTAATACTAGTTTTGCTCTTAGGTTTTTTTGCATTAAAGAATCGTCTATTTGTGTTCCTATTGTTCTTGGATCCATTGCAATCGAAACCCCTGTTCCCAAAACTCCGGTTGATGAATAACCAACACATCCTGAAATTAAAATAAAAGTTATAATTAAAATTAAATTTCTAAATTTCATTTTTTTTCTTTAGACAATAATCATAAACAATTTTTTTTGATATATTATTTTCTTTACTAACTTTTGATGTAATATCTTTAATTGACATTTTTTTTAAAAGTTTGATAATTTTTTTTTTAACCGATTCTTCAATTACTTGTAACCTATTTTCTAAATTTAAATTTTCTGATATAACTACAGTAATCTCACCTTTTTCTGTTATATTTATATTATTGAGGTTTTTAACCTTATCTCTAATATATTCCTCGTGTAACTTTGTCATTTCCCTAGTAATTAGAATATCTCTATCACTAAAATATTTTTGTATTTGTGCTGTAATTTTTTTTATTTTTTTGGGTGAAATAAAAAAAACAATTGAGTAATTTAAATTAGAAATCTTTTGAAAAAGTTGATCAATTTGCAACTTTTTATCCGGCAAAAAACCACAAAAAAAGAAATTGTTTGAAAAGCCGCTTATAGAAACAGCTGCAGCGACAGCGGAGGATCCTGGAGCAGGAAATATATCAATTTTATTTTTAATACATTCATTTATCAAGATTGCACCAGGATCTGAAATTGTTGGAGTACCAGCATCTGAAATAATAGAAACTATTTTATTTTGTTGTAATAAATTTAATACATATTTGATGTTTTTTTTTTCATTAAATTTGTGATTAGATAATAATTTTGTACTTATGTTATACTTAGATAATAGTTTACCTGAAACTCTTGTGTCTTCTGACAAAATCAGGTCTGATTTATTAAGTATGTATATAGCTCTAAAAGTAATATCACCTAAATTTCCTATCGGAGTAGAAACACAATATAGCCCAGGTTTTAAACTATCATTTAATTCAAAATTATTCATTTAATGACGATGAAAAAATTATATATCATATTTTTAAAAATTCTTCTTATAATCGTTTTTTCAAATCATAAAGCAATTTCAGAAGAAAAAATAAAAATAGGTTTAATCGTACCTTTATCAGGTGAATATTCATATATTGGTAATTCAATTCTTAAATCTACAAGAATGGCGTTAAATAAAATTAATGATGACCGAATAATGATAATACCTAAAGATACCAAAGCAAACCCGATAGATGCATTAAAAGTCTCAAATGAGCTCTATAATAATGGCGTAAAAACAATAATTGGACCAGTATTTAATGAAAGTAATAAATATTTAGATGAATTGAATGAAGTAACATTTTTATCTTTTACAAACAAAATTAGAAATAATCCAAATAATGTAATTTCTGCAGGAGTAAATGCAATATCACAAATAAATACAATAAAAAAATATTTAAGTGAAAATAATTTAAAAAATACAATATTTTTAATTCCTGAAACAGATTATAAAAAAGAAATTGAAATAGCTATAAAGAAATCTAATTTAATATTAAAAGAAAAATTTATTTATAACAAAGACCCAACATTATTAACAAAGCAAATAGAAGATTTAACAAGGTATCAACAAAGAAAACAAAATTTAGAAAATGAAATTAAAAGAATAGAAAATTCAAATACTTTCAATAAAAAAAAAAAGATATATTAATTAAAAAAAAAAGATACTTTAGGTTTCATTAATTTTGACTCAGTAATAATTGCTGATTTTAGTGAAAGTCTAAAAAGTGTTGCTACATCATTATTATATACTGATGTATCTTCGGAAAGAATTAAATACATTACTTTGAATCAATGGTTTGATGAAAGCCTTTTAAAGGAGACTTCATTGCATCCAATATATTTCCCATCAATAAATAAAGATAATTTTGAAATATTTCAAAAAGAATATATTCAAAACTTCAAAACTACACCAAATCAAATTTCATTTTTAAGTTATGATCTAATAGGTCTAGTATATTACTTGTTAATAAATAATGATTTCAAGGCTAATGAAAATTTATTCAATAAGAAAAATAAATTTAAAGGAAAAATAGGTATCTTTGAAATAAATAGAAAAACAATCACTCACCAATTAAACTTTTATGAAATACAGGAGAAAAATTTTAAAGAAATTTTTTAATTTTTTTAAAAGCTTGCGCCCTGTGATCATTTTTAAATTTTAATTTTTGACTCATTTGACCAAATGTTAATCTTTTATTTTCAGGAATAAAAATTGGATCATAGCCAAAACCTTTATCTCCAATTTTTTTTTTTGAAATTCTTCCATTAATGACTCCTAAAGATTGGATCGGATTTTTTTTTAATCCATAAACAGTTAATGCACAAATAAATCTTGCTTTGATCTTTTTTGACTTCCAGTTTTTATCTACCTTCGATAGTCTTTGATATACTTTGGATATTGCCAAATTAAAATCACCTTTTTTTCCACCCCATCTTGCTGAAAAAATACCTGGTTGATTATTTAACAAATCAATTTCAAGCCCAGAGTCATCTGCGATACAAATTTTTTTTGTTTTTTTTGAAAAATACTTCGCTTTAATTAAAGAATTTTTTAGAAAAGTATTTCCATTCTCTTTGGGGCTTTTGAGACCATAGTCTTTTGGAGAAGTAATATTGTAGTATTTAGGCAGTAAATCTTTAATTTCTTTTATTTTTCCGTCATTATTTGACCCTACTACGATTTCTTTATTTTTTTTTTTAAACATCTAGAATTTCATGAATTTCTTACCATATAGACTGTAATGGAAAAAGAAGAAACACTAAATAAAGAAGATCAAAATTTAAAAGACAAAAACTCAGACCTAAGTAAAGATAAACAGGCCCCTGATGAGACTGGAAAAAAAGAGGAAGAAGAACAACTTTCAACTGAGGATGAAATTGCAAACCTTAAAGATAAAGTTGCTAGAACATTTGCTGAAATGGAAAATCAAAGAAGAAGATTTGAAAAAGAGAAAGATGAAGCTTTTGAATATGGTGGATTTTCATTTGCAAGAGAAACGTTAAGTCTTTTAGATAATTTAGAGAGATCAAAACAAACACTGGAAAATGACGAAACTATAAAAGATAAAGACACACTAAAAAAATTAATAGAGCACATTGATATTATTAATAAAGATATGATTTCAATTTTCAAAAAAAATAATATTGAACCGATAAAAGCAATTAACGAAAAATTGGATCCAAATTTACATCAGGCTATGATGGAAGTCGAAGATGATACCAAAGATCATGGCACAATAGTCCAAGAAATTCAAAAAGGTTTTATGATGAAGGATAGGTTACTAAGACCTTCGTTAGTAGCTGTATCTAAAAAAAAAGTTGAAGATAAACAGAATAACCAAAAAAACCAAGAAAATGAGGAAAAAGAGGTAAAAAATTAATTATTTATTATGGTTGTAGTTGTAAAATTAACACTTATATGAGCATCAAACAGGATTAATTATGAGTAAAGTTATAGGAATAGATTTAGGAACAACAAATTCTTGTGTAGCCGTTATGGAGGGAACACAAGCAAAAGTTTTAGAAAATGCTGAGGGAGCAAGAACAACGCCTTCAGTTGTTGCATTTACAGATGAAGGTGAAAAATTAATAGGTCAACCTGCAAAAAGACAAGCAGTTACAAATCCTGAAAATACAATATTTGCAGTTAAAAGACTAATTGGAAGAAACTTTGACGATCCAACTGTAAAAAAAGATGTTGAGACCGCACCTTTTAAAATAGTTAATTCTGATAAAGGCGACGCGTGGATTGAGGCAAAAGGGCAAAAATATTCGCCATCACAAATTTCAGCTTTCACACTTCAAAAAATGAAAGAGACAGCAGAAAAATATTTAGGTTCTGAAGTGAAACAAGCTGTAATTACTGTTCCAGCATATTTTAATGATGCTCAGAGACAAGCTACTAAAGATGCGGGTAAGATAGCTGGCCTTGAAGTTTTAAGAATTATAAATGAACCTACAGCAGCATCCCTTGCTTATGGTTTAGACAAAAAAGCAAATAAGAAGATAGCAGTCTATGACTTGGGTGGAGGAACATTTGATGTTTCAATTCTTGAATTAGGTGATGGAGTATTTGAAGTTAAGTCAACTAATGGTGATACATTTTTAGGTGGAGAAGATTTTGATAATGCAATAGTTGATTACTTACTTTCAGAATTTAAAAAAGAAAATGGTATTGATTTAAAATCGGATAAATTAGCTTTACAAAGATTAAAAGAAGCTGCAGAAAAAGCAAAAATAGAGCTTTCATCAGCTACCCAAACAGAGATAAATTTGCCATTTATTACAGCTGACAAAACTGGGCCGAAACATATTAACTTAAAAATGACAAGAGCGAAGCTTGAGGCTTTAGTTGAAGATCTAATTTCAAGAACTATTCCACCATGTAAAACTGCTTTAAAAGATGCAGGTTTATCTGCAAGCGAAGTGGATGAAATAGTACTAGTTGGTGGTATGACCAGAATGCCAAAAGTTATAGAAGAAGTTAAAAATTTCTTTGGGAAAGATCCTAACAAATCTGTAAATCCTGATGAAGTTGTTGCTATGGGAGCAGCGATTCAAGCAGGAGTATTACAAGGTGATGTAAAAGATGTATTGCTACTTGATGTAACTCCTTTATCTTTAGGAATAGAGACTTTAGGCGGTGTATCTACAAAATTAATAGATAAAAATACAACAATACCAACCAAAAAAAGCCAAGTATTTTCCACTGCAGAAGATAATCAACCAGCAGTATCAATTAGAGTTCTTCAGGGTGAAAGGGAGATGGCCTCTGATAATAAAGTATTGGGAAACTTTGAACTAGTCGGAATAGCTCCTGCACCAAGAGGAGTTCCTCAAATTGAAGTAACATTTGACATAGATGCAAATGGTATTGTCAATGTCTCAGCCAAAGACAAAGGGACTGGTAAAGAACAAAAAATTCAAATTCAAGCATCTGGAGGTTTAAGTGATGAAGAAATTAATCAAATGGTAAAAGATGCAGAGTCAAATAAAGAAGAAGATAAAAAGAAAAGAGAAGCTGTAGACGCAAGAAACCAAGCTGATACGTTAATACACTCAACTGAAAAAAATTTAAAAGAGCATGGAAGTAAAGTTTCAGACGCAGATAAAAAAGCTATTGAAGATGCGTCAGCAAATTTAAGAAATGCTTTAAAAGGAACTGATGTTGAAGAAATAAAAAAGAAAACACAAGATTTAGTTCAGGCATCAATGAAATTAGGTGAAGCAATTTATAAATCACAACAAGGTGCAAAACCTAAAGATGCTCCAAAAGACGCAAAGAAAGAAGATACGAAAGACGATAACGTTGTTGATGCAGATTTTGAAGAAGTAAAAGACGAAAATAAAGAAAAAAGCGCCTAATAAAACAACTGTTTGTCTATAACATGTTATGGCAAAAAGAGATTATTACGAAGTTTTAGGTGTTAATAAGAGCGCTTCAGCAGATCAAATAAAATCAGCTTACAGAAAACTTGCAGTTAAATATCATCCAGATAAAAATAAAGGTGATAAAGCTGCAGAGGAAAAATTTAAAGAAGCATCAGAAGCATATCATGTACTTTCCAATTCTGAAAGAAAACAAAATTACGATAATTTCGGTCACGCAGCTTTTGAAAATGGAGGTGGTGGGAGAGGTGGATTTGGAAATTTCGATTTTTCAAATCATTTCTCTGATATTTTTGAAGACTTTTTTGGAGAGGGTTTTGGAGGAGGCCGTAGATCAAGAAAGTCTAATAATAGAGGATCGGATTTGAGATATGATTTATCAATTTCTTTGGAAGAGGCCTTTTCTGGAAAGAAACAAGATATAAAATTTTCTACATCTGAAAAATGTAATACTTGTAGTGGGTCGGGTTCAAAACCTGGTCATCAAGCTGGAGTATGCTCGATGTGTGGTGGTCATGGTCAAGTAAGATCAAGCCAAGGTTTTTTTACAGTTCAGCAAACATGTCCTCAATGCGCTGGAGCAGGAGAGGAAATCACTCACCCTTGCTCTAGTTGTAATGGACAAGGCAAACAACAGGCTTCAAAAAGATTATCTGTTACTATCCCAAAAGGTGTAGATGATGGAACCAGAATTAGACTTTCAGGAAAAGGTGAGGCTGGATCAAGAGGCAGTAGTAGTGGTGATTTATACCTGTTCATAAATGTTCATTCTCATGACTTATTTAAAAGATCCGATGAAAATTTATTTTTTGAATGTCCAGTTTCTATTGCAGATGCTGCCTTAGGTACTTCAATTGAAATTCCAACAATCGATGGTGGTAAAGCTAAAATTAAGATACCTGCTGGAACACAAAGCGGTAAGCAATTTAGACTAAGAGGCAAAGGAATGCCTTATATGAGGGGTAATGATTTTGGCGACTTATATATTCAAGTAAATACGGAAGTTCCAGTATCATTAAATAAAGAGCAAAAAGAATTACTTGAAAAATTTAGAGAAATTGAAAACGAAAAATCTAACCCAAGCATAAAAAAATTCTTTCAAAAAGCTAAAAGTTTCTGGAAAAACTAATCAATAGTGCTAATCTAAAATACTATAATGGGTAAAATTAATCTAGCCATAACAGGATGTATGGGAAGAATGGGTCAACAGCTCATTAAATCTGCTATTAAAGATAAATCTACCAGATTGGTTGCTCTCACAGAAAATAGAACGATTAATAAGAAGATTAGTGGAATAAAACCTGAATTAAATACTGAAAAAGCTCTTGGTAAAGCGAATGTAATAATAGATTTCACAATTCCAAAATGTACATTCGAAGTTTTGAATATAGCCACAAAGTTAAAAAAGAAAGTAGTTATTGGTACAACAGGTTTTACAAAAAAGAGGAAGATTTAATAAAGAAGTTTTCAAAAAAAATCCCAATTTTAAAAGCAGGAAATATGAGCCTTGGAATTAATTTACTCATGTACTTAACGGAGATTACATCGGCATCACTCGGCAGTAATTATCTAAGTAAAGTTTTTGAGGTTCATCACAAACATAAAAAAGATCATCCATCAGGTACGGCTTTAATGCTTGGAAAGGGAATTGCTGTAGGAAAAAATAAAGACTTTTATAAAATAGTAGGAAAAAAATATTTAAACAAAAAAAATTTTCCTTACGGAAAAAAAATTAATTTTAATTCAATAAGAAAAGGTGAGATTATTGGTGAACATGAAGTTACTTTTTCAAGTGGAAAAGAAATAATTACATTGAACCACGAAGCTTTTGACAGAGCTTTATATTCAGATGGAGCAATAACTGCTGCAAAATGGTTATTTAAAAAAAAACCAGGCCTTTATTCGATGAGAAATCTTTTGAATTTTAAATAATGAATGAAGTTCAAAGGGCTAAAATAGTTTTAAGAATACTTAATAAAACCTATCCAACAACACCTATACCATTAAAACATAGAAATATATTCACTCTTTTAATATCTGTTTTACTTTCGGCTCAATGTACAGATGTAAATGTTAATAATGTTACAAAAAATATTTATCCAAGATACAATAAACCTAGGCATTTCGTTAAGCTTGGAAGAAAGAAAATAGAAAAATTAATAAGAAGTATTGGAATTTTTAGAGTTAAGGCAAAGAGCGTTTATAATTTGTCAAAGACGTTAGTCGAAAAATATAATGGTAGGGTTCCAAAAACATTTGAGGAGTTGGAGGAGTTGCCTGGGGTGGGACACAAAACAGCAAGTGTAGTTATGTCCCAAGGTTTTGGATATCCTGCATTTCCAATAGATACTCATATACATAGACTTGCTCAACGTTGGGGTTTAACTAATGGAAAAAATGTTGTTCAAACAGAAAAAGATTTAAAGCGTTTATTTCCAAAAAAATATTGGAACAAACTCCATCTTCAAATAATTTATTACGGCAGGGAATATTGTAAAGCGAGAGAGTGTTACGGTATTTCTTGTAAAATTTGTACTTCTTGTTATCCTAAAAGAAAAAAACCAATTAAAACAAAGAAAGCTTAAAATGAAAATTCTAGGCATTGGAAACGCAATTGTAGATGTTATTTGCAAAGTTAACGAAAGTTTTATCGAACAAAATAATTTAACTAAAGGTACCATGAAGCTTATTTTTGATGATCAGGAATTTAAGAATATGTTATCTAATCTTAGAATTGAAAAAACTATATCAGGAGGATCAGTAGCAAATTCTATTGTAGGATTATCTCAACTCGGTAATAAAGTTGGTTTTATTGGTAAGGTTAGTGATGACGAACTAGGAAGTAATTATGAAGATGGTTTAAAATCAGAGAATGTTGAATATTTTTATTCAAAGAAGAAAGAAGAATTACCAACAGGGACTTGTTTAATTTTAGTGACCCCTGACTCAGAAAGAACAATGTGTACTTTTTTGGGAACGGCAGGAAAGATCAATGAAAATGATGTAAATGGGGATGTTGTAAAACGAGCTGAAATGATATTTCTAGAGGGATATTTGTGGGATGAAGGTGAACCAAAAAAAGCGTTTGAAAAAGCTATTAATAAAGCAAATAAAGTTGCAATGTCTTTATCAGATCAATTTTGTGTGGATAGGCATAAGTTGCATTTTTTAGATTTAGTAAAAAATAAATTAGATATTACGTTTGCTAATGAACAAGAAATGATGTCACTAATTGATGCTAAAAGATTTGATCAAGTAATTGATTTTGGAAGGAGCTTGAAAAAACTTTTAGTAATCACTCGTGGAGAAAAAGGAGCTGTATCAATTATAGGGGATAAAATTACAGAGGTTGGTATAAAAAAAAATCTAAAAATAAAGGATCTTACAGGTGCAGGCGATCTATTTGCAGCTGGATTTCTTCATGGATATTTAAATAATTTCAACACTGCAGATTGTTTAGATAAAGGTAGAGAATTGTCTTCTAAAGTAATTCAGCAGATGGGTGCTAGACTTTAGATTTTTTTCTGTTGTAACTTCCTTTGCCCTTTTTAGGTCGTATTACCCTAGGTTTATATTTTTTTGTGAATAAATCCTTAGCAATTATATTTTTTTTAGTTTTCGATTTTATATCCATTTTTAGAGCTGACAATAAATGATTTATCATTGAACTTGCTTTCTACCTTTTTTCTTAATCTATAAACATGTGTTTCAACAGTATGAGTCTCTAATTTAGATTTATAACCCCATACCTCAGATTGAAGTTTATTGATTGAAATGGGAAATTTTGAACCACTTAGAAAATTTATGATCTTCATCTCTTTTTCAGTAAGCTGCAATGATTTCTCATTAAAATTCATCACTCTTGAATTTAAATTAATATAATATTTTCCTGCTTTAACATTATTTTGTTGAATAAATTTGTTCTTCAAAAAATGAATATTAATAATCTCAATTAATTTTTGAATATTAATTGGATAATGATCTATTATTATTTGATTTTCAAATCTAATTTTTTTTTCTCTAGAAATAACAACAGAATTTACTTCATTCGATGATTTGTCAAATTTAGGAGTATTAAAATGCTCAATATTAAAATTTAAATTACTTTTTATTTCATTTAAGATGTTAAATAAAACTGGAAATTTATAAATGATTAAAGATTGGTTAATATTCATAACTACAACATATGACAATTATTGTTAAAAATAAAGACACTCTAATTTTAGATGATTTTGAGTTTAGATGTTGTGTGGGTAAAAATGGATTTTCGAATAATAAAATTGAAGGTGATAAGAAAACTCCAATAGGTGAATTCGGTTTAGAAAATCTTTATTTTAGAAGAGATAGAAAAGTGAAGCCAAATACAAAATTAAAAATTATAGAAATTAAAAAGAATATGGGGTGGTGCGATGATATAAAAACAAAAAAAAATTATAATAAATTAATAAACAACAGTTTACATTTAAGAAAAGAAAATTTATTTAGACGTGATCATAAATATGATTTTTTTATTCCTATAAAATATAATTGGAAAAACCCTAAACTTGGAAAAGGCAGTGCAATTTTTTTACATTTAACCAAAAACTACAAACCTACAGCGGGATGCATAGGTCTATCAGAAAAGGATTTTCTGATTTTACTAAAATTATTAAAGAAAGATACTAAAATAAAAATTGCTTAACTTCTTTGGCCAAATATACTGGATCCTATTCTAACAAATGTTGCATTATTTTCTATTGCATTTAGATAATCAGAGGACATTCCCATACTTAATTCTCTCAAATTAAGCTCTTTATTAAGGGAGCTCATAGTTTTAAAATGTTTTGTAGTATCTTCATTAAAAGGCGGAATACACATCAAACCAACGATATCCAAATTTAAGTTTTTACAATATGTGTAAAAATTTGAAACCTCATTAATTGATATCCCCGATTTTTGATGCTCATTTCCAATATTAACTTGTATAAATTGCTTGGTTCTAATTTTTAATTCATTTTGAATATTATAAATTTTATCCGCGAGTTTTTTACTATCCAATGAGTGAATATAATCAAATAATTTTATAGCTGCTTTAACTTTATTAGTTTGAAGTCGACCTATCAAATGAAGATTTATTTTTTTATTTTCATTCTTTATAGATGTCCATTTTTCTACTGCCTCCTGAACTTTATTTTCTCCATAATGCAAATGTCCATAATTAATGACTGGCAATATATGTTCAATTTTGAATGTTTTAGATACAGCAATGATTTTAGGTAATTTTGATAAATTTCCAATTCTTTCAAACTTTGCCTTAACATTCTCATTAATTTTAAGTAAATTTTCAACTGTATTATGCATAAAAAAATTCCCTATAAATTTTATTTTATAAATTCTTTTAAAAAAAATAATATGGACAAATTAGATAATTATACAGGTGTAATCTATAGAAATTACAAAGATAGATTAAATTTAAAGGAAATAATTAAGATAAAAGAGTATTGTAAAAAAAAAAGGATAAGATTTTATCTCTCAAACAGCTATAAAATAGCACTAAAATTAGGGTTAGATGGCGCTTATATACCTTCTTTTAACAAAAATTTTAGACATCTTAACTTTTGTACTAAGCCTTCATTTTCAATACTTGGATCAGCACATAATCTTAAAGAAATTCGCATCAAAGAACAACAGTGTGTTAAATTTATTTTTATATCTTCAGTATTTAAAAAAAATAAAAATTATCTTGGAACATATCGATTTAGGATACTAAAAAACTTAACACTTAAAAAAGTAATTGCACTTGGAGGTTTTTCTAAAACAAATAAAAAGAAAATCAATTTATTAAAATGTAGTGGTTTTAGCGGAATATCTTATTTTGAGTAAAAAAAAAGGCCCCACAAGTGGGGCCTTTTACTAAAATATTTAAATTTTACAAATTAGAATGCAAAACTTAAACCAAGTTGATAACCTTCTCTGTCATTGCTTCCAACGTTATTAATGTTGTCTACTTGGTTCATAGACAATGCGATACCTAGTGATCCCATTGTGTATGATACACCAACAGCAGTAGCTTCTTGGTCGCTAGATCCAGTTTTCTCTCTAGTATTTGTACCAAAAGAAACAGATAAATCATCATTTACTTGATAAGATATACCAATTCCTGTTGACTCGACATCTGAAGATGATTCATTGTCTTGCTCTGATACTTGGATACCGATAGTTGCTGCACCAATAGCATACTTAGCAAACATTGTACTCTCGTTTGACTTAGTATTTGTTACATTTTCAACATCACCTTCACCATAACCAATAGTTAACCCATCCATTCCTGTATAAGTTACACCATAGTCACTGTAAGATACGTCAGTAACTGCATCAGATGCATTAATGTATCCTAGAGTTAGGTTTAAACCTGACTCATGGCTATATTTGTAAGTAAACATATTGTTTCCTGAGAAACCATTGATTACTCCTGTATCAGCACCTGAGATTACATCCCATGGCTCTTCTGAAGCAGTTGGCATCACGTCATCATTTGCACTCATGAAACCATCACCACCGTGACCAGCAAATACTAAAGTACCTGCATCACCAAAATCAAATGAAATTGAGTGACTGTCAACAACGTTCATTCCATTTGCAGATGAATAAGTTGCTGTGCTGTTTGGTTTTTCTGACGGAGCATCACCATCTAACTCTATTGATAGAGTTACACCGATGTCATTCACGTCACCTGAAGCAGAAAATGTTACTGAGTCTGCCATTGTCCATCCATTACCGTGGTTTGATTTTTCATCACCACCAGTAAATGTCATACCGGCACTACCAGAAGCAGACATTTCAGCAGCTGAAACAGATCCAGCAACTAAACATCCAGCAAGAGCTGTTAGTCCAATTTTTTTATAATTGTTCATATTAAGTACTCCTTGTTAATGTTTAATATTAAACAGTGTCTATTTATCAAATATCCCTAAAAACAGCTTATAATATCTATTTTATACTAAAATAATTATTAAAGTGTTGCATATTTGCATCAATAAAAGAACAGAAAAATTAAGGTTTTTAGTTAATTAATATTGATCTGTGGTATTTTATAATTTCTCTAAGTATTTATATTGAATCATTTATGAAATTAAAAATTTACAGATTTGTTTTAGTAAATTCTCTAATTAGTTTTTTATTTTTATCCTCATGCTCAGATGGTTTTAAAGGTGCTGATGCTAGAAAGATACCTGCTAACATGGCCGAAAGACAAAGACAAAATATTGAGGAGGGTAGAGGATTTCGTTTAGGTTCGCTTGCAGGTAATAGGGCGGGAGAATTTGATTTTGCAAGCTCAAATGAACTTTGGAGAGCTTCTTTAGATACGCTTGAATTTATGCCATTAGCACTTGCAAATTATAGTGGCGGTATAATTGTAACTGATTGGTATAATGATGGAGCATCGAATAATGAGTCTGTAAAAATATCAATTAGATTTTTAAGCAATGAAATTAGGTCTGACGCTTTATCAATTAAAGTTTTTTACAAAAAATGTTCAATAGAAAATACATGCCAAATTACCGATAAAACTAATAGTTTGTCTTCCGATATCGCTAAACAAATTTTAAGTAAAGCGGCAGTATACGAAAAAGAGAATAAATCAAAAAAAAAATAAGATATACTGAATAAAATTAAATTAAGTTTATTGTTTGATTGTGGAAAGATATAATTTTAAAGAAATAGAAGAAAAATGGCAAAAACATTGGGATGAAAATAATGTTTTTAAGACAAAAATAGATAAAAATAAAGAGAAGTTCTACTGTCTAGAAATGTTTCCATACCCTTCTGGTAAAATTCATATGGGACATGTAAGAAATTACACAATTGGAGACGTATTATCTAGATACAAGTCATTACAAGGTTTTAATGTTTTGCATCCAATGGGCTGGGATGCATTTGGGATGCCCGCTGAAAATGCTGCGAGGGAAAACAAATTGGATCCAAAAGATTGGACTAACGCGAACATAATTACAATGAAAAATCAATTAAAAAAACTTGGTTTATCAATTGATTGGGATAGGGAAATTTCAACTTGTAATAAAGATTATTATAAACATCAACAAACTTTTTTTCTTGAGCTACTGGAAAAAGGTCTTGTTTATAGAAAAGAAAATTATGTAAATTGGGATCCTATTGATGAAACAGTTCTTGCAAACGAGCAAGTAATTGATGGTAAAGGTTGGCGTTCTGGTGCTGCAGTTGAAAGAAAAAAATTAAGTCAATGGTTTTTTGATATATCAAAATTTTCTGAAGATTTATTGAATGGATTAGACGGGTTAGATAATTGGCCAAATAAGGTAAAAACAATGCAAAAAAATTGGATTGGAAAATCTTTTGGTTGCGAGATTGATTTCAAAATAAATGGTGATTTACCAGTCAAAAAAATTAAGTGTTTTACTACAAGACCCGATACGTTATTTGGATTTTCCTTTTTAGCATTATCGGTAGACCATGAAATTTCAAAATATTACGAAAAAGATGAAAATTTTATTAAATTTAAAGAGGAGTGTTCTAAAACTGGAACTACAGAGGAGGCTATTGCAGTTGGAGACAAGATAGGTTTTAAAACAAATCTCCTTGCTATAAATCCTTTGAATTCAAAGGAAAAAGTGCCTATTTATTTTGCAAATTTTGTATTAATGGATTACGGGTTTGGAGCAGTATTTGGATGTCCTGCACATGATCAAAGAGACTTTGATTTTGCAAAAAAATATAATTTGGAAATTAAAACTGTAGTTAAACCCCATGATAAAAGTGACACTTTTAAGGTAAAAAATGAAGCTTTTTCCGGATCAGGTATAATAATTAATTCTGACTTTTTAAATGGATTAGAAGCACCTGAAAACTCTATAACGGAAACAATAAAAATTTTGGAAAAAAAAAAAATAGGGAAAAAAAAGATAAATTATAGATTAAAAGACTGGGGTGTCTCACGTCAAAGATATTGGGGTTGTCCAATTCCTGTTGCTTATGACAAAGAAGGTAAAGTTCACCCAATACCTAAATCGATGCTCCCTGTTACATTGCCTGAAAATATTAATTTAAATGTTAAAGGTAACCCTTTGGATAGCCAAAATAATTGGAAAGAAATAGATATAAATGGAAAAAAAATGGTTCGAGAAACTGATACATTGGACACATTTGTTTGCTCATCCTGGTATTATTTAAGATTTTGTTCGCCAAAAGAGGGTGACTACGGTTTTAATATTGATGATATTGATTATTGGATGCCAGTGGATCAATACATCGGGGGTGTTGAACACGCAATACTACATCTATTATATTCTCGTTTTTTTATGAGAGCAATTAACTATAAAAATAAAAACTTTAATATTAAGGAACCTTTTCAGAGTTTATTTACACAAGGGATGGTTTGTCATGAAACTTATAAAGATGAGAATGATAAATGGTTAAGCCCTGAGGATGTTGAGAAAATTGATGGAAAATATTTCCAGAAAGGAAATTCCAAAAAAATTGTAAAAGTTGGTCCGTCGGAATCAATGTCTAAATCAAAAAAAAATGTTATTGATCCAGAGTATATTATAGAGAATTATGGAGCTGATGCCGTGAGATTGTTTATTTTATCTGATAGTCCTCCTGAAAAGGATGTTCAATGGTCAGAGCAAGGCATGATATCTTCATATAAGTTTATTCAAAAACTATGGACTTTACATAATGAAATAAAAAAAAAATTATCAAACGAACCGATGGAAATTTTTGATAATGAGATAGATGAATTTACAAATCAAACTATATTAAAGATAACTAATAATCTTGATAAATTTAATTATAATGTAATTATTGCTAACATGTATGAAACATATAATTATTTTAATAATACTATAAAGAAAAAAAATAAATTAAATAATTTAAAAGAAAATTATAAGAAGATTCTTATTTGCTTTACACCTGTAATTCCACATTTCTCAAATCATTGTCTTGATGATTTAGATTTTACTAATGATTTAATATGGCCAGCGTATAATAAAAAAGCACTTATTAAGGATGAAATCAACTTTGTTATTCAAATAAATGGTAAGAAAAGAGCTTTAATAAAGACAAAAAAAGACATTTCAGAAGAAAGTCTTTTAAAAGTAATAAAATTAGACAAAAACATAAATAGATACTTAAGTAATTACAAAATAAAAAAAGTTATTTTTGTAAAAAATAGGCTAATAAATATATTGATACATGAATAAAATATTAAAAATTTTATTATTTTCTTTTTTTGTGTTTGGTTGTTCTTATGAACCAATTTTTTCGAAAAAAAAGTACGATTTCCAATTTACTAATATTTCATATAATGAAGAAAGTATCATTAATGAAATAGTCAAGAAAAATTTGATAGAAAAAAGTAAAGGATATAATCAATATGAAATTTTTTTAGCAAGCGAAATGGAGAAAGAGATTATCTCAAAAAATGAAAAAGGGGATCCAATAATATTTAATATGAAAATAAAATTTAATTATATTGTTAAAAAAGACGGAATAAAGATCTTAAGTGATAAAATAATTAAAGAAAGCACTTATGATAATATTAACGATAAATTTGAACTTTTAAAATACGAAGAAAATATTCAAAAAACTTTGTCTGAAAATATTTCATCAGAAATATTGATTAGCATGACTTCAATTTAAGGATGATAAAAAAATCATACGAATTGCATAAAGTAAACTTAACAAAATATGATATTTATCTGCTTTATGGAAAAAATGAAGGTCTACAAAACGAAATAATTGATAAATATTTCATAAATAATTTTGAAGGTCAGATTAGTAAGTATGAAGAAAATGAGTTTATAAAAAATTTTAATATAATTTTGAGTGAACTCTTGAATGAGTCTCTTTTTGGTGAAAGTAAAATTTTGATTATTTCCAGGATAAGTGAAAAAATTGTTAGTTTTGTTAACAAAATCTTAGAGAGAAAACTGCATAAAGTAAAGATTATATTAAAAAGTGGTATTCTCGAAAAAAAATCAAAACTTAGAAATTTATTTGAAAAAAATGAATATTTAGTGACAATTCCATTTTATGAAGATGATGCGGACAGATTATCATCAATAGTTATTGAATTTTTAAATACAAATAAAATAAAATTGTCTCGAGAAACTATAAACCTATTAGTTGATAGGGCTAGAGGAGATAGAAAAAATCTTAAAAATGAGCTTGATAAAATTTTAAACTATTCATTTACAAAAAAAAAAATTACCCATGATATTGTACTAAAATTAACAAATCTTGCAGAAGATCATGGTGTAAATGAACTTGCAGATAATTACTTAAAAAAAGATCACAAAAGGTTGTCTAAAATTTTAAATGAAAATAATTATTCAAATGAAGATTGTATCTTAATAATAAGAACAATATTAAATAAATCTAAAAAATTATTAAGTATAGTTAAACAGTACAATAAATTAAAGAATATTGATAAAGTTATATCAAATACGAGACCACCAATTTTTTGGAAAGAAAAAGAAAATGTAAAAAAACAAGCACTTACGTGGAAAATTGAAGATTTAAATAAAAAAATTTACGAACTAAATGATGTTGAACTTTTATTAAAAATAAATTCGGATAACTCTTTAAATATTTTATCAAACTTCATTATGAGTGATTAGTAATTTTTTTTAATTACACTTATAAGTCTATCTAATTGATCAACACCTTTATAATTGAAAGTTAATGTTCCAGAATTATTTTTTTTAATATTTAAAAAAACTCTCATCCCAATTTTTTCAGTTAAATCATTTTCAATTGCAACTGTATTCGCATTTCTAATTTTGAATTCTTTTTTAGGTTTATTTTTTAAAAGTCTAACTAAAGATTCAGTCTGACGAACTGAAAGTTTTTTTTTAATAATTTTCTCAGCTAACAAATAAGAGTTTTCAAGACCAATTAAAATTTTTGCGTGCCCCTGTGATAACTTTCCATGTCTTATCATTTCAATTAATTTTTCAGGTAAGGTCAATAGTCGTAATGAGTTCGTAATATGAGACCTACTCTTTCCAATAAATTTTGAGACTTTATCTTGATCATATTCAAAATTTTCAATTAAATTTTTATAACTTTCTGCTTCCTCTATGGCGTTAAGATCTTTCCTTTGAACATTCTCAATAATCGCAAGCTCTAATGACTTTAAATTATTGGCTTCAACAATAACAACCGGAACCTCATGAAGGCCAGCTGATTGTGCTGCTTGCCACCTTCTTTCACCTGCTATTAATTCAAATTTATCGTCTTGATCGTATGATTTTCTGACGATCAGTGGTTGTATAATTCCTCTTTCCTTTATCGAATTTTTCAATTCTTCTAATGCTTCTTTTTCAAATATTTTTCTTGGTTGGTTTTTATTTGGAATAATTGAACTTATAGAAATTTTGTCATTAGAAGCTTTAATATCACTATCTCCTATTAATGATGATAAACCTCTTCCTAAGCCCTTCTTGCTCTTAAAAGGATTTATCATGCTGCACTCTCCACTTGTTTGTCTTGTTCTAAAAACTCCTCCGTAAATTTAAAGTAAGCTTTGCTCCCTGGACATATCTTATCGTATAGTAGGACTGGGATTCCATGTGATGGTGCTTCAGATAATCTAACATTCCTTGGCACAGCAGTTGAGTAAACTTTATCTTTAAAATA
Organism: uncultured Pelagibacteraceae bacterium; assembly: GCA_902574685.1. GTDB lineage: Bacteria > Pseudomonadota > Alphaproteobacteria > Pelagibacterales > Pelagibacteraceae > Pelagibacter. The sequence goes on along the minus strand of CACGOO010000010.1, from coordinate 10,171 downwards.
GTTTCTTGCCTCTAACTCAACTTGTCCTGAAAGTTTATTTCTTTTATCGAACATGGTCAGGAGGATACCTCTTATCTCTAAGGAAGGATTCAAATTTGATTTTATCCTCTCTATCGTTTTCATAAGTTGTGTAAGTCCTTCTAAGGCAAAAAATTCTGTCTGCAGAGGAACAACTAGTGCATCAGACGCTACTAGAGCCATAATTGTAAGTAAGCTAAGTGACGGAGGACAATCTATAAGAATATAATCATATGATGATCCAGAATCATTTAAAATAGCGCCTAATTCATCTTTTAATTTAAAGGCTCTACGGCTATCACCTGCTGTTTCTACTTCAATACCAGATAAATCAACGTTCGAGGTAATTAAATTTAAGTTTGCAAAATTAGTTGACTGTACTACATCTGAAATTTTTCTATTTCCATTTAAAACACTATAAATTGTTTTACTAGAATTTGTTGTATTTGATAATCCAAGACCTGTTGTTGCATTGCCTTGGGGATCAAGGTCAATAACTAAAATTTTTTTTCCTTTCATCGATAGACCTGCTGCTAGATTGATTATTGTGGTGGTCTTTCCTACCCCTCCCTTCTGATTTATGATTGAAATAATTTTTTTATGCATTTTTTTTTCTTAAATTTGAAATTTTCACAATCAAAGACTCTTTGCTGGTTAAACTTTTTTTTTCTTTATAATCAAATGTCCAAGACTTGAGTGCATCATCTAAAATTTTTTTTCCAGTCTTACCTAAATACAAAATTATATACTTAAAATTTTTAAAATTATTTTCAGCTATTTGAAAAATTATAGGTAAAGGTTTAAATGCACGGGAAATGATTACATCTGTATTTAAATTCCTCTCTTGAAAAATATTTTTTTGGCGAATTTCTGAGTTTAAATTAAATTTTTTTATCATCTCTTTTAAAAAAATACTCTTATGGTAGCTTTTTTCGTAGAAAATTAGCTTAAAAGCTTGTTTTTTTGGTTTCATCAAAATGCTTAAAACTATACCGGGTAAGCCAGCACCAGAGCCTAAATCGGTGCATATATTTATATCATTTTTATCAATAAATTCAATGGTTTGCGCACTATCTATAATATGCCTTTGTTTTATTGACTTTTCTGTTGTTTTGCTAATTAAATTTATATCTTTATTCTTTTTAACTATAGCTTCTGAATAGTCATCAAGATCATTTAATGTTTCACGTGAAACATTTAAACCTAAAATCTTATCAATTTTATAAATATGCGAATCAATCAAGCTATATGCTTAATAGACTTTCTTTTAAGGTGAGACAACAAAATATACACTGCCGCCGGTGTAATACCGTCAATTCGTAATGCTTGTCCCATAGTTTTAGGCTTTATTTTTTTAAATTTTGATTTTACTTCATTAGATAATCCCGAAAAACTATCATAATTAAGATTTTCAGGTATTAACAAGTTTTCATCTCTTTTGAAAGCTAATATATCAGCTTTTTGCTTTTTTAAATAACCCTTATAATGCGAATTTATTTCCAGTTGTTCATCAACTTCCCTCGAAAAAAAGTTAACTTCTGGCCATATTTCTCGAATTTTATTCATATTTACCGATTTTTGTCCTAATATTTGATTTGCTGAACGATTTATACCGTCTTTAGCGACATTAACTCCGAATTTACTTGCTTTTGATGGAGTAATCATCAATTTATCCATTTTTAACTGTGTTTTTGATAATTGAGCATATTTCTCTTTATAGACTTTTTTTCTCTCATTTGAAACTAATCCTATATCTATTCCTTTTTGGGTTAGTCTCACGTCTGCATTGTCGGATCTAAGAGATAGTCTGTATTCTGCTCTAGATGTAAACATTCTATATGGTTCAGCAACACCTTTGGTTACCAAATCATCTATCATAACTCCTATGTAGGCTTCTGAGCGATCTAAAATAAATGGTTCTTTTTGTTTGAAAGCTAATGCAGCATTTATTCCTGCTACTAATCCCTGAGCAGCCGCTTCTTCGTATCCTGTGGTTCCATTAATCTGACCGGCAAGATAGAGATTTTTTATTTTTTTTGTTTCAAGAGTTAAAAAAAGCTCCCTAGGATCAACAAAATCATATTCAATTGCATAACCTGATCTTAAAATTTTAACATTCTCTAAACCATTGATTTTACTACACATTTCTTGCTGTACAGATGCTGGCAATGATGTAGATATTCCATTAGGGTAAATTGTATAGTCATTTAATCCCTCTGGCTCTAAAAAAATTTGATGCCTTTGCTTGTCCGAAAATTTTTTTATCTTATCTTCTATTGATGGACAATATCTTGGTCCGACACCTTTTATGCTCCCAGAATACATTGCACTATGTTTAAGATTTTTAGAGATAATTTTATGAACGGCATCATTAGTGTACGTCATACGACATGAAATTTGTTTATTAAGATTTTTTTTTGTAAGAAAAGAAAAGAAGTATGGATCATCGTCCGCATACTGTTCCTCTAAATTTTCAAAATTTATTGTTCGAGCATCAAGCCTAGGGGGAGTTCCAGTTTTTAATCTACCTATTTTGAAATAATACTTTTCCAATTGTTCGCTCAAACCTGTTGAAGGTTTCTCATCAAATCTACCAGCAGGTGTTTTTTCCTCACCAATATGAATCAAGCCATTTAAAAAAGTGCCGGTTGTGAGAATTAATTTAGAAGATTTAACCAATTTGCCTGATTGTGTAACAAATCCAATTATATCATTATTTTTAAATTTAAACTTAATTACTGGATCAGAAAAAATACATAAATTACAATAGTTTACAAGTTTTTCTTGCATATATTTTTTATATAATGACCTATCGCTTTGAGTTCTAGGTCCTCTTACTGCAGGACCTCTGCTTCTATTTAATAGTCTAAATTGAATACCAGATTTATCTGCCACTTCTCCCATAACGCCATCTAAGGCATCTATCTCTCTAACAAGATGTCCTTTACCCAATCCTCCAATTGCTGGATTACAAGACATCTCTCCTATAGTATCAAAACTGTGCGTGAACAAAGCAGTATTAACACCTAATCTAGCTGATGCAGCTGCTGCTTCACAACCAGCATGGCCACCACCTATTACTACTACATCAAAATTTAATTCATTTTTCATAGCTGTAATTTATTATTGATCTGAAAATTTACAAGAAAACACTCATAGTTGTTAAAAAAGCTTTGAATACCAACGATTATTTACCTATACAAAAATCACTAAAAATCGATCCTAATATTTCTTCGACATCAACTTTGCCCACAATCATCCCAAGATATCTGATGGCTAATCTTAAATCTTCTGCTGCTTTATCAAAGTCTTTAACTAATTTTTTTTCCTCAAAGTTTCTCAAATTCAAAACGCATTGTTCAAGGTTGAATCTATGTCTTTGTCTTGTGATAAAGATGTCTTTTGATGAAATAAATTTATTTTTTAAATTTTCTTTAATTAAATTAATTAGTTTATCTAAATTTTTTTCTTTTTTGATTGATATGTAAATTGGATCATATTTTTTTATTTCATCATTAATTTTATCAATTCCTAGATCCATTTTATTTATAACAATTATTGCGTTTTTTAATAAAATGTTGCTCAAAAAGCCTTTAATTTCAACACTTTTAGGCTCTACAACGATTAGATTCAAATCTGCTTCTTCTGCGCTTTTTAAAGCTAATTTTATTCCCTTTTTTTCAATCTCATCTTTAGAATTTCTTATCCCGGCAGTATCAGAGATTATTACAGGATAACCATCTAAGTTAATATGTGTTTCTATAACATCTCTGGTTGTTCCAGCAGTCTCTGAAACTATTGCCACTTCTCTATTTGATAGATGATTTAATAGAGATGATTTACCAGCATTTGTTGGGCCAATGATAGCAATTTTAAATCCTTCTCTTATTCTTTCTCCAACTTTTTGATCATCTAAGATTTTTTCAATTTCTTCTCTAATACTTTTTATTCCTTGATGAATACTATTCAAAATATTATCGGGCAAATCCTCTTCTGGGAAATCAATTTTAGCCTCAACATTCGATAAAATTTTTAAAAGTCTATTTCTGATATAATTAAATTTTTCTGAAGTTTTGCCGGACATAATTTTGACAGCCTGTTGTCTTTGAATTTCAGTTTCTGAAGATATTAAATCCGCTACACTCTCCGCTTCTAACAAATTTATTTTTCCATTTTGAAAAGCAATTTTTGTAAATTCTCCTGGTTCAGCTAATCTACAGCCATCAATACTAGAAATTGACATATGCATAGCTTCAACAACTGCTTTGCTACCATGTACGTGAAATTCAGCCATATCCTCACCTGTGTAGCTGTGAGGGGCAGGGAACCATATTAAAATACCATCATCAATAAGCAGATTTTTGTTGATTTTACTGAATTTTCGTCTTGTAGCTATTCTTGGCTTTGGTAATTTATTTTTTGTAAGTTTTGATATTACCTCTCTAGTATCCGGTCCAGAAACCCTTATAACCGAAATACCTGCTATACCCGGTCCTGAAGATAGTGCATATATTGTCATTAAATCAATTATAGCTAGTATTGAATTTAAATATATAAATTTTTCTATGATTATATGGATTGCTTCATACCCTAAAAGTGGAAATACATATATTAGATCTTTTCTATCAGCATACTATTTTTCCAATGATGGTAATTTTAATTTTGAATTACTCAAAAATATAAAACAATTTCCATCTAGTGATTTTTTTGAAAGTGAATTCAAGAATGTTGATGAAGCATCCAAGAATTGGATACTAGGTCAAAAAAAGATTAAAGAAAATAATAAAGCTTTGTTTTTGAAAACTCATAGTTGTTTAGGGCAATATCATGGACAACCATTTACCACAAATGATTACACATTAGGTGGTATTTACATCGTAAGAGATCCAAGGAATGTAATCACTTCTGTAATGAATCATTTTACATTAAACGTTGAAGATGCATTTAAATTCATGGCTAACACTAACAAAAATACAATGGATCCATATTCAAAAGATTATAGAACTTGGGTTTTTTTAAGCAATTGGTCAAGTCATTACAGTTCTTGGTGTAAATCTAAAAACTTTAGGAAACTAATTATTAAATATGAAGATTTAGAGAGCGATAAATACGAAACATTCAGAGACATAATTGTATTTACAAATACTTTGTTAAATAGAACCGAAAGAGTTGATAAAAAAAAATTAGAAAGAGCAATTGAAACTACTAATTTTAACGTTCTAAAAAATAAAGAAAAAAACGAGGGGTTCGACGAAGCCTTATACAATAAAAAAGAAAAAAGAAATAAAGTATTCTTTAATATGGGTTTTAACAATCGGTGGAAAAAATTATTAAGAGAGGATATCAGGAAAAAAATTGAAATTGAATTTAGCAAAGAAATGAAGGAATTGGGATATATTTAAATATAAAAAAAATATTAGAGATATTGAATAACTTAAAAAAAAATTTACACGAAGCCAAAAAATTACATCAAAATGGATATTTGGTGTCTGCAATCAACATATATTTAAAAATAATTAATGTTGAAAAAGATAATCCTGAGGTAAACTTTTATTTAGGCACAGCATATTTACAGAGTAAGGCATATAAAAATTCAATAAAATACTTAGAAAAATCTTTAAAGAACAGAAGCTCAAATCCAATGATTTATAATAATCTTGGCATAGCATTTAAAGAATTACATGAACTAGAAAAAGCTGAGGAATATTTTAATGCTGCATTAAAAATTAAAAATGATTTTGTAGAAGCTTATAATAATCAAGGAATTGTTTTAAGAAAGTTAAAGAACTTTGATAAATCCTTAAAATATCTTAAAAAAGCAATTCAATTAAATCCGGGATACTTTGAGGCTTATAATAATATTGGTAACACATTTAAGGATTTGGGAAATAGAAGTGAGGCTATAAATAATTACAAAAAAGCAATTGAATTAAATCCAAATTATTTAGATGCTCATTTGAATGCTGGTATGACATATGAAGATTTGAAACAATACAATGATGCAAAAAAGAAATATTTGGAAATTTTAAGGATTAATCCAAAATTTAATTTCGCAACTGGTAAATTATTGCATTCCAAAATGAATTTATGTGATTGGAAAAATTATGATGAGTACACTAAAACCATTGAGAAATGCGTTAAAGAAAGGATAGTAACTGACCCATTTATTATTTTGAGTACATCGGATAATCAATTGATACAAAAAAAAAATTCAGAAAACTATGTAGATAAAATTTATGTCTCTAAAAAATTCAATATTTTAAAATACATGAATAACTTACCTAAAATAGCATATTTTTCTCCGGACTTTTCAAACCACCCTGTTTTATATTTAATGAAAAATACATTTGAAAATCATAATAGAAAGGAATTTGATTTTTATGCCTTCTCATTTGGACTTAAAAATAAAGATGAGAGTCATTACAAAATTAAAAAATATTTTAAAAAGTTTATTTATATAGACGAAATATCAGACAAGGAAGTTGCAAAAATTTGTAAAAATTTAGGTATTGATATTGCTATTGATCTTTGTGGTCACACTGCTGAAAATAGAATGGGGTTATTTGCAGAAAGAGTAGCAAATCATCAAATTAATTATTTAGGTTTCCCGGGGACTTCGGGGGCAAAATTTATGGATTATATTTTAGCAGATAAATATATAATTCCTGAAGCTGAGAAGACAAATTATACTGAAAAAGTTTTATATTTACCAAATTGCTATCAATCAAATCCTAGCAAAGATAAAATATCAAAAAAAAATTACAAAAAAGAAGATTTTAAACTTCCAAATAATAAATTTATTTATTGTAGTTTTAACAATCATAATAAAATAACTCCTATAATTTTTAAATCATGGATGAGAATATTAAAGAATGTGAATAATAGCGTTATTTGGCTGTATGTAACAAATGAAATTGCAAAAAAAAATATTTTATTAGAAGCTAGAGAATGTGGAGTTGCCTCTAATAGAATCATATTTTCGTCTAACATGGAGCATGATGAACATTTAAAAAGATTAAAGTTAGCAGATTTATTTTTAGATACATTTCCTTATAATGCTCATACAACTGGACGTGATGCATTCCGTGTAGGATTACCAATGATCACTTTAAGTGGTAATACTTTTGCTTCAAGAGTTTTATCGAGTATTCTAAGTTCAAACAATCTTAAGGAATTGATAGCTAATGATTTAAAAAACTATGAAAATCTAGCAGCTGAATTAGGCAAAAATAAAGAAAAATATTTAAAATTGAGAAGAAAATTTGAGGAAAGAAGTAAAAATAGTGAGCTTTTTGATAATGTTAAATTTACTAAAAACCTTGAAAATGTGTATAAAAATCTTCTAAAAAATTAAGAAGGCTTATTCATTGAATTAAAAAAATCAGAGTTATTTTTTGTATCTTTCAATTTAGAATTAATAAACTCAATAGCATCCATTGAGCCCATGGGTGCTATGATTCTCCTTAAAACATTCATTTTTTGAAGATCATTTTTTTCAAATATTAACTCTTCTCTTCTTGTTCCTGATTTAGTTATATCTATTGCTGGAAATATTCTTTTCTCTGAGATTTTTCTGTCTAATATTGTTTCGCTATTTCCAGTTCCTTTAAATTCCTCAAAAATTACTTCATCCATACGACTGCCTGTATCAATTAGTGCTGTTGCTATAATTGTCAACGATCCACCTTCCTCAATATTTCTTGCAGCACCAAAGAATCTTTTAGGTCTTTGTAGTGCATTCGCATCTACACCACCTGTTAAAACTTTACCAGAACTTGGTACTACTGCATTATATGCTCTTCCCAATCTGGTTATGGAATCTAAAAGGATCACTACATCCTTTTTATGCTCTGTAAGTCTTTTAGCTTTTTCAATTACCATTTCCGCTACTGCTACGTGTCTCTGAGCTGGTTCATCAAAAGTTGAACTTATAACTTCTCCCTTAACAGTTCTCTGCATATCTGTAACTTCCTCTGGCCTTTCATCTATTAAAAGAACCATCAGATAACATTCTGGGTGATTCGCAGTTATTGAATTTGCAATGCTTTGTAAAATCATTGTTTTACCTGCTTTAGGTGGTGAGATAATTAATGATCTTTGTCCTTTTCCTATTGGGCTAACTAGGTCAATCAGTCTTGGAGTTAAATCTATTTTTTTATCAACTTTTACTGCTTCAACTTCCATTACTAACTGTTTGTTTGGGTAAAGGGGTGTCAAGTTGTCAAAAGCGATCTTGTGTTTGAATTTATCTGTTTCTTCAAAATTAATTTTGCTAACTTGAAGAAGTGCAAAATATCTTTCACCTTCTTTTGGCGATCTAATTGGCCCTTCAACTGTATCTCCAGTTCGAAGTCCAAATCTTCTTATTTGGTTTGGGCTTACATAGATGTCATCAGCTCCCGGTAAATAATTAGACTCCATTGCTCTTAAAAAACCAAACCCATCTTGAAGCAATTGAAGGACGCCACCTCCTGTAATTTCTTCTCCTTTTTCAGCTAATTTTTTTAAAATTGCAAAATAAATTTCTTGTCTTCTTAGAGTACTAGCGTTCTCGATTCCTAAATTTTCAGCTTCAGTGATAAGTTTTTCAGAGCTTTTTTCTTTTAATTCTTGAATGTTCATAATGTGGGGATAAGTTAATAGATAGGTGTATTATAGTAATCCATTTATAATATTTCAAGCCTATAAAGGCTTAAATATTACAACAAAAACAATCAAAATAAGCAATATTGTTGGTATTTCATTAATTAATCTATAAAATTTATGAGAACGGTTATTTTGATCCATTTTAAAGTTATTTAAGATTTTCCCTAAGTAAAAATGATAAGTGGTAAGTAATATTACAAATACAATTTTTAACACCATCCATGTTTGACCTAATTGTTGAAATCCTATGGAATGTATCAGGAGCAAACCAAATACCCATGATAGTATCATGGAAGGTGTCATAATGAAGAAATATAATTTCCTCTCCATAACCTTAAATACTTCTGAGGTATTGTTATCACCTTTATTTTCAGCATGATAAACGAATATTCTTGGTAGATATAATAAACCAGCCATCCAGGAAATAACTGAAATAAGATGCAAAGATTTAAAAAGAAGATAGATATTCATTTATCAAATATTACTTTTAATCAAACTATTAAGTAATTTTATATGATCATCGTTGTCATTTAGACAGGGTATCATGTCAAAATTTTCTCCCCCTGCCTGAATGAAGCTCTCTTTGCCTTGGATTAATATTTCTTCTAATGTTTCTACACAATCAGAGGAAAACCCAGGGCATATCGCAAGTACATTTTTAATTCCTTCTTTTGGCAAGTTTTCTAGTGTTTTGTCAGTGTATGGTTGTAACCATTCTTGTGGTCCAAATCTTGATTGAAACGTAGTTTTAATCTCAACTGATTTAAACTTTTCCGAAATTAATCTAGTAGTCTTGTGACAGTAACAATGATAAGGATCTCCTTTATCAAAATATTTTTTTGGTATTCCATGATAAGAAGCTAATATTAAATCTGGTTTCCAATTTATGTTTTCTATTTTAGAATTAATGGAATTAACCAAAGCATCAATGTACAAAGAATCAGATTCATAATGGGGAATAATTTTAAGTGAGGGCTGCCATCTCATAGACATTAATGTTCTATAAACTTCATCGCATACTGTTGCCGTAGTTGCAGCTGAATACTGTGGATATAAAGGTAAAATTACAAGATTTTCACAACCATTGTCATGTAATTTTTTTATTTTACTTTTAATACTCGGATTTCCATACCTCATGGCAAAGTCGACTAGTATGTTATCGCTTGATATTGAATTTGAGACTTTCTCAGCTTGCCTTTGTGTATAATACATTAATGGGGACATGTTTATATCTTTCATCCAAATTTCTTTATAAGCTTTTGCTGTTTTAGATGGTCTAAAATTTAAAATTATTAGATTTAATATTAATTGCCATAGAATTGGGTTAACTTCTATAACTCTTCTATCAGACAAAAACTCTTTTAAATACCTTCTAATGTCTAACCACTTTGTTGAATCAGGGGTGCCCAAGTTAATGATTAAAACTCCAGTTTTGCCAAATTTAATTTTAGGATGATCTTTCATTATTTAAATTCTCTAACTATTTTTACCAGTTCTTCAACCATCT
>CACGOO010000009.1 GCA_902574685.1 uncultured Pelagibacteraceae bacterium | reverse complement strand
GACATAAAATATCCAATGATCAAGGCGATAACGCCTGCAATAAATTGTAATGGAACCATATCTACACTTGGAAATTTTCTAACTATTAAAATTAATGTTGCGAATGATATTGGCATAATAAAAGCAGCAATATTTCCACTCATTTGTCCAACTGTTAATGAGCTTCCAACCATCAAAATTATTCCTGAAATTGCTAAAACTATAGAAGTTAATGTTATTAAGTTTACTTTTTCTTTTAAAAAAATATATCCAAAGATTGCTAAAAATAATGTTTGGGTTTGAATTATAAAATTAGTATTTGCTACAGTAGTATTATACATAGCAAAAACATAACCACTAAAGCCACACGCAAGTATAATGCCTCCAATAAGACCAGGGATTCCAGATTTATAAAATGCTGAAATAAAATTTTGCTTATAACTAATAATTAGAAAGATCAGAACTACAATTATAAAAAAAACTGATCTCCAAAATAGAATCTGCCATAAAGTGGAACCTTCAAAAGATTTGACTATCAACCCTCCAAAACTTAAACTGAAAGCACCAAAAAAAATCAAAAGCGGCCCTGGTAATTTTGTAATTAAATTCATTTAATTTGAGAAATAAGATTATTAGTCTCCATCTGATAAAGTTTATATAATGTTTCAGCATCCTCTAAGCTTGCATCTTTAAATTTAATATTAGATCCTGGTGTTAATTGTACCAGTCGATCATAGTCAGCAGATATGACAGTCGCAATCTTCGGATATCCACCAATAGTCCCATGATCTGATAACATAATTATTGGATCTCCAGCAGATGTTATTTGAATTACCCCTTTTACTAAACCTTCAGATTTTATATTAGGATCAACGATATTTTCAATTTTTGGACCTTCTAATCTCATACCCATCCTGTCTGAAAGTTTTGTAATTTTAAAACTTTCTTTAAAGAATTTATTTTGTGAAGACTCAGAAAAATAATCATAGTTTGTGCCTTTAATGACCCTTATATTTTCAATAGTGCTACCTAAGTAATCGAGTTTTCTTTTGTTAAAAGAATTATTAATATCAATTATTTCAATTTCTAAATCTTTAGAAAATTTATTCCCATTATTTGGTCCAATTTGAGCTTGTGTATTTATTGAACAGCTTCCCCAATAATAATCAACACCAAAAGTTCCATTAATCGAAAAATATCCATAAACAGACTTGTTGGTTGAACGGATATCGACTTCATCACCATTTTTTAACAAATAACATTGGTAGGAATTACCATCAATAACACCCTCTTTTGTTATAATTTTAAATGATACATTTCCAGAAATACAAAAAAAAATATCTTTTCCGAAATACTTCAAATGCGGGCCTTGATAAGCAAATTCTATTACAGGTGAATTGTAATCATTTTGTAGAAGTGAGTTTAACAATTGAAAATTTCTTTTATCCATTGCTCCGCTAAAAGGAATACCAATATGGTATAAATTATTTCTTCCTAAGTCTTGATATGTGGTGTTGATACCAGCTCTTAAAATTTTAAAGTAGTTTCTATCTTTTGATTTCATTATATTGATCTAAAGTTATTCTATAAAATTTTATTGTATCACCTGGATTAACAAGATTAGGGTTTGATTGATTAGATGTATCGAAAATATTTTGTGGTGTATTTCCCAAAATATTCCATCCCCCAGGTGTCTCAAAAGAGTATATGTTGCAAAATTGTTCTGTTATTCCAACTGAACCTTTTGGAACTTTAACTCTTGGTGTTTCTAATCTTTTTAATCTCATCTCCTGGTCGAGATCACCAAGAAAAGGCATACCAGCAACAAATCCTGTCATATAACAAAAGTAATTTTTACTAAAAAATTTTTCTAGGATTATTTCTGATTTTAATTTTAATTTGTTTTCAACTCTTTCGATATCTAATGCAAAGTCATTATCACAACATACTGGAATTTCGATTAGGTTTTTTTCTAATTTATTGTTTTCTTTAATCTCTATATTTTCAATTTTTTTTTTTAAAGATAAAAAAGAATGTATATTTAAATCATATGAAATTATTAATTTATTATAAGATGGAGTTAAGTTTGTAATACCTTTTAAATTTAATTTTTTTATGTGGTAAAAATATTTGATAACATTTGAATTAATTTCTTGATTTACATCGCTTCCAAAATCGCAATACAAAGCTGCGTCGCCAAGATTTAATATATTTTTTATCATAACATGTTATACTTATGATTTATTAGTATGGAAATTAATATCAATTGTGATTTAGGTGAAAAATCAAATCATCATTCGGATGAAAATGATCCAAAATTACTAGAAATTGTCAATTCAGCTAATGTTGCTTGTGGTTATCATGCTGGTGATGAAGATAGCATGAACCAAGTTGTAAAAATTTGTAAGAAAAACGGTGTTAGTATAGGTGCGCATCCATCATTTAATGATCCAGAAAACTTTGGACGTAAAAGACTAAATTTATCATCAAATGAAATAAATAAATTATTAATTGACCAGTATGAAATTTTACAAAATATAGCTAATAAACATGGTGAGATTGTTACCCATATTAAACCACACGGTGCATTAAATAATATGGCTTGCGAAGATATTGAGCTTGCAACTATCATTGCAAAATCAATTTGCAATTTTAACAAAGATTTAATCTATTTAGTACCGACAGGTTCAAAGATGGAAGAGGCAGCAAAGAAATTTGATATGAGGATAGCATGTGAAATTTTTGCTGATAGAAATTATGAAGATAATGGAAACTTAGTATCTAGAAAAGAGCCTCATGCACTTATTACAGATCCAGAAAAAGCAAAAAGTCACGTTTTAAGTATGGTTCAGAACCAAGCCATAAATTGTCACAGCGGAAAGCAAATACCTTGTGAAATAGACTCTGTGTGCATACATGGTGATAATGCAAGTTCTCTAGCTACAGCTATATCTATAAAAAATAATTTAATAGATAATGGCTTAGAACTAAAAACACTAACTAATTTAAGGAAATTTAAATAATGATAAAGAAGATATTTTTTTCAATGTTCTTTTTAATAATTTTAGCAGGAACGTCTTTTGCTGCTGGATCTAGTAGCGATTCTGGATCAACAGAAAGCCATTATGATAAGGCAGTGAAATTGATTAAAGCTGCAAAAAAATTAGAAAAAAAAGGTAAAACAGAGAAAGCAATTAAAAGATACGAAAGAGCAATTAAATTTTTAGTAAAGTCGAATAAGATGAATCCAAATAAAGCAGACACATTAAATTATCTTGGGTTTGCAACAAGAAAAACTGGTGATTTTGAAAACGGTGAGAAATATTATCTTCAAGGTTTAGCTATCGAGCCAAATCACATAGGAATTAACGAATATCTTGGTGAATTATATGTTGCAACAAATAGGATGAATTTAGCAAAAGAAAGATTGGGTGTTCTACAGGGATGTAATTGTAAGGAATACAATCAGCTAAAGGGTGTTATAGACGGATCTAAAAAATCAAAATACTAGTTTATATTTTTTATCATTTGTTCAGGCATCCAAAGAGCAATTTCTGGAAATATCACAACCAAAATAACAGCAAAAATCATTAGCAAGAAGAGTGGAAACGCGCTTCTTGCTATATAACCCATATCTTTATTAGCCATACCCTGAAGAACAAAAAGATTAAAACCAACCGGCGGCGTGATCTGAGCCATTTCGACGACAATAACTAGAAAAACACCAAACCAAATCATATCAAAACCTGCTTGTCTAATCATTGGTTCAATTATAGCCATTGTTAAAACTACAGCGGAGATACCATCAAGAAACATTCCAAGAATTATATAAAAGATCATTAAAACAAAAATTAAAACATATGGAGAAAGTTCCATTCCTTCAATCCATAGAGCAAGATTTCTTGGCAATCCTGTAAAACCCATTGCCAAAGATAAAAAAGTGGCTCCGGCTAATATAAAAGCTATCATGCAAGAAGTTTTAGTAGCACCCAAGAGAGACTCTTTAAATGTTTTTAAAGACAAACTCTTTTGAAAATATGATAAAATTAATGCACCTACTACACCCAAAGAAGCGGCTTCAGTTGCGGTTGCTATACCAGTATAAATTGAGCCAATAACTGAAACTATTAATAATATTACAGGTATCAGTTTTCCTGATTTCCTTACCTTTTCCATAAGTGAGAGGTCTTGTTTAAAAGTAGGCATGGATTTTTTATTTATTGCCGACCAAATCATTACATATGTCATAAAGATCAACGCAAGCATTATTCCTGGTAAAATTCCTGCGATAAATAGTTTTGCTATCGACTCTTGGACAGTCACGCCATAAATAATTAAAATAATTGAAGGTGGAATTAGAAGACCCAGCGTTCCGGAACCAGCTAAACTTCCAAGTAGAATACTTTCTGGATATTTTCTTTTTCTTAGTTCTGGAATAGACATTTTTCCTACTGTGGCTACAGTTGCTGCAGAAGATCCAGAAATAGCTGCAAATAAAGCACATCCAACTACATTAACATGCACTAAGCCACCGGGTAGTTTCTGCATCCATGGGGATAATCCTTCAAATAAATTTTCAGATAACTTCGTCCGAAATAAAATTTCACCCATCCAAACAAATAAAGGAAGTGCAGTTAAAGTCCATGAGGATGAGGCTCCCCAAATTGTTGTTGCCATCGCATCACCAACTGGCCTTGTGGTGAACAGCATCATTCCTATAGATGAAACACCAACCATGCTTATAGCAACCCAAATTCCTGAGCCTAAAAATATCAAGAGAACACTTATGAAAAATATAGTAAGTAAAATTTCAGTCATTTTTTTTTGTTTGTATTTTCAAAACTAATTGATGAGATACACATATGAAAAATATTAGTGATCCTAAAGCAACACTAGTTTGTGGTATCCAAATTAAAATTTCGTCAGCTCCTTCACTTCTCTCTTGAAATTCATAAGATATTTTTAGCATTTTCAAAAAATAGAATGCTAAATAACCAGAAAATATAGTTGCAACTATCAAACTCCATAATTCCAAAAATCTCTTTTTAATCCCAGTAGCTTTTTCTAAAAATAAAGTAATTCTAATGTGACCACCTTCTACAAAAGTATAAGATAAAGCAAAAAAAGATGAGGCAGCCATACAATATCCAGAATATTCAGCTAGGCCTCTTATGTAAAAACCAAATATTCTTGATGAAATTCCAATTAAAATAAAAACTGCAACCAAAATAAGAAAGAATGCAGCGATATAGCCTGAGTAACTATAAAGATTATTTAGAAATTTATTGACTTTATTAAACATATAAAAAGGCCGTTTAATACGGCCTTTTTAATTATAATGATTTAATTATAAGCAGCAAGAACACTAGCACCTCTATCGCCAGCTTTTTTCTTCCACTCTTCTGCCATTGTAGCACCAACTTTTTTGAAATGACTTTCAAGAGCTGCATTTACTTTGCCTACTTTCATTCCAGCATCAGCTAAAGCTTTTTTATCAGCAACATTTCCTTTTTTTGAAAGTGCCCAACCTTTTTTCTCAGCAACTGCTGCCTCTTCCATAATCATTTTTTGTGTAGCTTTATCTAATTTATTCCAAGAACCTCTGTGAGCTACAATCATATTTTTTGGAAACCAAGCTGCAATATCATAAAAATACTTTACTCCATTTTCCCAAATTTTACTGTTCTTACCAGTAGTTGGTGAAGTAATCATACTTTCAACCGCACCAGTTGAGAATGCTTGGCTTATTTCAGCTGCTTCTATTTTTGTAGGAGCCATACCTGTCAACTCGGCCATTCTAATAGTTGCAGAATTATATGCTCTAAATTTTAAACCTTTTAAATCAGCAACACTATTAATTTCCTTTTTACTATAAAGACCTTGCGCAGGCCATGGTACAGCGTATAAAAATACAAGACCTTTTTGATCTAGACCTTTAATTATTGCAGGCTTAGATGCTTGATACAGTTTCATAGCATCATCATAAGATGTCGCAAGAAATGGTTGCGAATCAATCTCTAATAACGGATCCTCTTTACCTAGAGCCGACATAAATCGCTCACCAATTTGAGCTTGTCCAGTTCTAACAGCCCTAAATATCTCTCCACCTTTAAATAGAGATCCACCTGGGTGTGTTACTATTGTTAATTTTCCCCCACTTTTTTCTGAAACATTTTTAGCAAATTCAGCTGCATTAGCAGAATGAAAGTTGCTTGCACCATATGCTAGTGCCATATCCCATTTTTCTGCGGCAAAAGCATTAGCAGTTAAAAGAACAGAAAATAAAACAGAGAGCAAAATTTTGAAAAGTTTCATAAATCCTCCATATTTCTAAAAAACATATCTCATTATGTATTAAAACTTAAATCAATAAAAATTTTTGATGTTTTATTGAAAAATAATAAATAATTACTATTATAATAACATCTTGATCGAACAATCACTCATTTTACTGCAAATTATATTTATAGATATTATTCTTGCGGCAGATAATGCAATAATAATAGGATTAATAGCAGCTAATTTTGTACCAAAAAATAGAAAAAAAATAATATTTTGGGGAGTAGTTGGAGCATTAGTTTTCAAAGTTATATTTGCAATATTTGCAACATATTTATTTAAGTTTTACTTCATTAAAATTCTTGGTGGATTACTTTTAATTTGGATTGTTAATGACTTAAGAAAAGATTTATTTGAAATTCAAAAAATTAAGTCTCCTAAAAAGAAATCTATGGAACCTTCATTTATCAAAAGTATTTACAAAGTGTTATTTGCAGATATTACGATTAGTTTTGATAACGTTATTGGCGTTGTGGGTGCAGCCAAAGGTAATTTTGGTTTTATGATTTTTGGCTTGGTATTATCAGTAGTTCTTACTGGAGCCTTAGCTACTTATTTAGCAAATTATATACAAAAACATTTATGGATAGCTTACATAGGTTTAGGCTTTATATTATTGGTTGCTATTCAATTAGTAATAGGTGGGCTAGTCGATTTAGAAATTTTAAATATTAATGAAAAATATATAAAGTATTTCTAATATTACCAAGTTCCAGTATTTTCCATTGATGACCAGGGCTCTTTAGGAGGAAGATTTCCTTCCTGAAGTATTTCTATTGATATTTTATCTGGTGATTTCACAAATGCCATATGACCATCTCTAGGTGGTCTATTAATTGTATAACCCATATCCATTAGTCTTTGACATATTTCGTATATATTTTTAACTCTATAAGCTAAGTGACCAAAATTTCTAGATCCCTCTCCTAAATTGTCACCATCCCAATTATAAGTTAGTTCAATTTCTGCATTATTGTCGTTTGGTGCAGCTAAAAAAATTAATGTATATCTGCCTTTTTCATTTTCCATTCTTTTTGTCTCTTTTAAACCCAGTCCATCACAAAAAAATTTTAACGACTCCTGTATATTAGAAATTCTGATCATTGTGTGTAAATATTTCATAGTAAAATTATAATTTATTTCTATTCTAGTTCAATAGTACTTGGTGGTTTAGAAGTCACATCATAAACTACTCTATTTATACCTCGAATATTATTAACTATTTTATTCGATACCATTTGCATAAATGATTTATTAAATTGAAAATAATCCGCTGTCATCCCATCTTCAGATGTTATTGCTCTAAGCAAACATAAATATTCATAGGTTCTATTGTCTCCCATGACACCAACAGTTTTAACAGGCAGTAATGCAGCATAAGCCTGCCATATCTTATGATATAGATTGTTTTCTCTTAATGCGTTTACAAAATAATTATCTGCTTCTTTTAAAATTTTTATTTTTTCTTTAGTAATTATGCCTGGCATTCTAATTGCTAAACCAGGACCAGGAAAAGGATGTCTAGAAATAATTTCTTTACTTAAATTTAATTCTAGACCTAACATTCTAACTTCATCTTTAAATAAATACTTCAATGGCTCAACCAATTTTAATTTCATTCTTTTCGGCAGACCACCTACATTATGATGAGACTTAATTTTTGACGTTTGACTTCCTGTCACAGATTTACTTTCAATTAAATCAGGGTATAGAGTTCCTTGAGCTAAAAATTTTACATTTTTTATTTTTTTTGCGTATTTTTCAAAAAGTTTGATAAATAAATTTCCAATAATTTTTCTTTTTTTTTCTGGATCTGTTACGTTTTTTAATTTGCTTATAAATAATTGTTCAGCATTTACATAAATTAAATTCAATTTAAATTTTTTTCTAAAAGTATTTACTACTTGTTTTTCTTCGTTTTTTCTGAGCAGGCCAGTATTAACGAATATACAAGTTAGGTTTTTTCCAATCGCATTACTAATTAATTTTGCTACTACACTGCTATCTACACCACCAGATAATGCACAAATTACTTTAGAATTTCCAACTTGTTCTTTAATTTGTTGCATAAGTTTGGATTTTTGGTTTTTTGATGTCCAATTTTTTTTAATTTTACAAATTTTAATTACAAAGTTTTTTAATATTACTTTGCCTTTAACTGTATGGGAAACTTCTGGATGAAACTGTATGCCATATATTTTTTTTTTTACATTTTCTATCATACATAATTTCGAATTTGAGGATTTTGCTATAACTTTAAAACCTTTAGGTAATTTAATTACCTCATCTCCATGGCTCATCCATACATTGGTGGATTTTTTTGAAAAGAAATTTTCGGTTAAAGCGCTTTTTTTTAATTTTGTAACTTTTGCTAACCCAAATTCTCTTGATTTTGCTCGTTTTACTTTACCTCCTAATTCTTTAGAGATTATCTGATGGCCAAAACAAATACCTAAAATTGGAATATTTAAACTTAATATACTTCTATTGAATTTAACTTTTTTATTTTGATAAACATTTAAGGGACCACCAGATAAAATGATGCCTTTCACATTTTTTTCATTTTTGTAGTTTTTAAGTTTGTTGTGACTTATAATTTCACAAAAAACATTTAATTCTCTTACTTTTCTTGCAATTAATTGTGTAAACTGAGACCCAAAATCGATTATTAAAATTTTATCTAGATTATTTTCAAGACGCATCTTTTTTTTCAAACTCTTTTAGGCGTTTGTTTATAGATGCGATTTTATCACAAAGGTTCGAGCATATTTTCTTAAAATCTTCTCTAAGTTCCTCTGCTTTAGAAAAATTAGATCTTTCTAACTCAATATCTATTAATAGATACATTGCCTCTTCGTTGTTTGGCTCGAGTAGTAAAACTGTATTTATATTTTTTTCCAGTTCTGTTTTGTTTTCTTCATTTTTAAATATTTTTGCTAAATATAGATATGACTTTGAGTCTTTGGGATTGTATACAATATTTCTTTGAAATAAAAATTTTGAATCTTCATATTTTTCATTTTCATAAAGACTTTTTGCTTCATCAAAAAAATTATCTTTTTCCGCGTTAACATTAAAAACTAAAGTAAAAAGTAAAATTATTGCTAAGGTAATTTTTTTTATCATCTTTTTATTTCGTCTATATTATGTACCATACTTTCATAAAAACCTGCTTTAGTAATTTTAACAAATTTTGGTTTTTTTCTGAGATCTTTAATTCTTTTTGCACCTAAGTATCCCATTGATGATTTTAAACCCCCTACTAGTTGGTAGATTATTTTTTCAACTGTGCCTTTGTATTTAACAAAACCTTCAACACCTTCTGCTACATATTTTGAAGTATCTTTTTGTTTTGATTGAAAATATCTATCTGCTGATCCTTTATTCATTGCTCCAATAGATCCCATGCCTCTAAAACTTTTAAATAATTTACCACCTCTTTTAATAATTCTTCCTGGAGCCTGATCTGTTCCTGCAAATAATGATCCAATCATTACCGCATCTGCTCCTGCTGCAAGTGCTTTTGCAATATCCCCAGAAAATTTGATACCTCCATCAGCTATTAATGTTGTTTTACTTTTGCCCATACCTTTTTTTACATCTAAAATTGCACTTAACTGTGGAACTCCTATCCCCGCAACTAATCTTGTAGTGCATATAGATCCTGGTCCAATTCCAACTTTTATAATATCTACTCCTTGCTTAATAAGAAATTTAGCTGCTTCTGCTGTAGCAATATTACCTGCACATAAAGCTGTTTTGGTTGGTTTAATTTTTTTAATTTTTTTTATTATTTCAGCTACTTTTTTTGTGTGGCCATGAGCTGTATCAACAACAATTAAATCAATATTTTCTTTTAAAATCTTTTGAGCTCTTATGTGTTCGTTTAAACTTGCACCAACAGCTGCACCAACTAACATTTTTTTTGCTTTTACTTTTCTTATTTCTTTTATCTGATCATTTATTGATAAATTTCTATGTATAACACCTATTCCACCTTTTTTACCGATTGAAATAGCCATGTTAGACTCTGTTACAGTATCCATTGCTGAAGTTAGAAGGGGTATAGAAATATTTAAGTGTTTTGATAATTTAACTTCTGTCTTTACTTCTGAAGGTAAAATTTCAGAATAATTTGGTGCTAAGGTTACATCATCGAAAGTGAGCGCTTCTTTGATAGGATCCATGTCCTTATATAAACGATTCTTAAAAAAATGAAAGTATCTATCTTAAATTTTTGCAGATTAAGAAACTTTCTTTAGAGTCTTTTCTACTTGCTGGAGGCTTATAGACATTAAATTTAACAAAATTTTTTTTTGAAAATGCAATTATCTCATTAAATGAAGTTCCCATAAATAATTTTGAGACAAAATAGCCATTTGGCTTCATCATTTTTGTAGCGAAATCCAAAGCTTCTAAAACTAATTCTCCAGTTACCATAGAGTCTAGGTTTTTGTTTCCCGTAGTATTGACTGCCATATCTGAAATAATTAGGTCAATTTTTCCACCAAAATAATTATTAATTTTATTTTGTTGCTCAGTATCCGTGAAATCTCCTTTTAAAATTTTTACATTCTTTATTTCTTGTATTTCTTTTAAATCTATTGCTAAATGCTTATTACATTTTAAATTACTTGATATATATTGAGACCAACTTCCAGGAGCAGCTCCAAGATCTATTACTGATATATTATTTTTTAAAAATTTAAATTTTTCGTTAATTTCCTTTAATTTATAAACGGCTCTTGATCTATATCCTTCAACTTTTGATTGTCTAACATAAATATCTCTTCTCTGCTTATTAATCCAATTTTTTGAGATTTTATTTTTTTTCAATTAGTTTTGAACCTTAAAGATTTTGAGATTTTATTATTATCCAAAGTATTTAATTCTATCTCTAGATTTTTCTCATTTCTCATATCTTTATCATTTACTTTAATACCACTAGCTAAATGTATAATTCCAATTTTATGATTTGGTAAAAAAGGTTCCACGAAAATTTTATTCTTTTCATCAAACTTTGGAAGTAAGTTGCTAGCTAACCAGTTGCAATTATGAGGAAGAAATTCAACATCTACATTATCAATATATACGCATATATTTATTGCTAGTTGCTCTGAACCAAATATTTGTCCATGACTAAGAGTAGTTTTTAAATTTTTTTGCCAAACATTCCAGCAGCTAGAGTCTTTTTCTAATGAGAAAACACCAATATTAATATGCGGAGCAAATGCTAACTTTCTTGCTTTATTAATATCAATTTTAGATTTAATGGCATGTTTAAAATTTTGAGATTTTATAATAGCTAATTTTCCAAACAACCAATTAACGTTACTTAATATTCTATATCCAGGTGTCATTGTCTGGGTAATGCCTAGTTTACCATTATCACAAGCCTTAAAATATAAGTCTATTGAGCTCCAATCTTGAACCCAAGCGTCACAATCAATCCACAGGTATTTTTTATAGTTTGGAAAATATTTTGGAAGAAACGCTCTTGATACCTGACTTTTTAGCCATTCTTTACCTTTAACTTTAGATTGTGGAACCTCAATATCCCATTCAGCTTTTTTGATCTCGTCTACTTTATCTTTTAGAAGAGCGGTTTGCTCCTCTGTTAAACCCGCATCAAGTATACAAATAGCAACCTTTTCACTGTAATTGAATTGTTTAATAGAGTCTATTAATTCATTTAGCAATTCAAAGTAATTAGAATCTGCTAGAGAAATAATTACATTCTCTTTCATTACAAAATATCTTCGTGATGATCAACGCCATCATCTTTTTCTTTATTTTGTTTTTTTAAAAATAAGTAATGAATTGAACTTGCTGGAATCATTAATAAATAAATAATTCCTGAAATTATAATTGTATTAAAGGTATATATTAGCAACAAACCAAAATATAAAATTATTCCAAATAAAAGAAATATTGAAGTACTTCTTGGGACAACAATTCTTTTAAAAGAATATGTAGGAATTTTACTTATCAAAAGCACAGAAATAACAATGAATAAAGATGGAACAATAATATTTTTATTAATAGTTATAAACTGAACTTCGCTAAAACTATAAATTAATGGCATTAATACCAATACTCCACCTGCTGGTGATGGAATACCCTCAAAAAAATTATCCCTCCATGAAGGTTCACCTCCTGTTGAAACATTAAATCTTGCAAGTCTCAAAGCAACACAAACCACATATATTAATGATATTAACCAACCAAATCTGCCTATATTATCTAACGCCCAAAAATACATTATGAATGCTGGTGCAACTCCAAAACTAATTACATCTGTTAATGAGTCTAATTCTTTTCCAACTTTTGATGTGGCTTTAATTAATCTTGCAATTCTTCCATCTAAACCATCGATGATTGCAGCAATTAAAACTGCAATAACAGATAATTCAAATCTCCCATCAAATGCAAACTTAATTGAAGTTAAGCCAATACACACTCCAACGAGTGTCATAATATTCGGCAAAATAACTCTTGAATTTTTATTCGATACTAATCTTATGTTCTTTTTTGGATTTTCCATTTATCTTTTAGCTATCAATGTTTCTCCAGCAACTGCTCTTTGATTAACTTTTACTAATGGTTCATAGTTTTCAAAATATAAATCTGCTCTACTTCCAAATCTAATCATTCCTATTCTAGATCCTTGTTCAACATTTTCTTCAACTGAGGTATCTGTTACTATTCTTCGAGCGACCAGTCCTGCTATTTGAACTACAATTATATCTTCGCCATGAGAATTTCTAATTTTATAATAATTTCTTTCATTATCCTCGCTTGCTTTATCAAGAGATGCATTAATAAATTTTCCAGGTTTATATAAAATTTCTTCAATTTTTCCTGAACATGGAGATCTATTCACATGACAATCAAATACATTCATAAATATACTTACTTTCTTAAACTTTTTATTTTCAAGACCCAATTCTTTTGGTCCGTTTGTATCTAAAACTTGTAAAACTAATCCGTCAGCAGGACTTGTTAAATAATTCTCATCATTTATTGGAATTCTCTCTGGATCTCTAAAAAAATAATAACACCAAATACTTAAGACAAAACCTATGAAACCTAAAAAACCATGAATGAAATATAGAATGATCGTTGCTACTACGAAAATTACTATAAATTTATAGCCTTCGTTATGAATCTTTGGAAAAATTTTGTCTATCATAATCGTTCAATTGATAATTCTGGATTAATATGTATATAAAAAGTATAAATTCAATTATTAAGATACATCAAAAAATGAGCAAAATTAAGGTAAAAAATCCCATTGTCGAGCTAGACGGCGATGAAATGACAAGAGTAATTTGGGAATTCATAAAAAACAAATTAATTCTACCTTATTTAGATTTAGGCATTGAGTATTACGATCTAGGAATGAAAAGCAGGGATGATACGGATGACAAAATTACAATCGACTGTGCTAATGCAATCAAGAAAAATGGAGTAGGTATCAAATGTGCAACTATTACTCCTGACGAGGCGAGAGTTGAAGAATTTAAATTAAAAAAAATGTGGAGATCTCCGAATGGAACAATAAGAAATATTATTGGAGGAACAGTATTTAGAGAGCCAATAATTTGTAAAAATATTCCTAAACTTGTCCCATCTTGGACAGATCCATTAATTATTGGAAGGCATGCTTTTGGTGATCAATATAGAGCTACAGATTTTTTAGTTCCAGGAAAAGGTAAATTAGAAGTTAAATGGACATCAGAAGATGGAAGTGATGAAAAGAAATATGAAGTATTCAATTTCCCAGGACCAGGTATTGCTCTTTCAATGTATAATTTAGATAAATCAATAGAGGACTTTGCAAGATCATGTTTCAATTACGGCCTAATAAAAAAATGGCCTGTATATTTATCAACAAAGAATACCATACTAAAAAAATATGATGGTAGATTTAAAGATATATTTCAAAATGTTTTTGAAAAAGATTTTAAATCAGAATTCGAAAAAAATAGTATAACTTATGAACACAGGTTAATCGATGATATGGTTGCTTGTGCAATGAAGTGGCACGGTAAATATATCTGGGCTTGTAAAAATTACGATGGTGATGTTCAGTCAGATACTGTTGCCCAAGGTTATGGTTCTTTAGGTTTAATGACAAGTGTTCTATTAGCGCCTGATGGCAGAACAATGGAAGCAGAAGCAGCTCATGGAACTGTAACTCGACATTTTAGAATGCATCAGCAAGGTAAAGAAACATCGACCAATCCAATTGCATCTATATTTGCTTGGACAAGAGGTTTGGCGCACAGGGGAAAGTTAGATAGCAATGATGAATTAATTAAATTTTCCAAAACACTTGAAGAAGTATGTGTTGAGTCAGTTGAATCAGGTTCAATGACCAAAGATTTGGCAATACTTATTGGTCCTTCTACAAAATATTTAACAACTAACCAGTTTTTAGATGTAATTGATGGAAGTTTAAAACAAAAATTAAATTAAGGTTTTTAATTTTTCTAAAGCTTCATCGATTTTATTTGAGTCTTGGCCTCCAGCCTGTGCAAAGTCTTTACGACCTCCTCCACCATTTCCACCAATAATTTCAGATCCTAGTTTTGCAAATTTAACTGCATCGTATTTGTTCATTAAATTTTCTGTTACACCTACAGCAAGACCAACTTTCTCATCTTTATTTGCAAATACAATTACTATTCCTTCACCCAATTCTTTTTTACCTGCATCAATAAGTTTTCTTAGGTCTTTTGGAGATAAATCTTTAACTTTTTGTAATCTAACTTGAGTGCCATTTATATTTTCATCTTTAATTATGTTTTTTGTTTTATCAGCTAAAACTGATTGAACATTTAATTGTTCTAATTGTTTATTAAGGTCTTTAATCAATCCTTTCGTATCTTTATTTTGTAGATTTGGTTTTCCACCTAATTTAATAATTTGAGCAGACACCTCTTTAATGCTTTCTTCATCCTTTTGTGCAGAAAGGTTTGACATTTTTTCCTTATTTTTTAAGAATATTTCGAGTTGTTTATCCCTTAAAGCTTCAACCCTTCTAACTCCAGCAGCTATTGAGGATTGGCTAACAGTTTTAAATTTTCCAATATCACCTGTATTTTTAACATGTGTTCCACCACATAATTCTGTTGAAAAGTAAGAGTTATTTTCTGCTCCCATAGAAACTACTCTCACTTCTTCTCCATATTTTTCACCAAAAAAAGCTAAAGCACCTTTTTCAATGGCAGCTTTTGGTGTCATAATTCTTGTAGTTACATCAGTTTTGTTTTGTACGTATTCATTAACTAATTTATCGATAATTGTTAATTCATCCTCAGTAATTGGTTTCATATGACTAAAGTCAAATCTTAGTCTATCAGGCGCAACCAAAGACCCTTTTTGCATAACGTGCTTTCCCAATGTTCTTCTCAAAGACTCGTGTAATAAATGAGTTGCAGAATGATATGCCTTAAGATTGTTACGTCTTTCAATATCTATTTTCATTTCTACAACGTCTTTAATCTTAATCTCACCAGATTTTAGAATTCCATGATGTATAAACAAATCTCCAAGTTTTTTTTGAGTATCTGTAACCTCAAATACTGAGTTACCAGATACTATTGTTCCTTGATCTCCAACTTGTCCACCAGACTCTCCATAAAAAGGGGTTTGATTAGTAATAATTATCCCTTCCTCGCCATTTGAAATATTTTGTGCTTCTTTATTATTTTTAATTATTGACAACACCACTCCTTCTGATTGGTTAAACTCATAACCAAGAAACTCTGTAGGTCCAATTTTATCTTTTATACCAAACCAGATTTCTTCTTCAGAGGCGTCTCCAGAACCTTTCCAGTTTTGTTTTGCAAGCTCTTTGCTCTTTTTCATTAATTCATCAAATTTATTTTGATCAACGGTCAAAGATTTATTTTTTAAAATATCTTCTGTTAAGTCTAGCGGGAAACCATAAGTATCATATAATTTAAACGCTACTTCACCTGGTAAAACTTTTTTAATTTTTGAAATTTCATCGTTCAAAATTTTAATACCTCTATCAAGTAATACTAAAAATTTTTCCTCTTCCATTTTTAATGTTTCTTTAATTAAAGTCTCTGATCTTTCTAATTCAGGATAATTTCCCCTCATTTCATCTTTCAATGTATCAAATATTTTATTGAAGACTGGTTCTTTAGAACCTAGCAAATGAGAATGTCTCATTCCTCTTCTCATAATTCTTCTAAGAACATAGCCCCTACCTTCATTTGAAGGTAATACTCCTTCTGCAAGAAGAAATGAGCTAGCTCTTAAGTGATCTGCAATTACTCTAAAGCTTGATAAATTATTTTCATCTTGTTTTACTTTTGTAAATTCAGAAATCGAACTAATTAATTTTTTAAAATGATCTGTTTCGTAATTATCATGTGTGCCCTGAAGTAATGCTGCAATTCTCTCTAAACCCATTCCAGTATCTACAGAAGGTTTTGGAAGATTAATTCTCTTATCTTTTGAGACTTGCTCAAATTGCATGAAGACTAAATTCCATATCTCAATATATCTATCGCCATCCTCATCTTTGGTTCCGGGTAAACCACCTTTTAAATGATCCCCATGATCATAAAAAATCTCAGAACAAGGTCCGCAAGGGCCCGTTTCGCCCATTGACCAAAAATTATCAGAAGTTGCTATCCTAATAATTCTATCGTCGCTAAAACCCGCTATTTTCTTCCAAAAATTGAAGGCTTCATCGTCTTCATGAAATACAGTTACATATAATCTATCTTTATTTAATCCAAAATCCTTAGTAATTAAATTCCAAGCAAGTTCAATTCCCCTTTCCTTGAAGTAATCTCCGAAAGAAAAATTTCCAAGCATTTCAAAAAATGTATGGTGTCTTGGGGTGTAGCCAACGTTTTCAAGATCGTTATGTTTACCTCCTGCTCTTACACATTTTTGAGAAGTAGTCGCTCTTTGATAATCTCTTTTTTCTAATCCGGTAAAAACATTTTTAAACTGGACCATGCCTGAATTTGCAAACATTAATGTTGGATCATTATTTGGAACCAGATTGCTAGACTCAACTATCTTGTGATCATTTTTTTCAAAATAATTTAAAAAAGTTGATCTAATCTCGTTTAATGTTTTTGCCATATTTTGTTAAAATACAGCTTTTTCTATTGATGTCTACACCTCTGAAGGGAAAAAAGGCGCCCATTCGAGCGCCTTTTTAATAACTAAAAGTTATCTGCTAATTTTTTTTAGTAGGAACTTCTTCTTCTATTTTTTGAGCCTCTACCTTTTCTTCGCTTAGTGGATTTCCTTCAATTTTCTTTGAGATCACACCAGCCTTTTCTCTGATTGCCATTTCAATTTCAGCAGCGGCTTTAGGATTTTGTTCAAGGTAAAGTTTCGCATTTTCCCTACCTTGACCAATTTTTTCACCTTTGTAAGCATACCAAGCTCCAGATTTCTCTACGATATCTGCTTTGGCACCTAGGTCTATTAGTTCCCCTACTTTACTAATTCCTTTTCCATACATTAAGTCAAACTCAACAACTTTAAATGGCGGAGCAACTTTATTTTTCACAACTTTAACTCTTGTTGTGTTACCAACGATATTATCTTTATCTTTGATAGCTCCAATTCTTCTAATGTCCATTCTAACTGATGAATAAAATTTCAAAGAGTTTCCGCCCGATGTTGTTTCTGGACTTCCAAACATAACACCAATTTTCATTCTAATTTGGTTAATAAAAATAACCATTGTATTAGTTCGTGAAATTGAGCCTGTCAATTTTCTCAATGCTTGAGACATCAATCTAGCTTGTAAACCAACATGAGTATCACCCATATCACCTTCTATTTCGGCTCTTGGTGTTAATGCTGCAACAGAGTCCACAACAAGAACTGACATTGAGCCAGATTTAATTAATGTATCAGTAATTTCTAAAGCTTGTTCACCTGTGTCTGGTTGAGAAATTAGCAACTCTTCAGTATTTACACCTAATTTCTTCGCATACACTGGGTCTAAAGCATGTTCTGCATCAACGAAACCACAAATTCCACCTGCCTTCTGTGCTTCTGCAACTACTTGTAATGCTAATGTAGTTTTTCCTGAAGACTCTGGTCCATAAATTTCAATAATTCTTCCTTTTGGCAATCCACCAATTCCTAAAGCAAGATCTAAGCTTAAAGATCCTGTTGAGATAGACTCAACGTCCATAGCTTTTTGCTCACCGAGCTTCATTACTGAGCCTTTTCCAAAGCTATCTGTAATTTGACTGATTGCTGCGTCTAATGCTTTATTTTTCTCTTTGTTTTCCAATTCTTTATCTTTTGCGGTTTTCACCACTTTTAGGTTATTTTTAGTCATTTTTTGCCTCTTTTTTTGCTTTTTTTAACACTCGAATCATGGATTTAAATGTACACATTTTGTTCTCATTGGCAATATATTTCTCAAAATAGCTTAAAATCGTTAAATTACTTAAGTTTTAGGTATTCGCTATTCAACAAACCAATAGCTTTTAGAACATTATATTGGGCGATAAGATTATTTCTCTCAGATTCTGCTAAGGAAATTTTTGCAGCCAATAACAAAGAGTTTGATTGAATAACATCTAGAGTTGTTCTTGAACCTCTTTCATACTCTGCAGCTATTCCTTCGTTAGCAATTTTTGCTGCTCTAACTTGAGATCTTACAGAATTTAAAAAACTTTTAGATGCTTCAAGATTTGACCAAGCACTTCCAACATTTTTTTCAGTTGTTTTTACTGCATCCTCAAATAATAAAATTTTTCTAGTTTTTAGATTTGTATTCTTGTTTATTTTTGCACGTTTACTTCCACCTGAATAAAATGGCCAGCTTATTGTTGCTTTAAGAGTATCCTTTTCTCTTTCATCTATAGTAGAAGTAAAATCGTCAGCATAAGATCTTTCTAGAGATAAAGATGCGCTAGGTTTCAAGTCACTTTCAGCAATAGCAATATCCATTTCGGACTGATTTAATTCTATTTTAGCGATCATTATATCTGGATTATTTTCTCTTGCTAAATTGATTGCTGAACTAAGTTCACTTGGAATACTTACAATTGCTCTATTTGTCTTTTTTAATTCATTGGTATTTAAAAGTTTACCAATGATATTTTCATAATTTAATTTATTAATCATTAATTCGCTTCTTGCTTGAGTTAACTGAGCACTTGCTCCTGCAAGAGAAGACTCGGTTTGTGATAAATCTGCAGTTTTTATTTGTCCTCTATCTAATCTAACTTTATCATTTTCAAGTTGTTTAATAAGTAAATTTAAATTTTGCCTATTAATTGTAACTTTTTCTCTTGATAAAATTACAGATGTAAAAGCTTCTATAGCACTGTAAAGAACATCTTGTTCTTTTTTAAATAATTTTGCTTTTGCAAGTTCTAAACCTATTAAATTTTTTTCATAATTAAGGTCTCTTCCAAAATCCAATAAGGTTTGCTCTAATTTTATGGATGTTGTGAATGGGTCTACATCACTGATTGTTGCATCACCACCGCTCTGATTTGTAAGTTTATTTGTTTCTTCAAGGCTCTTGGACCCACTTAAACTCAAAGAAGGCATATAATCGGCTTTGGAAATATTTAGATCTTCTTCTGATGCTTTTATATTTTCTCTCTCAGCATTTAATTGTTTATTATTGTTATAAGTTTCGTTTAATGCTTCATATAATGTGACAGCAAGCGATTGAGCTGTTAACCAAAAAAAACTAAAAATTATTATTATTATTTTTTTCATTAGTTGTACTTTACAGAATTAATTTGATGATTAGAATTTAATTTAATAACTATAGATGCGTATTTTGGCGCATATTTAAACATATTCTGAGTAATTCTCTGGTAAGTTTGCATAAATTTTAAAACTTCTTTTTTTGTCATAATTTTTTGTTTTGTTTTTTTATTCTTATTTTTTAATTTAAGTTTTTTTTCCTGAATAACTCTCCACTTTTGTAATAAACTAAAATTTTCTGCCCTTAAAAATAATAAACAATCGAGCTTACTATAAAGTTTCTTATATCCTTTTTTTAGTTGATTATTAACGTATTTCCTCCAAATTAATTTGTTATCGTCATGTTTTTCCATCGAATTTACACTTTTTTTCAATGTTTTTGAACTTTCAGGTCTTGCCCCAACACACCAACCTTCAAAAATAATTACATCTGGTCTGCTATTTACTTTGTACCAATTTTTTTTTGTAAATCTGTCATCAATTGCCTTATCGAACTTGGGTAATATAATTGGTTTAAATTTTCTAGAGTTTGCTTTTTTAATAAAGCTAGACATATAACTTATGTCATGGGTCCCGGGTACACCTCTTGTCAATAATAATGGATGAACTTTCTTTGATAACTTTATTCTATCATTCTTTGTTTTGTAAATATCATCAATTGATATTTTGAAAACTTTTAACTTAAAATATTTCTTTAAAATTATCATTAAGATTGAGCTTATAGTGGTTTTTCCAGTTCCTTGTCCTCCTGTTAAACCTACAATATAAGGTTTTTTTATATTTGTTTTTTTCGCAATCCAGAAACTCATAGGGACAAGATAATCTTTGAGCATCTTGTCTTTGTTTTTAAATTTATCAGAAGATGTTTCTTGTGTTTTTATAAACTTGTAGCAATCTTTTTTTACTTTATTTAAACAATCCTCAACTAAATTCATTTAATTTTATTTTTGGTCAAGTGGATGGTTTAAACCATCAAAGAAAACAACGTCTTTTAAATCATCGACTTTAACTTCATCTACACAACCTAAATTGAATCCAGTCATGGCGGGTGCACTTCTTGGGTTATGATGTGTGTAAATTCCGCATTCAATACAAAAGTAATGATTAGCAACTTTCGTATGGTACTGATAAAGTTTTAATTTATCTTCTCCCTTAGTAACTTTAAAATCTTCATTTTTAACCATTCCCATTGTTGCATTTTTTCTTTTACATATAGAGCAGTTACATCTTACAATTTTTGGTAATTCATTAATTGGAACATTAATTTCTGCTTCTACACATCCACAATGACATGTTAGTTTCGGCATTAATTATTCTCCCCATTTTCCATGAAACTCATAAACAACTGCTGGCTTATCACCAACTACCCAGCCGTCATGACCTGGGTCAATTGAATATGCATCACCTGCTTTATATGTTAATTCTGTTCCATCATCATGTTTGGCACAAACTGCTCCTGAAACTATTACTCCAAGATGTTTTGCTTTACAGCTATCAGTTCCTACAGTTGGTTTAATATCTTGTGACCATTTCCATCCTGGCTGCAAAACTAATCTCATTACTCTTTGATCTCCCACTTTTACGATATCCATTTTGGCATTGTTGAAACTGGTATTGCTTTCATCTGGATTATCAAAACTTTTAACTTCAATTGAACTCATGTTTCTCTCCTTTTATAATTAAATTAGGATTATAGACTACTAATGGTTTAAGTTATCCACAATAGCACAAAATATGGTTTTGGATGTTCTCGTTTTGATTCACTTTTGATTCACTTACAGACTCAAAATACAACCTAATTGACACTATTGTATAACTCATGTACTAATAAGAACAAAACAAGAACATTTATGAAGCTAACAATACCTTATTATTTACACAAAGCAGGAGCTGGTTTTCCTTCCCCTGCAACTGACTACATAGAAGAAGATATAGATTTAAACGTACATCTAATCAAAAATGTTCCAGCAACTTTCATAATAAGAGTTCAAGGAAAATCAATGGTGGATGTTGGAATAAATGATGGTGATTTATTAGTTGTAGACAAAAGCTTAACTCCAAAAAATTTTTCAACTGTCATAGCAAATGTTCATGATGAGCTCGTTGTTAAAACTTTAGTTAAAGAAAAAGATAAACAATTTTTAACATCAGGTTCTAAAGAATTTTCTGATCGAATTTTAATTAATGAAGAACAAGATATTTTTATTTGGGGAGTAGTCACCTATGTCATACATTCAGTACACTAAAAAATTAGCACTGGTTGACTGTAATTCTTTCTATGTTTCTTGTGAAAGACTATTTAATCCAAAAATAAGGAAAAAACCTGTTGTAGTTTTATCTAATAATGATGGCTGTATAGTTTCAAGATCCACTGAAGCAAAAGCTTTAGGAATTAAAATGGGTGAACCTTACTTTAAAGCAAAGGATATTATTATCAAAAATGATGTACAAGTATTCTCATCAAATTATTCTTTGTATGGAGATTTATCTAGAAGAGTAATGAGAACTTTAAAAAGATTTAACTCTGATATTGAAGTTTATTCAATTGATGAAGCATTTATGGATTTATCAAATTTTTCTGACAATGAAGTAGAGCAAGTTGGAAGAGAAATTAGAGAAACAGTTTTAAAGTGGACTGGTATTCCAACAAGTATAGGAATAGCTAAAACTAAAACTTTAAGTAAAGTTGCAAATCATATAGCTAAGAAAAAACAATCAGGTGTTACAAGTCTAATTGGAATAGAAAATCTTGATCCTATTCTTGAAAAAATTAATATCAATGATGTTTGGGGTGTCGGAAGACAAATGACAAAGTTTTATCAAAAAAATGGAATTTATAATGCTAAACAATTAAAAAATAAATCAAACACTTGGATTAAGAAATCCTCAAATGTTCTAAGTTCAAGAACTGCAATGGAACTTAGAGGTGTACCTTGTATTGATTTAGAAAAAACTGCATCAAAAAGAAAAAGCTGTGTAGTATCAAGATCATTTGGAAAAAGAATAGAAAAATTTCAAGAACTTGAAGAAGCTGTTGCTAGTTATTGTTTAAATGCATCAGAAAAGATAAGATCTGAAAACCTCGTTGCAAAAGCAGTTATGGTATTTGTTAGAACCAGTCCTTTTCAAAAACAATTTGGTTTTTATTCAAACTCGAGAACTGTTGATTTCCCTATAGCAACTAACAATAGTATAGAGATCGTAAAAAATGCTTTATCTGTCTTAAAAGTAATCTTTAGGAAGGGACATCGTTATCAAAAAGCAGGAGTGATGCTAACTGGATTAACAGATGCTGAAAATAATGAAAACCTATTTTCATCAGCAAAAGACGAGAGAATTAATAGATTGATGAGATCAATTGATAATACAAATTATAGATATGGAAGGTCGACATTAAGTCTTGCAAGTGCTGGTGTTAGAAAATCATGGAGCATGAAAAGGGATTACAACTCAAAGATAGATACAGCTGATTTTTATTGTTTACCAACGATTAGAGCTTAACTAAAAAGGTCTAGGATTTTTAGGATAACCTAGGTTTCTACAAGAAGATGATTGTGGAGATGTTGAGCATAAAACAACAGCTCTGGCACCTATAACTTGGGATTTATCATTTAATTGACTTAAAATTTCAGAACAACCGCTCCATAAGTCATCACATTTATCAGCTTTTCCAACGTTAGAGTATTTAATTTTTAAGTCTGGTATCTGCAAACCTTCATTAGTTGCCTGATGCATATGATGCCTGTATGGTCCAAATTTAAATCTTACACTTGAAGCTCCAGCTAGCGTATCTCCAAAATAACTAGATCTTAATTTGCCATCTATCCATAAGTGCATGAAGCCTTTTTCAGCCCACTTAATATTTAGTAAAACGTTAACCCATTTTCCTTTTAAAGGAGAAAAGTTGGGATCTAAATTCACAACATAATGTTCAGGATATAAATATTCAGATCCCGTCTCATTTGTATGGGAAGCATAATTTGGTGAGTTAAAGTTCCAAGTAAATCTATTATTTACAATAGCAAAAGATCCATCATGAGACTTCTCTCCTTTTCCATAAAGTTTTTTAAAATCAAATAAAGATATAGTGTGTTTATCAGTTCTAATATCACCCGGTATAAAATAAGCTACTCTATACCATTTAGTTTTATTTTTTTTAGTAGTTTCTTTATATGGTTCCATTATTTGAAATCTTTGAGCATGACCAAGAATATCAAATCTTTTCCAATCTTTTTCATGTCCTTCATAAGAATACTTTAAATCAAATTCTATTCCTTTTTCAGCAACACCTAAACGATCTTCAAACTTTTCAAAAAATTTATAAATATTTGGATTTTCAATATTTCTTGTATTGAATACCATTTTATTATCTGATTGTGCTTTAAGAACATAATAAGCAAAATCTTTCTTTTCTTTTTTTTTCATATTTATATGCCACTTTTCTGCATATAAAATTGAAGGGTATGTAAATAATAGTACAAATATGTATGTTAAAATTTTTTTCACTATTTAATTTTATCAATATTTTGAATATTTGTTAATGATTTATTTAACTCTTCTAAATTTTCTCTTCTTCCAATCATTACAACTGATAATCCAAAAGCTATAATTAGACCTAATGGAATAGCTGTAACAATGCTTATGTAATCAGCCATTAATATTAAATAAATAGCATAAAATAAAATTGATCGAATAATAACTGTAGATTTAAAAACAGCGATGATTGCTAGAGAATGCTTAATTAAATTTTTAAAACTCATTTTAGAAGGACCAAAATATCTTTTTCCTCTTATAGATGGAGATGAAGATCTATCTTTTTCTAATTTTGCTAACGCTCCTGAAAAGCTGCACCAAGTAGATTTATCGTTGATTAATTTCTCAACAGTTGATTTTGGAAGACAAGTATAATTTCCAAATTTTATTGAGTGACCAGTAAAAACGTAAGTGATTATTTTATGGAAATGATAACAAATTTTAAAAATAAAATTTTCAGATCTTTTTACTCTTTCTCCTACAATTGGTTTTCCTTCGTCATATTTTATGTATTCTAGAAAACTTTTGATTTCTTCGGGTCTATCTTCACCATCTGAATCCATTGGAATTACGTAATCGAATTGTTTATTTTGAAATATATGTTTAAGTCCTGTTGCAATACATCTTCCATGTCCTTGGTTATTTCTAATATTTAAGATTTCAACAGATAATAGGTTTTCTGTATTGGAAATAGAGGTTGGTTTTTCCTCAGTTGAAGCATCATTGACAATCACAAGAGAAAACTCTGCGTCTAAGTCTTTTATAATTGTATTTATTTCTTCAATTAATTTTGAAGCTGATTTCCAGTCATTATAAACTGGTGTTAAAATAGTGATTTTCATTTATTTAATTTGCAAGCAACCTCAGCAAAGAGGCTACAATTCCATGTCCAGATAGCTCTATTATTACAACAATAAAGACGATGAATAGTATGTTTTTATTGAATTTCATAACTAAGAACCTACGCAAATCTTATCAATACACATATATTTTTCAAATGAATTCAATTTTTCCTTTGCAACAAAGCCTTTCCAAATAGGCCTTGAATTAATGTGATATGATAAATTTCCAGCGGCCCATTCATCACCAAGCACATATTTAATAGGTTCATCATGTTGTTCATGCCATGCCATTTGAACCTTTATAGCTATATCTCTTCCAGGATAATCAGTCCTTTTATCAGTCTGAGATATTGAGACATAACCATACAAAATTGGAGATAATAAAAATAAAAATATAAATCCTACTAAAAAAGAATTTAGTTTCTTAATGTTTATTTGAGTTTTCAACAGGTAAATAAATAAAGTTCCAAAGAATAGGTAAAAAGGGGTCATCCACATAGTTCTAATTTTTGATCCGGTTATTAGCGCTGTCATAAAAACCAGAACAATTGGGACCAAATTAATAAATATTAAAAATAAAAGTTTTTCATCTTTTAAATTAAATTTTTTGGGTATTTTTTTCATTAGTAACCAAACTAAAATTAAAAATGGTATTAAAATACCAATTTGTTTTAATGTGAATATCAATGGATATTTAATATGATTTATTATTTGTCCTTCATCCAAACCTGCACGAGCAAAACCATATTTAATAGTAATAAAGTCATTGTTGAATAACCAAATTATATGTGGAATTAAAATTACAAAAAATACTTCTAAAGAAACTAAATATTTAAAATCAAACTTTTTTGATTTTTTAAAAAATATTAAATATGCAAACAATAAATCTATTGCGACTAATAAATAAATAAAAAGATACTTAGATAGAATTCCAAATGCTGCTGCAGCTCCTAACAAGATACAATCATAAAGCTCAGTTTTTTTACTATTGTATATTTTCCAAGTATAATAAACTGTCAAACACCAAAAAGGTAATTGGCAAACATTTACATTAAATTCTGGAGTTGTAAAATTATAGAAGTATATCCCTTCAATAAGAAAAACTGATAACAAACTCAAAGTGCCATCATTAAGAATTTCCTGCGATAATTTAAAAATAATGAAAAAAGATATCACTACAAAAATTTGACTTAAAAAATAATAAGCCCAATCTTGTGGCCCAAATATTTGAAAAAAAACTTCTGGAAAAAACGCACTTAATGGAGGATGTTTGTTAAATCCCCAATCTAAATTACTACCCCAAGCCAAAGCTTCAATTGTATCTAAAGGTAAATTTGAGTTTGTGATCGTAGGAACAACTGTCCATAGAATTAAGTGAGTCGTTACAAAAATATAAAAAATATTATTTATATTTCTTTTGTTTAAGGCCATTTTCATCAATCTATATGAATAAACCGTTCTTGACACTCATTTATTCATGAATATATTCACCAACTCAAAATAGCTAGGTATGGTAAGAATTTCAAAAACTTATACTCCAAAAGAAAAAGAGAAATATATGTGCGCTAAACATTTAGCGTATTTTAAAATGAAATTAATGGAGTGGAAAAAAGATTTAAAGAGATCTAATAATGAGGCGATTTTTCAAGCGTCCATGGATGATAATAGTGCATCAGCTGACATAGTTGATCAAGCGAGTTCATACACTGAAAAGAATGTAGAGATGAGGGCTATTAATAGACAAATCAAATTAATTTCTAAAATAGATGGAGCATTGAAAAAAATTCAAGATGGAACTTATGGTTTTTGCGAAGAAACTGGTGAACCTATTGGTTTAAAAAGATTAATGGCAAGACCAGTAGCAACTCTTTGTATTGCAGCTCAAGAAAAACACGAAAAAGACGAAAAAGTTTACGCTGACGATTAAGGAAAATCTATTTCAGCATCTTTATTGAGTGCTTTAAACCCTTTTACTACAGCTGGACGTTCAGCAATTTCAACAAACCACCTAGACAAGTTTTTAAAGTTATTTAATCCAATGTCGTGTCTTTTATGTCTTGCAATCCATGACCATGTAGCAATATCAGCAATAGAGTATTTATCATTTGCTAAAAATTTACTTTGAGCCAATCTAGCTTCAAGATCTTCATAAATCTTTCTTGTGATTTTGAAGTATCTTTCCTCGCCCCACTCACTTTTTCCTTGATGATAATAATGAAACTGATGATGTTGGCCTATCATTGGACCTACAATAGCCATTTGAGCCATCAACCACTGATTTATCTCTAGCCTGTCTGCTTCAGGATAGAGTTTCTTGCTTATCTCACCTAAATACATAAGTATAACTCCAGACTCGAATACGGTCTTATTGTTCTCGTGATCTATAATTACAGGAATTTTATTAAACGGACTTATTTTTTTAAATTCAGGTTTAAATTGATCTCCACTCAAATTAACTTTTGTTAGTTTGTATTTAAAATCAATTTCCTCGAGCATTATGCTAATTTTCCACCCATTAGGAGTATCAGCAGTAAAGAGTTCAATCATTCTTTAACACCCAATCTATCTTTGATAGTGCTGGATGCGGTTGTAAATTCAAATCTATATTTTTCATCAGGTCTTGCGTATTTAAAACAGCCTCTTGCAGCTAAAGCTCCTTCATGAAAACCTGAAAGTATTAATTTTAATTTACCTGGATAAGTACAGATATCTCCAATTGCAAATATACCTTTTTTATTTGTTTCGAAATTTTCTGTATTCACTGGAATTGTTTTTTTATCTAAATTTAAACCCCACTCAGCAATTGGTCCTAATTGCATTATTAAGCCAAAAAACCCTAAAACATAATCAGCTTTTATAACTTTGCTTTCACCAGACTCACTTTTTATTTCTACACTTTCTAATGAGCCATTTCCTTTGACATCTTTAATTGAATATTTAGTAATTAAATCAATAGTTTTATTATCACTTAATTCTTTTATTTTTTGAACACTGGCTGGTGCCCCTCTAAACTCATCTCTTCTATGAACAAGAGTTACTTTAGATGAATTAGATAATTCTATAGCCCAATCAAGAGCACTATCTCCACCTCCAAAAATAACTACTGATTTATCTTTAAAAATAGTTTTGTCTTTTATTGAATATAAAACAGATTTTCCGTCATACTTTTCAGTGCTTTTGGTTGGAAATTTTCTTGGTTCAAAAGAACCTACACCTCCTGCTATAACAACGTTTGGTGTTTCAAATTCCTTACCATTTAATGTTTTAACGATCCATTTATCGTTTTCATTCTTTAATTCTTGAACTCTGTCACTTAAGTGAAAATTAAAATTAAATGGTCTAATTTGTTCAATTAAATTGTTTGTAAGTTCTTCTCCAGTACACTCTGGAACTGCAGGAATATCATAAATTGGTTTATCAGGATAAAGCTCAATACACTGTCCTCCAATTTTATCTAGGTTATCAACTATTTCACATTTTAATCCTATGATACCTAATTGATGTGCACAGAATAGACCTGTAGGTCCTGCTCCAATAATCACTACATCTGTTTTAATCATTAAACTTGTTTCTCCGGCATATGGACTGTTAAACCATTTAAATCGTCTGACACAATTAATTGACAACTTAATCTGCTATTAGATTTAGGTTCATAAGCTTGATCTAACATGTCGTCTTCACCCATTTCTTTTTCTGGAAGTTTTTTTAACCACTCATTGTCGTTAATATATACATGGCAGGTAGCACAAGACATTCCACCACCACAATCAGCATCTATGCCCGGGATATCATTTTGTATAGCACCTTCCATAACGCTTAGGCCGTTAGCAACTTCTGCTTCATGTTCTGTGCCATTAAATTCTATGTATTTAATTTTTGCCATGTTTAATAAATAATTCTTATAAACTAATTTGCGACTGCGGCAAATTTTTGAAATTCAGCATTATCTTTTTTGGACCAAAAAAAAAGGCAGGTATGTTTTAGCATACCCGCCTCTTTTTAATATTAAAAGCTAATTATCTAGCTCGTGCTCCACCTTGTGAAACTGCTGCTGACCAGATTACTAGACCAAAAGCAATTTTGTTGATGAAGTCTGCTAAGTTGTAAATCACGTTCAATGAGTTAGCGTCTACTCCACCTACTAGGTAACCAAATATGTAACCTAATGGGTAAATAGCCCAACCGATTGTTACGATCATTCTCATAGCACCCCATGCAGTTGCTAATGGCTTGTTTCCAGTTTTAGCTGCAATTTTTCCAGCTTCACCAGAGAATACTTCATATAAGATGTAGATCCATCCAGCCATACCGACTATGAAACCAAGCATAGCATTGATGTAACCTGCTTCTCCTAAGTATCCACCAATTAACATCACAAGCGAACCAATTAATAATCTCCAGAAGATTGCTCCTGGGATTTTCTTAACTGCTGCTAGAATTAAGTAAAACTCGATCATCTGTAATGGTACAGTGATTAACCAATCAATATATCTATATACTGTTGGAGAATCTCCAGTCATTACCCATACATCTCTCATGTACATGTAGTGAATGAATGCAACACCAGTTACAAGACCAGCTACTGTTACTGAAGTTTTCCAGCCTGCTGCAACAGTATTTCTTTCCATAAAGAAGAATACTGTAGCTGCTGCCATACCCATTGCGATTACCCAAAAGGAAATCCCAACGAAGTCGTCAGAAGCTAACATAGCAGTTGCTGCGTTTGCTGCACCAGTAAGACCAAACAAAGCCACTGCTGCTAATGCAAACATTTTAAGTTTTTTCATAAAAAACTCCCTCTCGTTAGTTTTTTTTAGTTTAAATTTAAACTACGGACAAACCACAAAGGTTTATCCAAAGTTAGGGGCTTAATATCAAATTAAATTAGTTTGTTGAAGACTTTTTGCCGCGTTATAAGTGTTGATTTTACTGACTTTTTAAAATTAAATACAACCTGTTGCATAAATTCAATAGAAAAATGACACCAAATAGCAAATCAAAATGAATAAAAATTACAAAGAAATTTATGACGAATCTCTAAAAAATCCTGAGGAATTTTGGCAGAAAGTTTCAGAAGATGTGTTTTGGTTCAAAAAACCAACTAAGATTTTAAAAAAAAACAACCCTCCTTTCTATAAATGGTTTGAAAATGGTGTAACAAATACATGCTACAACGCCCTAGACCTTCACATTGATCAAGGAAGGGGTGATAAAACTGCTTTAATCTATGACAGTCCAATTACAGGTAATAAATCAAAGTTAACTTTCAAAGAATTAAAAGAAAAAGTCTCTAAATTTGCAGGCGCTTTAGATAAGCAAGGAGTTAAAAAAGGAGATCGAGTAATAATTTATATGCCGATGATACCAGAAGCGGTTGTTGCGATGCTTGCATGTGGGAGAATTGGAGCAATTCACTCTGTTGTATTCGGTGGTTTTGCTTCAAATGAATTAGCTAGTAGAATTGATGATAGTAAAGCTAAAATTTTAATTACAGCATCATGTGGATTTGAGCCTGGAAGAACAGTTGAATATAGACCACTTGTAGATGGGGCTTTAAAATTAGCAAAACACCAAGTTGAAAAGGTAATACTATTTCAAAGGAAAGATCACGAGGTAAAATTAAATAAACCATTAGAAATAAGTTGGGATGAAGCACTATCTGGAGCAGTTGATAAAGATTGCGTTGAGATGGGTGCCAATGATTATGCTTACATCCTTTATACTTCAGGAACCACTGGTATTCCAAAGGGTATTGTTCGAGATATTGGTGGTCACATAGTTGCTCTTAAATGGACAATGAAAAATATTTATAACATTGATCAAGATGATGTATGGTGGTCAGCAAGTGATATTGGTTGGATAGTAGGACATTCCTATATCGTTTATGCTCCATTATTCAAAGGTTGTACAACTCTTTTATTTGAAGGCAAACCTGTTGGTACTCCTGATGCTGGAGTATTTTGGAGAATAATATCAGAATATAAAATCAAATCTTTGTTTACAGCTCCAACGGCATTTAGGGCAATAAAAAAAGAAGATCCAGAAGGTAAGTTTTTTTCTAAATATGATCTAAGTTCATTTAAGTCATTATTTTTAGCAGGTGAAAGAGCAGACCCTGATACTATCAAATGGGCTGAAAATTTACTTAAGGTTCCTGTAATTGACCATTGGTGGCAAACTGAAACTAGTTGGGCGATAAGTTCAAATTGTACTGGAATTGAAATGCAAGAAACAAAATATGGATCTGCTTGTAAAGCTGTTCCAGGTTATGATGTAAAAATAATTAAACCTGATCAAACAATAGCAAAACCAAATGAGATGGGAGATATTGTAGTTAAACTTCCACTTCCTCCAGGAACTTTCCCAACTTTATGGAATGCAGATGAGAGATACAAAGAAAATTATATGTCAAATTATAATGGCTATTACCAAACCTACGATGCAGGGCATATTGATGATGATGGATATATTTGGATTATGTCTAGAACAGATGACATAATAAATGTTGCAGGCCATAGACTATCAACTGGTGCAATAGAAGAGGTTTTGTCTGAACATCAGTCTGTTGCTGAATGTGCTGTGATAGGAATAAAAGATCAGCTGAAAGGTCAATTACCAATTGGTTTAATTGCTTTAAAAGCAGGAGTTTCTAAGGATAATGAGACTATTTCAAAAGAATGCGTGCAAATGGTTAGAGATAAAGTCGGGCCTGTTGCAGCTTTTAAAATAGCAATAGTTGTTAAAAGATTGCCAAAAACTAGATCTGGAAAAGTTTTAAGAGGAACAATTAGAAAAATTGCTGACAAAGAAGAATATAAAATGCCTGCAACGATTGATGATCCTGCAATCCTTGATGAGATAAAAGAAGACTTAATAAATAGCAATATTTTAAAATAATGCTTAAGACATATCTTTATTTAGTAGGAGCAATTATCTGTGAAGTTTGTGGGACAATGCTCCTACCTGTTACTCAAAACTTCACAAAAGTAACACCAACACTGTTTTTAGCAGTATTTTATTTATCTGCTTTTTATTTACTTACGTTTGTTGTTGATAAATTACCAATTGCAATTGTTTATGGAACATGGAGTGGACTTGGTATTTTTACTATTGCAATATTGGGATATATTTTTTTTAAACAATCTTTAAGTTGGCAAGCTATATTGGGTATGTTTTTAATAGTTGTTGGAGTAACACTTGTAAATATATATTCAAGTAAAACTATATAACTCAATCAAAAAGAATTGGTTTACCAGTTGGATCTCCTAAAATTTCATCTTCTTTCATTTTAATATCCCCACCAATTATTGTATAAACAGGAGAACCTTTAAATTTATAGCCATCAAATGGGCTCCATCCACACTTACTATGAATATTTTTGTTTTTGATTTCAATTTTTCGGTTCATATCTATTATTGTAAAGTCAGCATCATAATCTTTTTTGATAAAGCCTTTATTTTTAATACCAAATACAGAAACTGGATTTTCACAAAGAAGTTTGATTAGCTGATCTAAGGTAAGTTTTTTGTCATTCACATGATTTAGCATAACGGCCAATAATGTTTGTACACCTGGCATGCCAGATGGCGACTGAGGATATTCTTTTAATTTATTTTCTTTTAAATGTGGTGCATGGTCTGAGCCAATAGTGTCATTATAGTTATTTCGAATAGCGTACCACAATCTATCATAATGAGACTTGTCTCTCAAAGGAGGATTCATCTGCGCAAAGGTCCCAAGTTTGTCATAACAATCTGGTGCATATATTGTTAGATGTTGTGGAGTAATTTCAAAAGTTATGTTTCCTTTATTTTGAGAAAGGAAATCTACCTCTTCTTTTGTTGTAACATGCAATATGTGTGCTTTTTTATTAAGTCTTTTTGCAATCCTAACAATCCTTCTTGTAGATGACATTGCACATTCTTCATTCCTCCATACAGGATGAGTATGAACATTGCCTTTTTCAATTAATTTTTTTCTTAAATTAATTATTTCTTCATCTTCAGAATGAACTGCAACTACTTTTGAAGTATTTTGGAATACCTTTTCAATATCTTCTTCTTTATCCACTAATAAATTTCCAGTTGAGGAACCCGCAAAAAGCTTTACTCCACAACATCCATCTAAACCTTTAAGCTTTGCTAAATCGGAGGAATTATCGGGAGTTGCTCCAAAATAAAAAGCATAATTTGAATACATCCTATTTTTTGCAAGATTTAACTTGTTGTTAAATTCTCTCATATTTGCTGTTGGTGGATTTGTATTTGGCATCTCAAATACACTTGTAATACCACCAGCAATAGCTGCTTTACTTCCTGTATGTAAGTCCTCTGCATTAGTTGATCCAGGCTCACGAAAATGAACTTGAGTATCCATGCAACCCGGTAAAACTAGTAAATTGTTTGCATCAATAGTTTCCTTGCTTTGTTCGTTATTTAAGTCGCCAATTATTGAGATTTTTCCA
Source organism: uncultured Pelagibacteraceae bacterium (assembly GCA_902574685.1). Classification (GTDB taxonomy): domain Bacteria; phylum Pseudomonadota; class Alphaproteobacteria; order Pelagibacterales; family Pelagibacteraceae; genus Pelagibacter. The sequence goes on along the minus strand of CACGOO010000009.1, from coordinate 11,153 downwards.
TTCTGAATACCAATATTAGTCTTGGTAAGTTTGCTGTCGATATAACACTCTCCATTTTTTATAATAAGATCTAACATTTTAAGTATTCGTTATTATATTATTCTTTTATATCTATCAATAATGAAAAAAAATAACGTTTATATCTTAGAGGACAGAGGACTTTTATATATTTCTGGTGAAGACTGTAAGGAATTTCTACAAAATATAATTACAAATAATATAAACAAAGTAGATGAAAAAAATTCTTGTTATTCTGCTTTGCTTACTCCGCAAGGAAAATATTTGTATGACTTCAACATATTAAAACATAAATCTGGATATTTTTTAGATTGTGAGAAAAAAAATATAGATAATTTATTTAAACAATTAAATTTATACAAACTTAGATCAAAAGTAGAAATTTTAAATTTAAGCAATGAATTTGTAATTGCAGTTATTAGTAAAGAAAGATTTTTGGCAATGGAAAATTCAAGTTCTAATAGAGGATGTACAATAAAATACAGAGAAGATAGTATTTTTTTAGATCCAAGAAATATAGAGCTAGGAGCTAGAATAGTGACTAATTTAGAAAAATTATATTTATCATTAAAAAAACTTGGACTTCAAAGTACAGATAAAAATGAGTATTACAGATTGAGTCATGTAATTGGTATTCCACAAAATAATACTGAAAAACTTCAAAATAAACTTTTTGGTATTGAGTGTAACTTTGATGAATTAAATGCGATAGATTTTAAAAAAGGCTGTTATATTGGCCAAGAAAATACTGCAAGAATAAAATTAAAAAACAAATTGAACAAACGTCTTCTACCAATTGAATTAGTTGAAGGTAATTTAGAAAATGAAATTATATCAGATGAGAAAGATGAAATAGGAAAAGTATTAATAAATGATAATTATCCCTATGCTCTTATCAAAGTTAAGAATGAAAAATTTGATTTTGGCAAAACTTTTAATTGTGGATCCGCTAAAGTTAAAATTAAGAAACCTGACTGGCTACAAATTACTTAATAAATTTAGATAAATCAGGTTTAAAATAGTTTGGACCTTTCATAACTTTACCCTGATCATTATAAATAGGTTTTCCATCATGTCCTAACTTACTCATATTTGAATTTTGAACTTCCTCAAAACAAGCGTCTAAATTAATACCAAAAGCATGCCCAGCACCATATGTAACATACAATATATCAGTCAAAGCATCTGCAACCTCTAAAAGATCATTTTTGTCTAAAGCCTGTTTAAATTCATCCAATTCCTCTTTAATCAAATTGTACCTAAGCATATTAATTTTATCAGAACTGAAAGATGGTCTTGATTTAATTTCTTGCCCAAAAGTCTCCATAAAATATTTTACTTTTTGAAAATTTGTCATTTTACTCCTGTAAGATTAATAAAAACTAGTATATAAATTATTTAGTAATTTTTTCAAACAAATGAAAACAAGAAAAGAATTTGATAGTATTGGCGGCATAAATGTGCCTAATGATAAATACTGGGGCGCTTCCACACAAAGATCAAAAAAGTTTTTTAATATTGGCAAAATATTTGTTCCAACACCTTTAATAAGATCTATTGCCATTATAAAAAGAAGTGCTGCTATAGTTCACAAAAAGGATAAATTAATTTCATCAAAAATTTCAAATGCAATTATAAAAGCTTCGAATGAAGTTATAAGTGGTAAAATGAGAGAGAATTTTCCATTAAAAGTTTGGCAAACAGGCTCTGGCACACAAACAAATATGAATGTTAATGAAGTAATTGCAAATAGAGCTATAGAAATTATGAAGGGTAAAAAGGGATCAAAAAACCCTGTTCATCCAAATGATCATGTAAATAAATCACAATCAACTAATGATGTTTTTCCAACTGCAATGCATATTTCAATTGCTACTGAAACTAATAATAAACTTCTACCAAGTTTAAAATTATTAAAAAATTTATTAGCAAAAAAGAGTAAAGAATTTAAAAAAATAGTTAAAATTGGTAGAACACATCTTCAAGATGCTACCCCTCTGACTCTAGGTCAAGAGTTTTCTGGCTATCACGAACAAATAAAAAAAAGTATTGATAGAATAGAATATTGTTTAAATGATATTTATTACCTTGCCCAAGGCGGGACCGCTGTTGGAACAGGTATAAATTCAAGAAAAAACTTTGATAAAAAAATAATAAAAGAAATAAAAAAATTTTGTAAATTAAATTTTAAACCAGCAGCAAATAAATTTGCTGAATTAGCAGCACATGATGCTATAGTAAATTTTTCTGGTTCATTAAATTCTTGTGCGGTTGCATTAATGAAGATTTCAAATGATATAAGATTTTTAGGTTCTGGACCACGTGCAGGCTATGGAGAATTGAACTTACCTGAAAATGAACCAGGATCTTCAATTATGCCTGGAAAGATAAATCCAACTCAATGCGAGGCCGTAACAATGGTTTGTGCCAAAGTAATAGGCAACCATACAGGTATAACTGTTGCCGGTAGCCATGGACATTTTGAATTAAATGTATTTAAGCCTTTAATTGCATATAACATATTGCAATCAATTGATATACTTGGAGATAGTGTAAAAAATTTTAGCATTTATTGTGTAAAAGGAATTAAGGCTAACAAAAAAAAAATTAAAGAACATTTGGACAATTCACTTATGCTTGTGACTGCTTTAGCACCAAAGATAGGTTATGATAATGCTGCTAAAATAGCCAAATCAGCATTAAAAAACGATACCAAATTAAAACATGAAGCCTTAAAAACAGGACTTATAAGTGAAAAGGAGTATAATATTTTAGTTAATCCATTAAAAATGATTGACCCAAATTAATATAGAACTTTTCTAAATGAAGCTCTTAAATTTTGTATATTTTTTATAATAAAAGTTTCCTCAGATTTTTTTAAATTATCCTCGTTATCAATTTTAATATTTGAAATTATAAAATCGGTTTCATCAATACCCTTTTGTATATCGAAGTAGATTTTTTTTATTTTTTTTACATCCTTAGAGCTGATTTGAAAAACTTTCGCAAATTCTATAGGATTCTCTATCGAAAGAGTATTTTTTGATTTAAAAATATATTCACCATTATTTTCTAAAAACTTTATTTTAGTTTTTAAATGACCAATTTTATCTAATTCGAAAAAAGCCTTTTGAGTTAAAATTTTTTTTTCTTTGATGTCAAAAGTCATTTCACCGCTTTTTAATAATTTATTTTTTAAATTGTTGAACTTTAATTTTATTTTCCCATTAAAATTTCCTATGAAATTTTGATCATATAAATATAAATGTACTAAAAAATTATCTATAATTGTCTCAATTTTTTTATCATTAATAGATATTGATCCATCAAAATAAAATGGAGATATTTGTATATCACCATCAATTTTATAATTAGAATTATTATCTAAAGAATTTATTTCAATTTTGTTATCATTAAAAAAATATTTAAAATTTAATTTGTCTTTTGAATATTTTATTAAGTTTTCACCACCAAATGTATCTTTATTTTTAAAAAAAAACTTATTTTTTATCTCTAGGTTTGGATTGAATAGTTTAATCTCATGTAAACTTGCATTAGGCAAAATATAATTTCTTTTCCATTGAGATTTGTAATTGATTCCAAATATTTTGCCCTCAATATTAAAATGTTTTAACTTTTTTTTTTTATCTATTTTATTAGATGCTTTTTTTATTGGCGAAATTAAAATAACTTTGTTTTCTTTATTTTTTACAAATAATTTACAATTATTTAAAAAAATAGGTTTATTGATATTTTGATACAAGTGTTTTCTAATTTGCTTTAAATCAGAAAACCCAAACTTAAGGTTCGTATCTGTTATTTCCATTGAAGCAAAATTTTTTAAAGATCTCAAATATATATCCTTTAATGATACAAAAATTTTTAAATTTTTTACTTCAATAAAATTTTCATTTTCTTCTAATTTATTTAGTCGCAGTGATGCATTTTCTACTAATAAGTGTGGCTTTGGAAATGGCTTATATGAAATTTTATTTGACGTATTAAGATATATTTTGAAATTTTTATAAAAATTTTTTTCAATTTTGATAACTTTACTTTTATAATTAAATAAAACTGGTAAAGATAAAACAGTTAAAGATGAAAAAATTACGGTAATTGAAATTAAAATTAAAAAGAAAGTAATTTTATTTTGTTTAATTTTATTCATTAAAACTAATATGGCTTATACTACAAATTATTAAATGTTAAATTCTGAATATTTGTTAAATTTAAATGAAAAACAACAAGAAGCCGTTCTACACCTAGATGGGCCACTTTTAATCGTTGCTGGAGCTGGTTCTGGTAAAACAAAAGTATTAACATCAAGAATTGCCCATATAATTCGAAGTCATAAAGCATTTTCAAGTCAAATACTTGCAGTTACTTTTACAAACAAAGCTGCGAAAGAAATGCAGCTAAGGGTGTCAAAACTTTTGAGAAAAGATGCTACTGGTTTGCCATGGCTAGGCACATTTCACTCTATTAGCGCAAAAATTTTAAGAAAACATGCCGAGGCGGTTGGACTAAAATCAAATTTTACTATTATAGATCAAGATGATCAAGTAAAGTTGATAAAGAATATTTGTAAGGCTGAAAATATAGATGTAAAAAAAATATCACCTAAATATATTTTAGCAATCATTGATAAGTGGAAAAATAAAGGTTTTTACCCTGATGAGGTAATTTTAAAAAAAAGGGAAACTTTAGAAAAAAACTTTTTAAATATTTATAAAATTTACCAACAGAAACTTATTGATTTGAATTCTGCTGATTTTAGCGATTTAATTTTACATACACTTAAAATTTTCATAAATTACCAAGATATACTTTCAATTTACTCTAGAAAATTTAAATATATTTTAGTTGATGAATATCAAGATACTAATTTTATACAAAGTGAATGGCTTAAATATTTATCTTCTACAAACAAAAATTTATGTTGTGTTGGAGATGATGACCAATCGATTTACAGTTGGAGAGGAGCTGAAATAAAAAATTTTTTGGAGTTCGATAAAACATATAAAGACACAAAAATAATTAGATTAGAAAAAAATTATAGATCAACTCAAAATATATTAAACGTTGCATCAAAATTAATAGAAAATAATCAAAATAGAGTTGGAAAGACTTTGTATACAAATCAAGAAGACGGAGAACTAATTACCTTAGACTGTTTTAGGAATGTTAAAGATGAAGCAATTGAAATAAGTTCTACGATAGAAAATTATAAAAAAAAAAATTCATTAAATGATATAGCAATTTTAGTAAGAGCCATATTTCAAACAAGAGAATTCGAAGAGAGATTTTTAAAAGTTGGAATACCTTACAGGATAATTGGTGGTATCAAATTCTATGAAAGGGCAGAAATAAAAGATTGTATAGCTTATTTGAGATGTATACACCAACCAATGGACGATTTATCTTTCGAAAGGATAATTAATGTTCCAAAAAGATCTATCGGAGATACTACAATGAAGAATCTAGCAGATTTTGCGAAAAAAAATTCTTGTTCTTTAGAAATAGCATCAAAAAAATTAATTGAACTTAATAAAATCAAACCAAAAACAAAGGTGGGTTTGAGCTCACTTTTAAACTTGCTTGAAAGATGGAGATATGAATTAAAGAAAAAAATTAATCACAACAAACTCTTGCAGATAGTTCTGGATGAGTCAGGATATAGTGAAATGTTAAAAAATAAGAAAGACTTAGAAAATGAAAACAGACTAGAGAATATTAAAGAGTTGTTAAATGCTATGAAAGAATTTGATAATTTGGAAACCTTTTTGGAACATGTGGCTTTAGCGACCTCTTTAGATCAAGATTGGGAAAATGAAAAAGTTAATTTAATGACTTTACATGCTTCTAAAGGTTTGGAATTTAATATTGTTTACTTGCCAGGTTGGGAAGAGGGCTTGTTCCCTCACCAAAAAAGTATAGAGGAAAAGGGCGAAAGTGGTCTAGAAGAGGAAAGAAGACTGGCATATGTCGGTATAACTAGAGCTAAAAAGATTGCAAAAATATCCTTCTCTATGAATAGGTTCTATCAAGGAGACTGGATGGATAGCATTGCATCAAGATTTGTTGATGAGCTTCCAGATGAGTTTATTAAAAAAAATAATAATTTTACTGAAGAAGAGGAAAGTGATTTTGAATTCAATCAAGATATAGAATTTGATAATGAAATCAGAAGCCCAGGCTGGCTAAGATATCAAAAAAAATTAAAGTGATAGAAAACATAAAAAAATTTATTAAAATAAATAACTTAGATGGATATATAATTCCAAAAAATGATAATTATTTTACTGAATATTCTAAAATAAATAATTTAGCGAGAGTCACTAGTTTTACAGGATCGGCTGGATTTGCTATTATTTTAAAAAATACAAATTATCTATTTGTTGATGGAAGATATACACTTCAAGCAAAAAAACAATCAGGTAAAAATTTTAAAATTTTGGAAATTCCATTCACTTATCCAAAAGATTTATCAAATATTCATAATATCAAAATTGGTTTTAATCCAAAATTATTTACAAAAGCTATTCTTGAAAGATATTTTGAAAACAAAAATAATTTAATTCCAGTTGAGTTTAATTTTAAAAACAAAATTGACATAAATTCAAATAAAATTTTTCTTTTAAGCAAAGCCACAGTTGGTGAGAGCTCAACTGCAAAAATAAATAAAATTAAACAATATATGTATAAAAAAAAAATAAATTATTTATATGTAAGTGCTAGTGAAAATGTTAATTGGGTTTTAAATATTAGAGGTAAAGATTTACCAAATAGTCCATTAGTCAACTGTAAATTGATTATTTCAAATGAAGGACAATTAAATCTTTTTATTAATTTACATAAAATTCCAAATTCAATTGAAAAAAAATTTAAGAATATAAGTTTTTGTGATGAGAATGATTTTTTTAAGACTATAAATAAGTTTAAAAGTGGTACATTTTGTATTGATGAAAATACCTGCTCTATGTTTGAGCAAAGTTTAATAGATAGTAAATTTAAAATAATTTACAAACAGGATCCGATATATGAATTAAAATCGATTAAAAACAGAATAGAAATTAAAAATACACAAAATGCACATATCGAAGACGGAGTTGCACTAACTAAATTTTTATATTGGTTTAAAAATAAGAGAAAAGAAACTACCGAAAAAAAAATTGAGGGTAAATTGGAAAGATTCAGGAGAAAATCGAAAAATTATCTTTATCCAAGCTTTGATACAATTGCTGGATCAGGCCCTAACGGAGCTATTATTCATTACAGATCCAATGATCAAACGAACAGAAAATTGAATAAAAACGACATTTTATTAATCGATTCTGGTGGACAATACAAATGGGGTACAACAGATGTTACAAGAACAATTTGCTCTGGAAAAATATCTAAAGAAATAAAAAATAATTTCACGAGAGTTTTGAAAGGGCACATAGCTGTTGCAACATGTGATTTAAAGAAAAATATTAATGGCTATTTGATTGACAAATTAGCGAGAGAACCTTTAAAAAAAATAGGTTTAGATTATTCTCATGGAACTGGTCACGGTGTAGGTTTTTTTTTAAATGTTCATGAAGGTCCACAAGGAATATCAAAATATAATAAAGTTGAACTAAAAAAAGGCATGATATTGAGCAATGAACCAGGTTACTATCTAAAAAATAAATATGGAATAAGAATTGAAAATCTTATTTATGTCAAAAAGAATAAAGAAAAAATTGAATTCAAAAATTTAACATATGCACCAATTGATATAGATATGATTAATTTTAAAATGCTGAATATTAAAGAGAAAAAATATTTATTCGATTATCATTTAAATGTTTATACTAAACTTTCAAAATTTCTAAATAAAAACGAAAAAAAATGGTTGATTAAATTAATTAAGTAATTTTTTTAATTCCTCTAGAGATATAATATCAATTCCAAGAGTTTTTGCCTGCTCAACTTTTTTGTTTGTTGCTTTTTCACCAACTACTAAATAATCAAGATTTTTGCTTACATTACTTAAAGTAGACCCAGAATTTTTTTCTACTAAAGATTTTGCCTCAGCTCTACTAATACCATCAAGTTTACCTGTAAACATAAAACTTTTACCTTTCAGTATTCCATTTCCATTAAGTATTTGACTTTGAATTTTCAATAATGAACTTAATTCGATTACAATGCTAATATTTGATTTATTTGAGAAAAAATTTTTTAGTGACTTAATTTGAGTTTCTCCTATTCCATCAATATTTAAAAAACTGTCAAATTGTTTTGATTTAATTAAATCTATAAAGTTTGATATATTTTTTATATTGTCACTTATTAATTTTGCGTTTTCTATTCCTACATGTCTTATGCCTAAAGAATAAATAAATCTTTGTAACGAAACTGTTTTTGAGTTTTCAATTGAATTTTTTAAATTATTAACCGATTGTGTACCCCATCCATCTAAATTTGTAATTATATTATAATCTAAAGAGAATATGTCTTGAGGTTTTTTTATAAAGTTTAAATCCCAAAATTTCTCAACTACTTTTTTTCCTAATCCGTCAATATTTAATGCCTCTTTTGAAATGAAATGCTTGAGCTTTTCAATTGCAATTTTCTCACACCCAAAACTATCATTTGTGCATCGTCTTACTGCATCATACTTTTTTGTTACTGTATTAAATTCTTTAATTGTATTTGAACCACAAGACGGGCAAATAGTAGGAAATTTAAATTTTTTAGAACTTTTTGATCTTTTTGTCTTATCAACTTCTATGACATGTGGAATTACATCTCCAGCTCTTTCTATTTTAACAAGATCTCCAATTCTAATGTCTTTTCTATCTATTTCATCCTCATTGTGAAGTGTTGCATTCGAAACAACAACTCCACCAATATTTACCGGTTCAACTTTAGCAACAGGAGTTAATGCGCCTGTTCTTCCTACTTGTATTTCTATTTTAATAACTTTAGTGTTCGCACTATCAGCAGAAAATTTATGAGCTATTGCCCACCTTGGTGAATTAGATGTATAGCCAAGTCTGTTTTGTAAATTTAAATCATTTACTTTATAAACTAAACCATCGACGTCATAATCTAATTCAAATCTTTTTTTTTCAAATTCTTTATGAAAATCTATTAATTCATTTATGTTTGTTAATATTTTATTATCTTTATTTGTTTTGAAACCCCATTTTTTTAGATCTCTTAGAAAGTCTGATTGTAATTTAAAATTATTATTTTGAAAACTTCCAAAAGTATAAGCTATAAAATTAAGTGGTATTTTCTTAGTTTCTTTTGGATCTTTTTGTCTGAGTGAACCAGATGCAGCATTTCTTGGATTTGCAAAATTATCTTTAATTTTTAAGAAATCTTTTTTTCTAATAAATATTTCACCTCTAATTTCAATTTCATTAGGAAAATTATCATTTTCAATTTTAATTGGAATATCTGGAATCGTCTTTATATTTTCAGTAATTACTTCTCCAATTTTTCCATCTCCTCTTGATGCACCAACAGTAAGTTTTTTATTTATATAAGTTAGAGATGCTGAAATACCATCAATTTTAGGTTCTACACTGTAATCAAGTTTAATCTTTTTATCTAAATAATTAAATATTTTTTTTTCAAAATTTTTTAGATCATTGGTGTCGAATGCGTTTGATAAAGATAACATCTTCACTTTATGTTCATATTTTTCAAATAATTTTGATGGTTTGAACCCAACTTTTTTTGAAGGAGATTTATTATGATTTAAAAATTTATAATTTTTTTCTAATTCTAATATTTCTTTTTTTAGCTTATCATAATCGGAGTCAGATATAGCAGGATTACTTTTTTCAAAATATAATTTATTATGATAGTTTAATTTTTTAATTTTAAGTTGATAATTTTTTAATACTGTTTTATTTTTCATTAAAAACTACTTAAAAATATCCTTGAATTTTTTTAGAAGAGAATCATTTTTATCTTTTCTCATGTTTTTTCTCTTTTTATAATTTTTATTTAAAATTCTGTAGGATGCTTCATACCATTCACTTGTATTATAATTGTATCCTAACAAAGCAGCATATTTCCCCGCTTCATCAATTAAACCAACTCGATAGTGTAATTCTACCAATCTATGCAATGCTTCTTCAACATATATTGTTGTATCATACTCATTTACAATTTTTTTAAATCTGTTGATCGCAGGTACCCATTTTTGTCTTTCAATGTAGTATCTTGCTAAATACATTTCTTTTGATGCAAGCACTTCCAAAATAAGTTCTAATTTATATTTAGAGTCTAGTGCGTACTCAGTATTTGGATAATTTTTTATTACTACTTCAAAGTATTTTCTTGCTTTTAGAATTTCATTTAAATCTTTTTTTTCGTCTATTATCTGATCATAATGACATAATGCTAATAAGTAATAAGCATAATCAGATTGAGGATGTTTTTTATATTTAATTAAGAATCGCTCTAAATTGTTTATTGCATCATTATAATAACCTTGAGAGAAATACCCATAAGCGGACATTAAAACTGCTCTTGGTGCCCAAATTGATTGTGGATATAATAATTCTGCTTCACCAAATTTTTTTCCAGCATAAATAACATCCCCTTTCTCAAATTCCTTCATTGCGTCATTGTAAACTTCAATCATTTGAGTTTCTAAATTCTTTTGTTTAAGAATTGTTTTTTTTTCCTCTTTTTTTGAACATCCAAAATTTAGAATCAAAATCAGGCAACAGACAGAGAATAGAAAATTTTTCATTTATTTATTTTATCAGAATAAACAAAAAATTCTAATTTTTAAGCAATGGATTTAAGATTGTGATAATTTGTAAAAGTGTGTGGTAGATGTTTACCTTTTATTTCAATCAATGAATAATTTAATTGATTATCGAAAACTTTTCTTAATAATTTGTTTGTAAGTTTATGCCCACCGTGTGAACACTTTAATGATCCGATTATTTTGTATCCTGAAAGATACAGATCTCCCATACAATCTAGAATTTTATGATTTACAAATTCTAATTTATTTCTAAGACCACCAGAGTTCAAAATTTTTTCATCTTTTACAACAACAGCATTATTTAGGCTTCCACCTTTTCCTAAATTCATTATTTTTAATTTTTCAATATCTTCATACAAACAAAATGTTC
>CACGOO010000008.1 GCA_902574685.1 uncultured Pelagibacteraceae bacterium | reverse complement strand
ATGCAGATGCAATATATAATTTAATTAAAATCCCAAATTTAGAAGTTCATAAAGTTGATGATGTTAATGGTATCAAATATTTGGTATCGAAAAGAGGTTTTGTAATTGGTGATACAAATAATATTAAGTGTAACGGCATAAATAACAGTGATTTGGATCGTGAGTTTAATACAATTCAAAATAATTTGAGAGATTATAACTCAAATTTCTTAAGGAAAATAAATTTGAAATTTGTAGTTCTTTGCAAAAACTTAGAAATTTCAGGCATTAATACAGGAGGTATACCAGATAATAAATTCAGGACTTTAATTTTAGACTTAACATTTAACCGAAATTATTTTGAAAGAATGATCCATCATGAAATATTTCACATGATTGATAACAGTTTTCCTGAGCTTTTTAAAAAAAATAAGTGGAGCAAACTTAATAATAAAGATTTTTCTTACGCATCATGTTCTACATGCACTGATTTATTAGGTTTAGATTTAGAAATTAAGAAAGGCTTTTTAACAGAATATTCAATGAGCACAGCTGAAGAAGATATGGCTGAAATTTATTCATTATTAAAAACAAACTTTAAAGAAATAGATTTATTAATAAAAAAAGATAATATTTTAACTAAGAAGAAAAATTTCTTAATTAATGGTCTTAAAGAAATAGATGAAAAGTTTATTTTTTGAATGATAAAAAAAATAAAACCATCGCTATCTGAAAAAATATTATTTATTTTTCTAATTCTACTTATTATTTTAACCTTATCTTCATTTTATATATTAAATAATAAATGTCTTTTTGTAAAAAAAATTGATTTAAATAACTTTAAATTTAAAGATAAACAAAATATTGCAATTATGGAAGTTGAATGCGGTAAAGTTCTGATAGAGTTAGACCCAAACATTTCACCAAAAGCTGTAAATCGATTTAAGAAGTTAGTAAATAAAGGTTCCTATAATGGTTCAGCTTTTTATCGAGTAATAGAAAATACTTTAATACAAGCTGGAGATATTGAATATGGAAATATATCTAATATAAATTATTCTAGAGTAGGAACTGGTAAGTCTGGTTTAGGAACAATTAAATCTGAGCTCAGTGATAATTTTTTATTTAATGCTGGTTCTGTTGCTTTTGCTAGAAAAGAAAAGTTCGATACAGAAGATAGTGAATTTTTTATCACTTTAATTGATATTCCAATATATCAAGGTGAATATACTCCAATTGGAAGGGTGATTGCTGGGATAGACTCTTTAAAAAAAATTAAAGTAGGAAATAAATCAACTTATGTATTAAAACCTGATTATATTAAAAGTCTGAAGTTATTAGTTAACTAGTGGTTTTCCGGTAGATAATGTGTGTTTAATTCTATCTTGAGTTTTACTTGTCTCAATTAATTTCATGAAAGCATCCAACTCTAATTTAAACAACTGATCTTCTGTAAGAGTTTTATCTATAGTTGTATCACCACCACTTAAAACATTTGCTAGCTCTGTTCCAACCATCATTCCATGATCTAATATAATTTTATCATTATACAGTTTTTCTAACATGCCGACCATTTTGTCTTTTAAAGATTTACCAGATAAATTAAATGTGCATTCTTTAGGAGGAGTAAATTCTTTGTTTTGATCCAAAATTTTTCTTGCTTCATTTAATAAACTATTTCTGCTCATTATTTTTTTATTTTCAGGGATTAAGTACTTTAGAGGTTCAGCTTCGACTGGAGAAGTTGCAGTTTTTGCATAACCAATGATATCAAAAACTTTTAAAGGCGCAAAATCTGGATCATTTTTTGCCTCTTCTGTTTGAGACCATCTCCATAACATTTCTTTACATCCTCCTCCGGCTGGAACTAAACCAACCAATGTTTCAACTAATCCAACAACAATATTTGTATGCGAAGCAACAAAGTTACTTTGAACTAAAACTTCAAAACCCCCTCCAAGGGTAAGACCTGATGGTGCTGAAACTACTGGAAATTTTGAGTATTTTAAATGTTTGCATGTTTCTTGAAAATAACCGACAAATTTTTCTATTGATTTAAAGTCACCTTTATCTGCAAAATTCATAGTATATGTTAAATTAACACCAGCAGAAAACTGCATACTTTCATTAATAATTATCAATGGTTTGTCTGTAGCGTTTTTTAAAGAGTCCATTGAATCGTAATCCAAAGCGTTTGCTTTAGTTGTAAATTCGACAATGTTAAATTCAGGAAATCTGTAAATTTCAGCAGAATTATTTTTATCAAGTTTAAGGGCTCTTGGTTTAATTTTTCCTAAAGTTTCAATTTCAGTATATTGTTGTCTCTCACCATAAAAATTTTCATCTTTGGATTTTGATAAATTTTCTAAAAATTTATTTCCTTCAAAATTATCAATTTTTTGAAAAAAATTATTTACTCCAATTTCTTTTAACATTTCAAAGGGCCCTCTAGACCAATTGAAGCCAAGTCTCATTGCTTCATCGATGTCATTAAACTTATCTGTAATACCTGGAACTAATGAAGAAGAATATTTTATTATTTTAGAAATTACAGACCAAGCATAATCTCCATATTTATCTCCACGATTAATTAATTTTTTTAAATCAACTTTTTCAGATTTAATATCTATTTTTTTTGAGGGAGAATATTCCCCAGTTTCAAGATTGATGGCCTCTAAAATTTTCTTACCACCCTCCTTATTCATTCTATAAAATCCACCTTTTCCTTTTCTACCAGTATATCCAGTTTCTATTAATTTTTTTACAAGTGGCATTTCTCTTGCCACAGGTTGAAATGGATCGCTTTCAGGTAATTCTTTAATAAAACTTTTTAATACATCTGCCATTAAATCAATACCAATTAGGTCATACAATCCAAATACTCCAGTTTTAGGTATACCCATTGGTCTGCCAAAGACAGCGTCAGCTTCTTCTACACTGAGTTTCATTTTAAATGCTTCTGTCATTGCAATTTGCATTGCATAAACTCCAATTCTATTACCTAAAAATCCTGGAGTGTCATTACAGATAATTGCACCTTTACCTAAGTCTATTTCACAAAAGTCTTTTAAAAGTTTAACTTTATCTAAATCACTTTCATTACTTTTTACTATTTCCAGTAAATCCATGTATCTAACAGGATTAAAGAAGTGAGTTATGCAGAAATCCTTTTTGTCTTGATCAGATAATTTTTCTGATAGAACACTTATTGGAATAGATGAAGTATTAGATGAAACAACAGACTCTTTTTTTCTATGTTTAAAAATTTTTTCATAAATATTATGTTTTATATCTATTCGTTCTACAACAGCTTCTACAATCCAATCTGCATTCGAAACCACATCAAAGTTTTCTTCAATGTTTCCTACGTGGATATTATCTAATTTTGATTTATCTATTAATAAAGGAGGTCTAGATTTTCCTATTCTCTCTTTAGCCTTTTGACTAATTTCTGTAGTTAAATCCAACAAAGTGACAGGAACATTTGCGTTACACAAATGTGCAGCTATTCCACTCCCCATTGTTCCAGAACCAATTACAACTACATTATTTATTTTCATAAAGAAGGTTTCTTATATTAAATTGAGACTGAGTAGGAAATAAAATAAATGTCATAACTACTGCTGTAAACTTGCTAATTCTTTAATATTAATATGACATCTAATAGCGTTACCATTTTCACCTATTTGCCATGGTGGAACCTCTGAATTACAAATATCACCTATTTTCCTAGGGCATCTTCCTTGAAAAGAACAGCCTTTTTCAGGGGGTTTTTCCTCTACAATATCCTCGGCTACTAATTTTGGTTTTATATCTGGATCTGGTTCCAAAACAGCACCTAATAATACTTCAGTATAAGGATGTGATGGAAATTTATAAACATTTTGAGAAGGACCAATTTCACATAACCTTCCTTGATATAAAACTGCAACTCTATCACTAATTGCTCTAACAACAGCCAGATCATGAGAAACAAATACGTAGGTTGTTCCTAGATCTTCTTTTAATTGTTGTAATAAGTTTAAAACAGCTGCTTGAACCGAAACATCTAAAGCTGATGTAACCTCATCACACAAAATTATATCTGGCTTAGCAGCAAATGCTCTTGCAACTGCAACTCTTTGTTTTTCACCACCTGATAATTGTCTAGGATATCTTGACATATAAAACTCTCCTAACCTTACTTTTTTTAGTAGACCGATTATATTTTTTTTTAATTCTTCTCCTGATAAATTAAAATACAACTTTAAAGGTTGAGAAAGTATTTGCTCAACTGTGTGGTTTGGATTTAATGACTCGTCTGGATTTTGAAATATAAGTTGTATTGCTCGCAGATCATTCGGATTTCTCATTTTTAAGTCAGAAGATAAAATACGATCATTTTCAAATTTAATTTGACCATCTTTTGTTTTGAGTAAGCCAGCAATTGATTTTAAGATAGTAGACTTGCCACTTCCAGACTCACCAACCAGGGCAATAGTCTCTCCTTTTTTTATATCTATATTTATATCTTTAACTGTTGGGTTTTGATCAGAAATTTTATTTAATAATTGATCAAAAAATTTCTGCTTTGCATAACTAATTGAAACATCCTTTAATTTTAAAACTTCATTTGCTTCACTATTATTTGATTTTTTTGTTATTGAAGTTTGTAAATTATTATTTTGGTTTATTAATTCTTTATAATTAAAACATCTAACATTGGTATCTAATTCTTTAATATGTTCTAGATCTGGTGAATTTTTTTTGCAATTATCAGTTGCTAAGTTACATCTATCATAAAAACTGCAACCTTCATTTATGCTTCCAGGCTGAGGTTGGCTTCCTGGCATAGAAGCTGGAAGTCCGGCTAGTGAAAGTTTAGGTATCGATTTTAACAATCCATAAGTATAAGGATGAATAGGTTCTTTTAATATTTTTCTTGCTGGTCCTTCTAAAACAATTTCTCCCGCATACATTACAACTATTCTATCACTAACTTGTGCTATGGCTCCAAGATCATGACTAACATAGATCATAGATGTTCCAGTATCTTTTGCTATAAATCTTAATAGTTCTAAGACATGCGCTTGTGTTGTAACGTCTAATCCAGTAGTTGGCTCATCTAATAATAGTAAATCTGGTTTGCCAGCCAATGCCATTGCAACAGCCACTCTTTGTTGCTGCCCTCCAGAAAGCTCGTGTGGATAACGAAAAGCCATAGTTTCTGGTGAAGGAAGTCTAACTTTATTTAGTAATTCTGAAATTTTTTTATCTCTCTCTGTTTTGTTTAGATTTGTATGTAATTTTAATGCTTCATCAATTTGGTATCCAATTTTTAAATTCGGTGTTAATGCTTGTCCTGCATTTTGAGGTATCATGGCTATTTTTCTACCTCTAATTTTTTCTAGCTGTCTACTGCTCATCTTCAATAAATCCTCAGATTTAAAGATGCATTCACCCTTAAGAGGAAATAAGCCTTGTTTTATATAGCCCATCATAGCAAGTGCTAATGTGCTTTTTCCTGAACCCGACTCCCCTACGATCCCTACAGTCTCTCCTTTTTTTATATTAGTTGAAACATTTCTAAGTATTGAAATTTGTTTGCCCTTCTGACTGTTAAATCCAATTGATAAATTTTTAACACTTTCAATTATTTCATTCATTTAAACAGGTGCCTTGGTTGAACGATCAATTCCTAAAGCTTTTGCAAATGCATCAGCAGTTAAATTTATTCCAATAATTAACGAACTTAATCCTACAATTGGAGCAATTACAGACCAGTATGCAAACGACATTAATCCTCTAGCATTGGAGATCATCAAACCCCAATCAGGTGTTGGTGGACTTACACCAAAACCTAAGAATGACAATGAGCTAAATCCTAATAACATCCATGACCATCTCATTGCTCCCTCTACTAATATAGCATCTCTAACATTTGGAATAATTTCATTCCAAATAATAGACATGTTGCTATGACCTCTAGCTCTGGCTGAAACTATAAAATCTTTAGCAATAACATCGTGAGTAGCAGCTCTAGCAACTCTTACTATTCCTTTACCATAAAAAAAACCTAGTGCAGGAATTAAAACCTCTGTTGATGTTCCTAAAAGAGAAACAATTAATAGCATTGCAAGTATCCAAGGAATAGAAAGAAACGCATCAACAACTCTCATAACAACATCGTCAATTTTACCTCCAACTAAACCACAAAAAATTCCAAGTAAGCCTCCCCACAGAAGAGCTATAAGTGATCCAAAGAATGTTACTGTAAGAGCTGTTCGCCCTCCAAGTATTGTTCTTGTGAAAACATCTCTACCCAAGCTATCTGTTCCAAACCAATGTTCGGCTGAAGGTGCAAGTAACATAGTATTTGGGCTAATTGCTTTATAATCATATGGCGCTATGTAAGGGCTGATTAATGCTAAGACTACATGAAATAAAACAATTGTAAGTCCAATTAATCCAGAAGGCTTGGAGGCCATAGTTTTTAAAATCTCAAAAGCCTTTTCTACCTTATTTTTTTGTTTATCTTCTGTAATTAAATTACTCTCCATTTTATTTTCTTATCTGTAAACTTTTTAATCTTGGATTAAGCATGAGTGTCATTAAATCTGCTATTAAATTTATTCCCACATAGATTGATGCCAATATTATTGCTAATGCTTGAACAACAGGTAAATCTCTATTTGATATAGATTCAATTACCAGTCTGCCTAAGCCTGGATAATTAAAAACAACTTCTGTAACAACAACACCACCTAGCAACCAAGCAATTGTTAACGCCACTACATTTATTGCTGGTAATAATGCATTTGGTAATACATGTCTAAATACCATTTTCCAATATGGAACACCTTTTAAAATTGCCATTTGCACATAATCACTAGCCATTACTTGTATTACACTTGAACGTACCATTCTTGCCATGTGTGCAGTCATAATCATTGAAATTGCAACAACAGGTAAAATTATATTCGAGAGTAATTCATAAAAAGTTGCATCCGATGGTATAATCACGATGCCTGGGAGCCAACCAAGCCAAATTGCAACAATTAAAATAAGTAAAGTAGCACTAATAAACTCAGGAATAGTCATTGAAAATATTGTGATAGTTGAGATCATAATATCTGGAAGCTTATCTCTCCAAAGAGCAGTTATTATTCCTAGCACAATTGCTAAAGGAATTCCGATAAGTATTGAAACAGAGGCTAAAACTAAGGAGTTTTTAACTCTTGGACCTAGTACCTCATTAATTGGCATTTCTCCACTTAAAGAGTAACCAAAATCACCTCTAATAACATTTGATGCCCAGTCCAAGTATCTTTCATAAGCAGGAACATCAAGACCAAGTCTTTTTATGCAAGCATCTAGAGCTGCTCCATAAGCTTCTCTTTCTAAATATGTTGTGCATGCATCCCCAGGTAAAACTTCAACTCCTACAAATGTAATCAATGAGACTATAAATAAAGTGATAAGCCCTAGTCCAATTCTTTTTAAAATTAATAAAAGCATAAGATTAACTAGAACTTTTTAACAAAAATAAATTAAATAGAAATAAAATAAAGGCCGCTTATATGCGGCCTTTATCTAAATACTTTTAGTCAACTTTAACTTTATGCCACTGTATAGAAAAATGGTCTACAGCATCAAGGTTTTTAACTTTTGATGAAGTAACTACAAGTCTAGATACGTGGTATGGGATCATTGTTCCACTTTGCTCCCATAAAGTCATTTGAGCATTTTGATATGCTTTTTTTCTTTTATTGAAATCCAACTCACTTCTAGCATCAGCTAAATTTTTATCAAAGTCAGCATTTTTGAAATAAGATTCATTCCATTTAGCTCCACTATGATATGCTTCATGCAAAATTGTATCTGCTGGTCTTTGGTTCCAACGTGTCATTGAAACTGGCTTTTTCATCCAAACTTCATTCCAATAACCTTTGGATGGTACCATCTCAATATTAACTTTAATTCCTGCTTTTGCAACTTGTTGCTGAACAACTTCTGCAATCGTAGGCCAAGTTGGTTCTAAAGTTGCTGGGTAAACAGTCAATTCAATTCCGTTTGGAAATCCTGCTTCTCTTAGTAAATTTTTTGCTTTACTAATATTTTGAGGACAATCCATTTGTAAACGATATTGATCAGAAGGCATTACAGGTGTATCACAAGATACAGTTGCTGCACCACCCATAACTAGATCTACAAGTTCTTGTCTATCAACTGCTAACCTAAAAGCTTTTCTGACCTTTGGATTATCAAATGGAGCAGTATCGGTTCTCATAACCACACCTCTCCAGTTTCCAGTTGGAATTACAGTTGTTGTAAATTTTGAATTACTGTCAAATATCTTTTTTTGATTGAATGGAACATATCTGTTCATATCAATTTGACCCGTTAAAAGAGCTTGAATTCTTGCTTGAGCATCTGGAATCGCAATAACATGAACTTCCGCAACTCCTGGTGCACCTTCCCAATAATCTGGGTTAGCTTTTAGAATTGTTGTGCCTTCTGGATCAAATTTATCAACTATAAATGGTCCAGTACCAACTCCAGTTTGTCCAATAGTGTCTCCTGATCCTTCAGGTATCATTCTTAATCTGTAATCGGTTAATAATAATGGAAAGTCAGCAAATGAAGTCGATAACTTCATTTTAACAGTATGCTGATCGACTACTTCAATCTCTTCTACAACATTTAAACTTTTTCTGACTGGAGATCCGATATCAGGATCTTTAGCTCTCATCAAAGAATATTTAACATCTGGGGCATCAAAAGCTGACCCATCATGGAAATATATTCCTTTTCTTAAATTAAATGTCCATTCAGTTGCATCAGAATTAGCACTCCAATCTGTTGATAATGAAGGTGATGGTACACCGTTCATATCAGGTCTTACTAATCTATTTTGTGTTTTGATGACAACTTGAAATAAACGCCCTTTAGTTATGGCATCTAAGTTAGTATCTTTTCCAAATCCAAGATCATGTGATACTTTAAATACTCCACTTGATGCATTGGCAATAGAAAAAGATAATATCAGAGACATAAATGTCGCTGAAAAAACTTTAAGTATGTATTTCATAAGTTCCCTCTTTTTCTTTAGTTGTTTAAATAATCAAAAAGATAACAATTCCAGAACTAGATAACAACATGCAAAATGTAGTGATTCATCTACTAATTGAATAGATATTTTAATTAATATAGACTTTTTCATATTTATAAATGCAAAACGAATTAAACAAAGTCAGATTTTCAGTAAAACCTTTAAAATCTAATGATAATAAAGTTGTTGAACTTGCAAGAACTGTAGGAATACATCCTCTAGCATATCAAGAACTTCCCTACGATCCTGAGTATTCATTTTATGCAGGAAGATTAAATCCAGAAGTGCTTTCACACGCTACTGCTGACGAAATGTATTGGAAAGTAAGACAAGAGGTGATTTTTCGTCATACTGGTGAACATCCATATGAAATATCTGGTCCCGATGCAGAAAAACTTTTACAAAAAATATTCACAAGAGATATCTCAAAAGTAAAAGTAGGAAGATGCTCGTACCAATTTGCTTGTTACAATGATGGAGGTATGCTGACAGATGGAGTTTTGCTAAAACTTGAAGAAAATAAATTTTGGTTTGTTCAAGCTGATGGTGATCTTTTTTCATGGTATAAAGCGCACACTGATAATCTTAATGTAAAAATATCTGACCCAGACGTTTGGGTAAGTCAAATTCAAGGTCCAAAATCTATGGATCTTTTAAAAGTTTTAAGTAAAGAAACTTTTCCTGAAAATTGGAAATATTTTGATTGGAAAGAAATAACTATACTAAATGAGAAGGTAATCATAAGTAGATCAGGTTTTAGTAATGAACTTGGTTGGGAAATTTATTTTAGAAAAAATAATAATACTGAAAAAGTAGGGGATTATATACTTGAGGAAGGAAAAAAAATGGGAATGATACTTACAGGAACCCCTGGTTTCAGATGTAAAAGAATAGAGTCTGGATTATTATCAGCTGGGCAAGACTTTAACCATGAAACAAATCCATATGACGTCGGGTTAGGTAAGTATGTCGATTTAAAAAAAAATTATTTTATTGGAAAATCAGCATTGATGGATGCTGATAAAGAAAAAAGATGTTGGGGAATACGAGTAGAAAATGGAACAGGTTTAAAAGGAACTTACATAAAATTTAATAATGAAATAATTGGAAAAATTACATCTAGCACTTGGTCACCTTTTCAAAAATGTGGTGTTGGAATTGTTTTGATGAATTCTACAAAATATAAACCAGGATTAATAGTGAATGTTGATTGCAATGATAATAAAATTCATAAAGGCGAAATATGCACTTTACCAATGTATGACTTTAAAAATGAAATTGTAAGAGGTTTAAAAATTGATATTCCAACAGGTCCTTCTCCGTGGTCAGGAATAAAAAAATAATAATAGCAATTGGTGGTGGTGGATTTACACATTCGTCTGATAAAGACTTAGATGAATATGTTATAAATCAAGTCAATAAATCAAAAATTAATATCGGCTTTTTACCTACGGCTAGCAATGATAATGAAGAAAAGACCAATCTTTTTTATAAAAGATTTAAATCAAAAAAATTTAAATTATCTCATTTTAATCTCTGTTCAAGTGTGGAAGGTTTTAATGAATGGCTGTTAAACAAAGATATAATTTATGTGGGAGGTGGTAATACCTCTGACATGATTAATATTTGGAAAAGACATAATCTTATCAAAGTATTTAAAGATGCATATGAAAAGGGAATAATTCTGAGTGGAATAAGTGCAGGAGCTGTTTGTTGGTTTGATTGGATATTGTCAGATTCAGTCAATAAGGAGTTAGGTCCATTAAAAGGAATAAGTTTTTTAGATGGAAGTTGCACACCGCATTCTTCAGATAATAATCGACTTCAACAATTTATTTCAGAAATTAAAGATGGAAATTTACCAGATGGAATAGCTATTGATGATGGTGTGGCTGTGCTTTTTATTGACGGAGTTCCTTCAGAAGTTTATTCTTCAAGAATTAATCATGACGCTTATTATGTGACTAGACATGATAAGATAAGTTTAAAAACATATATAAAAAATTTAAATGGATAATATTAAAGCCAGTAAAAAAATTTTTAGTATTGAAGATGCAAAAAAACTATCAAAGAAAAGATTACCAAAGATAGTTTATGATTTTATTGATGGTGCATCTGGAGATGAAAAGTTATCAGAAATTAATAGTTTTGCTTTAGATCAAATACGTCTTGAGCCAAGAGTTCTAAGAAATGTAGAGGAAAGAAAACTAAAAAAAAATATTCTTGGATTTAACTATGACTATCCTTTTGGTTTTGCTCCAATGGGTATGACAAATCTTTCATGGCCAGGCGCAGACTCAATGCTGGCAAAAGAAAGTGCAAGAAATAATATTCCAACCTGTGTATCGATGGCATCCACAACTACCTTAGAAAAAATGTATGAGCTTTCAGAAGGTCATTCATGGCTTCAACTTTATATTTTTCAGGATGAAGCTTTTGTCATGGAATTGCTCGATAGAGCAGAAAAAACAGGTTATGAGGTAGCTATACTTACTGTTGATGTTCCAGTTTTATCTAGGAGAACTAGAGATGATAAAAATGGATTTTCATATCCATTTAAAATTGGACCTAAACAATTTTTTGATTTTGCAACTCATCCTGTTTGGTCAATATCTACATTGCTCAATGGAATACCAAAGCCAATGAATTACGAAACTTCAAAAAGTGGAAAAGGTATTTTTAAAAGAAAAGAAAGTAGAGGAAAAACAGATTGGGAAACTTTAAAAAGAGTAAGAAATAAATGGAAAGGCAAATTAATTATAAAAGGTGTTATGTCGTCAGATGATGCAGTTAAAATTAAAGAAATGGGAGCTGATGCTATCCAAGTTTCAAATCATGGAGGTAGACAATTAGATAGTGCCTCGGCAGCAATAAATATTTTACCTTTTATTAGAGAGGCAGTAGGAAATAATTTTCCAATTATTTTTGATAGTGGAATAAGAAGTGGGAGCGATATTGTTAGATCATTAGCTTTAGGAGCAGATTTTTCAATGATTGGAAGGCCTGTAATGTATGCCATGGGAGCTGATGGAGCTAGCGGGTTAAGAAGAATTGTAGATATAATTAAAGAAGAAACAAGCACAACTTTAGGTTTGGTTGGATTAAATGATATTAATGAAGTTTCTTCTGATATAATTGAACAGAAACTTTTTATGAATACAACTTACTAATATGGAAAAAAAAATAAGAGGTGGGGCATTAATTGCAAGAGCATTAAAAGATAAAGGTATTAATAAAGTTTTTACTCTATCAGGTGGATTTTGTAATCCTGCAATTGAAGGTTTCATGGAATGTCAAATTGATGTAGTCAATTGTCCTCATGAACAAATAGCTGGACACTTAGCAGATGGACACACAAGAATTACAAGAAAACCATCTGTATGTTTAGTTGGACCTGAAGGTTTTGCAAATGCAGTTCCATCAATGATGGAGGCATGGGGAGAAAGAACACCAATAATTTATATAACTGGATCAAGTAGTTTAAAAAGACAAGGCTCAGGTGGCTTTAAAGAAATTGATGATGTTTCAATAGCTGCTCCTCTTACAAAATATAGCGCAAGCATTACAGATGGAACAAGAATTAGAGAATTTGTAGATAAAGCTTACAGAATTGCAACGAACGGATATCCTGGGGCTGTTCATCTAAGTTTACCAGTGGATATAATGTTTTCTTCATTTGAGGAAAATGTTGGACTTGAAGAAAGACCATTTTCACATAAAGCAAAGCCAGTTGCTAAAGCATGGCCAGATCCAAATGCTCTATCAAAAATACTTGAGTTAGCATGTAATGCAAAAAAACCTGTCATAATTGGGGGGCATGGTGTTTGGTGGTCAAATTCAGAAAAAAATTTAGAGACTGCTGGTGAAAGTTTAAATATCCCAGTTTTTAATGTGCCTTACCATCAAAAACTTTTAGGAGAAGAAGCAAATGCATATATGGGTTTAGCAGATATTCACCAATATCCACCCTCGGAATTTGCATTACATAATTCAGACTTAATTTTGATGATTGGTGCAAGATTAGATAACCAAATGAACTTTGGTAACCCTCCTTTCATTCCAAAAACAACAACTTTAGTTTGTATTAATGGTTCTCATGAAGAAATTGAATTTAATAGAGCAGCTGATCATAACCTTTTATGTGATCCAGGAGTATTTTTAGATACTTTATGTAATTTAAAGAAAAATAATAAATGGAATTTAGGAAATATTTGGTTTCAAGATAATAAAAATAAGAAGAAAGATTGGGTAGATAAATCTTTAAATGAATTAAAAATTGAGGCAGATAAAGCAAAAAAAAATGGTGGAAAAATTCATCCACTGCAATTAGCGTTAGACGTTCAAGACGTAATGGATGAGAAAGATTGGCTTATAATTGATGGAGGAAATACTCATTTCTGGTCGGAGATCGCAATAAATTTAGCTGGAGCTCAAGGAAAAAAATTGGGTGGAATTTTACATCCTGGCACATTTAGTATGCTGGGTGTTGGTGTATCATTTGCATTGTCTGCAAAAAATAATAACCCTAAATCGAATGTAATTTTAATTAGTGGAGATGGTGCCTTTTTATCTGGAGGCATGTCTATAGAAACTGCATTTTTTGAAAAGAAACCAATCGTAGTTGTTATTGACAATAATGGTGGCTTAGCATCAATTGGTCAACAACAAGAAAGGCTATTTGAAAGTGGAAAAAGAGTTGCAACAGACTTTAGAGATATACCTTTCCATAGCATATTTGAAGGTTTTGGGGGTCATGGAGAATTAGTAACGAAAAGAGAAGAATTGGGTCCAGCACTAAAAAGAGCTATTGCAAGCGGTAAAACTGCTTGCGTAAATGTAAAAGCTAAACCTGTATTAAGTCCAATTGTTGCTGCTGTTGCCAGCAAGAGAGAGAAATCATCAATAGAGTAAAATGGCAAAATTTAGCTCACATTTATTGAATGGATCTGATGGAACTCATGCAAGCAATGTCAAAGTAAAGATTTATCAAATACAATCCTCAAAATTAAAAAAGCTTTTTTTGAATACAAAGACCGATGGAAATGGTAGGATTAATCAGCAATTCAATCTTAGCAAAAAAGATTGTAAATGCGATTATGAAATGATTTGTGATATTAAAAGATACTTTAAAAGGAAAAAAATTGTGGGTGAAGTAGTCATAAAATTTAAAATGACTGATAATAAAAAAAATTATCACTTGCCAATAATAATTTCTCCTAACAGCTTTACAGTTTGGTGGTCAAAATAATATATGGCTTCGTTGATACAAAGCAAAATTAGCACAAAACTAAATATGTCTAGGAGAATAAGAAGAACTCCTTACAACAAGAGAGTTGAAGAATGTGGTGTAACTGATTTTACTGTTGTAAATCATATGCTCTTACCAAAAAGATTTCAGAAATCTGTTGAGGATGATTATTGGCATTTAAATGAACATGTTCAATTATGGGATGTGTCTTGTCAAAGACAAGTTCAGATATCAGGTCCAGACGCTAGTTTATTAGTACAAAAAATGACACCAAGATCATTAAAAAATATGGAGACTGGAAAATGTTTTTATATTCCTATGATTGATGAAAATGCCGGAATGATAAATGATCCAGTGTTGTTAAAGTTAGATGATGATATGTTTTGGATTTCTATAGCAGACTCAGATGTATTGCTTTGGGCAAAAGGTATTGCGGTTGGTTTAAATTTGAATGTAAACATAACAGAACCAGATGTATATCCTCTTGCAGTACAAGGTCCAAAGTCTGAAGATCTAATGGCATCAATATTTGGTGAAGATATTAGAAAATTAAAATTTTTTAATTTTAGGATCTTTGATTTTTTAGGAACCAAACAAGTTATTGCAAGATCAGGATATAGCAAACAAGATGGATTTGAGATTTATTTTAAATGCTTTGAAGATTACTTCGACAAAAATGAAATGGGAGAAAAAATTTGGGATATAATATGGAAAGCGGGAAAAGAATTTAATATTGCTCCAGGATGCCCAAATTTAATTGACAGAATAGAAGCGGGATTAATGTCTTATGGAAATGATTTTACAAAAGAAAATAATCCAATTGAATGTAACTTAGAAAAATACTGTAATAGCGAAAGCGATCATGATTTCATTGGAAAAAATGCTTTAGAGAAAATTAAGAAACAAGGTGTAAAACAAAAATTAAAAGGAGTATTATTTGATGGTGTAGATTGTCCTCCATGTTCAATTCCTTTTCCACTATATTCAAGAAATAAGAAATTAATTGGTAAAATTACCTCAGGGATTTATTCTCCAAAATTCAAAAAAAATATTGGTTTATCCATGATTTTAAATGAATTTAGTAAAATAGGGTCAGAAGTTTTAGTGCACACTCCAGATAATAAATTAAGAAAAGGAATTGTGTCCTCTTTACCATTTTCAAAATAATAATTAGTGGGTATAAGACTTATATGAAAAGAGCAGTAATAGCAGGATATTCAAGATCACCTTTTACTATGGCAAGAAAAGGTGAATTGATTGATGTTAAGCCTGTAAATATGTTTGCAGAAGTTGTTAAAAATCTTGTATCTAAAACTAAAGTAAATTCTGCTGATATAGAAGATATTGTTGTTGGGTGTGCTTTCCAGGTTGGAGAGCAGAGTTTTAATATTGGGAAACTCACAACATTTTTATCTGGAATGGAAATACATACATCTGGAATGACAGTTGATAGATGGTGTGGCTCATCTATGGAAGCTATTCATGTTGCAGCGGGTAAAATAGCAATGGGCGCAGGAAAAGTTTTCGTATGTGGAGGTGTTGAAAGTATGACTAGAGTTACAACTGGCTTTGAACCAATACCTTATCCTTACACAGATAAAGAAAATCCAAATGTTTATTTTTCAATGGGAATAACTGCTGAAAATGTTGCGAAGAGATATAAAATTTCAAGAACTGAACAACAAGAGTTTGCAATTCAAAGTCATCAAAAAGCTAATGAAGCTGAAGTTAATGGTAAATTTAAAAATGAAATAGTTGAAATTGCTGGCTGCACAAAAGATGGAAACATACGACCAAAAAGTAATCAAGAAACTTTGGATGGTTTAAAACTTGCATTTGATCAAGAAGGAACTGTTACAGCAGCAACATCCTCCCCTCTTACCGATGGAGCAGCAGCAACATTGATATGTGAAGAAAGTTATGCAAAAGAAAATGGATTAGAAATCTTGGGTAGAATTGTTGCAACTGGAGTAAAAGGTTGTGAGCCTGATGTAATGGGACTTGGGCCTATAGGGGCAACTAAAAAAGCATTAGAGAGAGCAAATTTATCAATTAATGATATCGATATTGTAGAAATTAATGAAGCTTTTGCTTCTCAATCAATAGCATGCTTAAAAGATCTTGGTATCGATCAAAAGAAAGTTAATTTGGATGGTGGAGCGTTAGCTCTTGGACATCCTCTTGGAGCAACAGGAGCTAGAATTACTGGCAAAGCTGCTGATTTGCTAAGACGTGAAAATAAGAAATACGCTTTATCTACTCAATGTATTGGTTTAGGTATGGGTATTGCGACTGTAATCGAGTCGGTAAATTAATTATCTATTAATTCCTCTTAAACGTTCTGATCTTCTTCTTAATAATTCAGCACTTATCAATATTAAGGTCGATAAAACGATTAAACATGTAGCAACTGCTAGAATTGTAGGACTTAATTGTTCTCTTAAACCTGTCCACATTTGAATTGGAATAGTTGTATTTTCAAGACCAGCTAAAAATAAAACGACTACAACTTCATCAAAAGAAGTTACAAAAGCAAACAAACCTCCTGATATTACTCCAGGTAAAATCAACGGAAGTGTTACTTTCATAAATGTATTTACTGGGTTACTACCTAAACTAGCTGCCGCTCTTGTTACACTATGATCGAAACCTGATAATGTTGCGGTAACAGTAATTACAACAAAAGGTGTTCCCAAAATTATATGAGCTAAAACTATTCCTGTATGAGTTGCCGCTAAACCTGCTTTTGCCATAAAAAAGAATATTGCAACACCTGATATAATAAGTGGAACTATCATTGGTGAAATCAAGGTTGCCATTATTATTCCTTTAAAAGGCATGTGTCTACTGCTTAATCCTAATGCAGCAACCGTTCCTAAAATTACTGACCCTAAAGTTGCAAATATAGCAATAATAAAACTATTCTTTGCAGCAAGACCCCATGGGTTCTTTGTACCGTAAACCATATCTTTGTACCATCTTAATGAAAAAGCATCTGGGTCTAAATTCTTCATTCCTTCTGAAAAAACAAGAAACTCTTCTGCATTAAATGATAATGGAAATATTACAAACAAAGGTGCTATTAAAAAAATAAAAACAAAAGTACATATGGCAATGTAAAAGTAGTGCCAAATTCTATATCTAGTTTCTGTATACTTTGGTAATGCCATACTAACCTAACTTAATATTATCAACTCCAACTAATTTATTATAAAGCCAATAGATAACCAAAACTCCTCCAAGCAACATAAGCCCCATCGCTGAAGCAAAACTCCAATCTAAAGTAGTTTTCATATGATATGCAATTTGGTTACTAATTAAGGTTCCTGATGCTCCCCCAACTAAAGCGGGTGTGATGTAGTATCCAATTGCTAAAATAAAAACTAAAAGACACCCTGCCCCAATACCTGGTATGGTTAATGGAAAATATACTTTCCAAAAAGCCACAAAAGGTGTTCCGCCAAGAGATTTACCTGCTCTCATTAAACTTGGCGAGATAGTTTTCATCACACTGTAAAGTGGTAAAACCATAAATGGTAATAGAATTTGTGTCATAGCAACATAAGTTCCGACTTTGTTGTACATCATTTCTGGCCTATTATCGTCTGACACAAGGCCAATCAATACAAAGAAATCATTAACTACTCCTTGCTGTTGAAGCAAAATCATCCAGCTAGCTGTTCTAACTAATAAAGACGTCCAAAACGGAAGAAGAACACAAATCATTAATAAATTACTATACTTCATTGGAAGTGTTGCTAGTAAATGGGCTATTGGGTAACCCATTAAGAAACAGAATACAGTAACAAAGAAAGCAACCTCTACAGTTCTCAACCATAAAATTCTATGTATTCTTCTATCTTCACTAACTTGAGTAATTTTGTTATCTTCATTCAAATACATATCCATAGCTTTTAAATATTTAGCTGAAGTGTAAGGAGGTGCGGTCCTTTTAATAGCTTGCCAATATTCTACATTTCTCCATCTCTTATGAACTTTCATTATTTGTTCTTTAATACTTTGTGTCTCGTCAATTTTATTTCTTTTTACCTGTCTGAATAATTTTTTTGTGATGGTGTTGAACCCATTTTTTTCTTTATTAAGTCTTTGAGCTAGTTTTCCATGTTCTTTTTTTTCTACAAGAATTTTAAAATCAGATAAAAATGAAGCAAATACTTCTTCAGATGGAAGTTCTTTACCATCCCATGTCTCCATAGACTTAAATGTTTTTGGAAGCATGTTTGTAATCATTTTATCATCAATACTTCTTGTAAACATTTCTCCTATTGGAAAAATATAAGTAATAATCAAAAAAAGTAATAATGGCGCAACAAGTAAAAATGCTTTAATTTTGTTTTTTCTTTCAGCTTTTTTTAAACTTATCTCTAAAGGAATTCCGTCAGTTGTAAGTATTTGTTTTGTTTCGCTGCTCATAAATAAAAAGGGCGACTTAAAAAAGCCGCCCTATATATATTATATTATTCTAGTCTTTTATACTCTTTTATAGACCAGCTTTCATAGCTTCCCACTTCTCACCAAGTTCTGTACCGTTATCAGCCCAGAAAAATGGATCAACTAAAAAGTATTTTTTAGTGTTTGAAGGAGCAGTTGGCATTTGTGGCATCATTTCAGTTTTACCATCTTTGTACCAAGGCTCATTTGCTTTGATAATTTCTAAAGATGATAATCTGTATGGAGCATATGCAATATATTTAGCACTTCCAGCTAACATTTCAGTGTTAGTCATCATTGCTAAAGCTTTTTTAGCATTTGCTTCATCTGGTCCACCTTTAACAAGTGCGAAATATTCATAGTCAAGACCTTGTCCATCCCATACTTGTTTAATTGGAGCACCTTCACCGATTTCAGCATTAAAAAATCTTCCATTCCAACCAGTTGCCATAACAACTTCACCAGATACTAATAATTCTGGTGGTTGAGCACCTGCAGACCAGAATACACATCCACCATTTGGATCTGTACAAAGTTCTTTAATTTTATTCATAGCTCTATTAACACCAGCTTCAGTTTCTAGTAATTTGTAGATCTCTGATCCACCTTTACCCATATAAACACCGTCACCAGCTAATGCTATTTCTAGGTTTGTTAGAGCAGATTTGTAAATAGCTCTTTTTCCTGGAAATTTTTTAGTGTTAAAGAAATCTTTTATAGTCGATGGTGTGCCGTCAACATTGTTTACGTTGTAAGCATAGTTCCAAGAATATAAAATGTTTCCTACAGCACATTTACTCGGCATTGGAGCAAAGAAATCTTCACTTGCAGGAGTTCCATCTGGAGCTGCAGGGAAGTCTTTGTCAAAATCGAATTCGACAAAAATTCCTTCGTCACATCCGTTGATAGTATCAAATGCGAATACATCGATAATATCCCAAGTAATTGCACCTGCTTCTTTTTGAGCTTTAATCTCAGATAATCCACCTGAATAGTCTACCCAGTTGATATCAACACCAAGAGCTTTTGCAGTTGGATCACCATACCCTAGCTTTTGAGACTCTGTATAAGCTCCACCCCAAGATGCTACTGTAACAGCAAATGCAGATGAAGTTATTGAAAGAGCAAAAGAAAGAGCAAGTAATAATTTACTTAATTTTTTCATTTATCCTCCGTTTAAACGTTTAATATAAATTAATTTATATAAGCGAAGTACAACAAAAACGATATTCAGAGTCAACAGGCCATTTTGTTATAGGAATACTGGGATATTTAAGAAATTATTTAGGATCTAGAGCTCTTGCGTCTTGACTGTTCCATCCTACTTTAATCTCATTACCTAATTTTAAATCTAACTCGTTTGAGCTATTTGGAACTTTTAAAATAAATTCTTTATTACCTAAAAGATCTAATCTTACTCTAGTGTGATCACCATGGTAAATAACTTCTTCGATTTTTCCCGTTTGATTATTATCCATTTTATCTTTTGGATTTATCAATGCCCTCTCAGGTCTTATTGAAACTGTTGTTTTATCACCTTTGGAAGTTACTGAAACTGGATTAGCTAAAATTTCTCCATTTTGTAGTTTAACTTTACAAACATCTTTTGAAATGTCAGTTACTTCTCCTCCAAATGTATTATTTTCACCTATAAACTCTGCAACGAAAGAATTAACTGGTTCTTCGTACAATTTATCAGGACTTGATAATTGTTGAACTTTACCATCATTAAAAACTGCGATCCTATTTGACATTGTTAATGCTTCTCCTTGATCGTGTGTAACGTAAACTACAGTAACACCAATATTTTCATGAATATGTTTAATTTCGTATTGCATGCTTTCTCTTAAGTTTTTATCTAAAGCTCCAAGAGGTTCATCCATTAGAACTACTGCTGGATCAAATACTAAAGCTCTTGCAACAGCTACCCTTTGTTGCTGACCACCAGATAATTGCGCTGGCATTCTACTTTCAAATCCTGATAAAGAAACCATTGATAAAGCTTTATCTACTTTTTTATCAATCTCATCTTTTTGAACTTTTCTAACTCTTAAAGGAAATGCTAAATTTTCATAAACTGTCATATGAGGAAACAATGCATAATTTTGAAAAACCATTCCAATTCCTCTTTTGTGCGGTGGAATATTTGAAATAGGATTAGAATCTAAATAGATTTCACCATTGGTTGGTGTTTCAAATCCAGCCAACATCATCAGACAAGTTGTTTTTCCTGAACCAGATGGACCAAGCATAGTAATGAACTCGCCCTCTGAGATATTAAGATTTAAATCTTTTACTACTAAAACTTTACCATCGTAACTTTTGTCAACTTTATCGAACTTAACGAATTCTGTATTTTTAGACATCTAGTGTTTAAAACATTTAAGAAGTTAATTATCAATAGCTAATAGTTCTTAATATGTAGCTCTTTTGGAAATTTACAGAATAATTCACAACCTTTGTCGGTAACTCGGATTGCTTCAGATGCTTCTACTCCCCAATCACCAAACTGCATTACTGCAATCATATGAAAACAAACATTTGGTTCAAGTACTGTCATATCGCCTTTATAAATATTTAAAGTATGCTCTCCCCAATCTGGTGGATATCCAATACCTATTGAGTAACCCGTTCTTGATTTCTTCTCGATACCATATTTATCTAAAATTTTCCAAAAGGCTTGGGCAACATCATTTGCTGTGTTTCCGGGTTTTGTAGCATTAATTCCAGCTTGTAAAGCTTCTATAGTTTTATTCATTGTATCTATTTTTAATTGATCAGGTTTACCTAATAAAATTGTTCGAGCCATAGGTGCGTGATATCTTTTATAAACACCTGAAAGTTCAATTATGGTTGCTTCACCTTCAATAAATTTATCTTGGGTTGCTGTTAAATGTGAAGCAGATGTACCTTTTCCAGTTGGAAGAAGCGTTGCGATACTAGAATATTCACCTCCAAATTCTTCTGTACCATAAAATAAAGACTTTTGAATTTCTCCAACAGCATCGCATTGTCTTGTACCAGGTTTAATTACTTCCATTGCAGTTTGCATTCCTTTTTGAGAAATTAAAGCAGCAGACTTCATATAATTTATCTCTGCATTAGATTTAATTAATCTAGCCCAATTAACTAGTCGATCAGAATCGATAATGTTTGCATTTGGTAACCCCTGTTTAATCTTTTCATAACAAAAAGCTGTAAAATAATGAGCATCCATTTCAACTCCAATAGACAGTTTATCCCATTTTTTTTCTTTAATTACTTTGGTCAAGTAATCATAGGGATGTTTTGGCCAAGTATGAATATAACTCTCATCATAAACAATAATATTGTCTTTATTTAAATAGGTCTTTATGTACGCCCCACCTGCATCCTGATCTCTAACAAAGCAAATTGGCTCTTTTGAATCAACGTGCACTAATACACATTGTGCATAATAAAAAGACCAAGCATCGTAGCCTGTAAGATAATTCATATTATTTGTGTCGTGAGAAATGATTAAATCAATTTTTTTCTCTCTCATCAAAGATTGAACTTTTAATAGTCTTTGTTTGTATTCTTCTTTTGAAAAGGACATAAATTAATCAAACAGTCTTCCAAATCCTTTTACAGATTTATTTTCACCTATGTTTTCTAAAGATTCCCAGATTAAAGCCTGATTGCTTGAAAGAACTGGTATTCCAAGTTTATCTTCTAATTTTTGTATTAGAGGAAGAACTGGTAAAGCGGTGCAAGATACAAATAAAGCATCTGCCTCACTTACATCTAAATTTATTAGCACATCAAACAGATAATTTTGATCTACTTTACCAATCTCCATGTCAGAATGAATATCAAAGTATGAATTTGAGGTGATTTCAAAACCAGATGATTTAAAATAATCAATAACATCATCGTTAACTTTTTTACTATAAGGTGTGAATATAGAAAGTTTTTTAATATTTAATTTTTTCAATGCTTTCAAAGCTGCTGTACTTGGTGTTGAAAGTTTTGCCTCAGGTTTTGCTGCTTGTATTTTATTTTTAATATTATCGTACCCTGCTGCAATAGTTCCTGATGTACAAGCA
The DNA here is from genome assembly GCA_902574685.1 of uncultured Pelagibacteraceae bacterium. Classification (GTDB taxonomy): domain Bacteria; phylum Pseudomonadota; class Alphaproteobacteria; order Pelagibacterales; family Pelagibacteraceae; genus Pelagibacter. The sequence continues at coordinate 24,000 of CACGOO010000008.1, read as the reverse complement.
TATACAACACAGTCTAATTTTTGCTCTGGCAAGATATCTCTTGTTACTTGAGTAATATTCTCTGACATTTTGATCAAATTCTCTTTGGTTAAGGGATTATAACATTCTATTCTATTTACAAAAAAATCTATTTTTTTATCTTTAATTACACTTATAAAATCTTTTTCAATCACTAGATCGGTTGCTAAAGCGATAAGTCCAATACGTGGATTTTGGTTATTTTCAAACTTTGGTTCTATTTTTTGTGATTTCATAAATACAATATACCACCACATATTGATTAATCATTAAAATTTAAAAACTGTATCTAATTTCTTGAATGGATATAGTAAATAAACGTATAATAAGAAAAATTAATTTTGAAATATAAATGCTCGATAAAAAAAAATTTTATATCAATGGCAAATGGGTTGAGCCAGTAAACAAGAATGAATGTGAAGTTATTAATCCATCAACAGAAGAAGTTTGTGCAATTATAAGTCTTGGAAGTTCTGATGATACAAATGCTGCAGTCAAAGCAGCAAAATCTGCATTTGAGACTTGGAAAGAAACTTCAAAAGATGAAAGGTTAAATTTATTAGAAAAATTATTAAAAATTTATAATTCTAGATGGGATGATATGACTGATGCTATTACTACAGAGCTTGGTTGTCCTAAAGATTGGTGTTCAGCTAATCAAACATCTTCTGGCGCAGGTCATATCGAAGACTTTATAAAAAGATTAAAAGAATTCGAATTCGAACCAGGTTTTGATAAAGGATCTACTAATCATATTGTATATGAGCCAATTGGAGTTTGCGGATTAATTACACCTTGGAATTGGCCTATAAATCAAATTGCTTTAAAAGTAATTCCAGCTTTTGCTACTGGGTGTACAATGGTACTTAAACCATCTGAAATTGCACCATTGTCAGGAATGCTATTTGCAGAGATGATAGATGAGGCTGGATTTCCAGCTGGAGTATTTAATTTGGTAAATGGTGATGGGCCTGGTGTTGGAACTGACCTGTCAGGACATCCTGATGTTGATATGGTCTCATTTACAGGATCTACTAGAGCTGGAAAATTAATTACAAAGAATGCTGCTGAAACTATAAAAAGAGTTTGTCTTGAACTTGGTGGTAAAGGTGGAAATATTGTTTTTGCTGATGCATATCCTGATGCAGTCAGAGATGGTATTAGAAACGTAATGAGTAATTCAGGTCAATCCTGTGATGCCCCAACTAGAATGCTTGTTGAAAAATCAATTTATAAAAGAGCTGTTGAAGAAGCTGCAGATGAAGCAAATAAAATTAAAGTTGATCTTGCTTCAAAAGCTGGTGACCATATTGGGCCTGTAATTTCAAAAACTCAATTTGATAAAATTCAAAGTTTAATAAATAGTGGAATTGAAGAAGGTGCTACTTTAGTAGCAGGTGGTCCTGACAAACCTGAAGATCTAAAGAAAGGTTATTTTATTAAACCAACAGTATTCACTGATGTTAATAATAATATGAGAATTGCTAAAGAGGAAATATTTGGACCAGTATTGTCGATTATTCCTTTTGAAAATGAAGAGGAAGCTATCCAAATTACAAATGATACAGAATATGGATTAGGAAACTATTTACAAACAGAGGATAATGAAAAGGCAAAAAGAGTCTCAAAAAAATTAAGGTCCGGAATTGTGTATGTAAATCATAAAGCAGCTGACTCTGGGACTCCTTTTGGTGGGTATAGACAATCTGGAAATGGACGTGAAGGTGGGACCTGGGGATTGCATGAATATCTAGAGGTAAAAACTATTACTGAATGGAAAAATTAAAATGCTTGGTTATGTAATGGTAGGAACCAATAACTTAGAAAAAGCAATAATTTTTTATGATGAAGTCTTAAAAGTTTTAAATCTAGAAAGAAATTATAAAGATGAAGTTTGTGCTGGTTACACAGAAAAAAATGGCGATGGAACTATAGAGTTTTATGTGACCAAACCTGTCAATATGAAAAAGGCAACTAATGGAAATGGAACGCAAGTTTCATTTATTACATCATCTAGAGATATAGTTGATAAGTTTCATGAGATTGGACTTAAGGCAGGTGGAAAAAGTGAAGGAGCTGGAGGTGAAAGACCAGAAGGTTCTGGAGTTTACTATTCTTATATTCGAGATCTTGATAATAATAAAATTTGTGCTTTCACAAACAATTGATGTCTTACAATTTAATTAAAGAAAAAATCAATGAAGGAAAAATTATTTTACTTGATGGAGGTATAGGTGCTGAGCTTGAAAAAAAAGGAGCTAAAATGGATCAAAACCTCTGGTGTGGAAAATGTTCGGTAGATAGCCCAGAATTTCTAAAAGAAGTTCATGAAAATTATATTGATGCAGGTGCTGATGTTATTACAACAAATACTTATGCTACAACTCCAATTTCTCTTAGAAAACACGGATATGAAGACTCAATTGAATTATTTAATAAACAAGCAGTTCAAATTGCAAAACAAGCAATTAATAATTCAAAAAAGAACATCTGTTTAGCAGGAAGTGTTTCGAGTTATGGAAGTTTTCTTAAACTTGGAACAAAGAACATGAAGCCATGTTTTAATGAACATATTAAAATTTTATCAAATGAGGGTGTTGATTTAATAATTTTAGAAGCAATGACATCTCAAGCAGAAATCGTGGAGACTATGCTTGAGTGTTCTTCAAATATAAAGTTACCTGTTTGGCTTTCTATTTCTTGTGTAATAGATCAGAATACAAAAAATATTACACTTGGTTATGATGATGTGAAGAATAAAACTGAAATTTACGAGGATTTAGAAGTATCGTTGAAAAATTTTAGTAAATTACATAAGGGGCCAATTTTAATTGCTCACTCAGATATTAAAACAACGAGTGCAGCTTTAGATACTGCATTAAAAAATTATAATGGAGTTATTGGTGCATACCCTAACAAAGGCTATTACGAAAAACCAAATTGGAAGTTTGTGGATGATTTTTCACCCAATGATTATTTGGAAGTAGCAAAAAAATGGTTTAGCAAAGGTGTAAAAATTGTTGGTGGTTGTTGTGGTATAGGAGTTGAAGAGATAAAAGCTGTTTCAATTTTGAAGTAATAATATATTGTAAAATTATGAAAACTTTTATTGGTGGTATTGGTTGTTTTTGGGACGAAACTAAATACGATGGTATAAAAGGAATATTATCTACCGAATGTGGTTATTGCGGAGGTGATGATCCTAATGTTACTTACAAAGCAGTTTGTGGTGGGGATACAGGTCACATAGAAGTAGTCAAAGTTCAATATGATGAAAATATTTTAAGCTATGAAGACATGGTCAGATTATTTTTTAAACTCCATGACTCAACTCAAAAGAATAGACAAGGAACTTATGTAGGAATTCAATATCGCTCTGAGATATTTTATAATAATGATAATGAAAAAAATACAGCAGAGAAAATTTTAAAAGAAATGAATGAGAAATTAGATGGAAAAGTTACTACAAAAGTTTCCAAAGAAAAAAACTATTGTAAAGCAGAAGGCTATCATCAAAAGTACGAGAAAAATAAATCTCTTAAGTTTGGATAAAAAGTACTAATTTGAAAAAAATTATTTCAGAAAAAAATCCAGAATTAGTTACAAGAAAAGATAATAAAGCTCAATGGAATCTCCCAAATAAAAGGAGGTTGGGTTTTAGAAATTTATATAAAATTAATAGATATGGAATATACCTTAGATCAGATTTTGTTTTAAAATTAAAAAAAAAAATTAATAAGAGAATTGGTAAATTATCTTTAGTAAAAAAGGTAACTAAAAATAAAGCTTTTTGCTCTTTAATAGTTGGTAAAGATCAGGATATTTTATTCGAGCAGTACGCAAAGGACTTTTCTACAAATCAGCCTCAAACAATTATGTCAATTACAAAAATGTTTATACATTTATTTGTGGGAGAGCTGATAGACAGAAAACTAATTAACTTAAATAAGAAAATTTCATTTTACTTGCCAAAAATTGGCAGTGGTTATGCAAATGCAAAAGTAAAAGACGTTTTAGACATGAACATTGTAAATCTATATAGCGAAGATTATACAAAAGCTTATTCGTCTTCATTTTTACATGAGCCTGTAGGAGGATGGAGACTGCCGATTAAAGGCAAAAACATTCAAAGCCAGGAACAATATTTAAATTCAATTAAATCTTTAAAAAGCAGAGATTTAAAAAATTATACCGATCTGGCGCATTATAAATCAGCTAATACCGATGTTATTGGACTAATTATAGAAAAAGTAAGTAAAAAAAGTTTAAGACAATGGCTGTTGGAAACAGTTGAAGCAACAGGATTTGAAGAAGGATTGTATATAGGAACAGATAGATTTGGAACACCGTGGATGTCTGGAGGCGGAAGTTTAATTACAAGAGATTTTTTAAGAATGGGTTTACTTTTTTCTAGGTTTGGAAAAGGTATAAATGGAAAAAATATTGGTTCTAAAACTTTTTTGAGTAAAACTATTAATAGTGAGGGACCCAAATACATTCAATTATCAAAAGATAAATTTGTCTGTTATGTTAATTCATTAATGAAATGCGGTAACTGGATTGGTCACTCTGGGTATGGGGGCCAATTTTTAGGAATAAATTTGAAAACAAAAGTTGTTGCTGCATTTTTTTCTGTCTTAGAGACTAAATCTGCAACAAATGAAAAATATAAAAAAGATATGGTAAATATGATAGACCAAATAATTAGTAAAGATTACTAATTTAAGAAAATCTTGTTATCAAGGATTTTAAATGTTTATCTGTGACGCCACAACAACCCCCAATAATTTTTACCTGATCGTCTATTAACTCAGAACACTTATCAACAAATTCAATTTCATTTTCAGTTATTAATGCTTGCATAGTACTCGTGTCAAATTTATGAATTTCTGGATAGAACATAATTGGCCCATTCCAATTTGATTTTAAAACTTTCATTCCCTCCTTTGTATCAATAAACCAACTATGCATAATGCCATAAACATCTCCACCGATAGATTTGAGTGAATTAATTATTTCAGCGAAATTTATAATTTTATCTTCAGGAAGGAATTTTGGCACGTCAGGATATTTTAAAGGGTCATATATAATAGATCTCTCTTTTTCAGCTCTAAAATTTCTACCTACTACGGTTTCATCAAACTTACTTATGCAGCAACTTAATCCAACCCAGACAGGTAAACCTGTTTCCAAGGCTGCATTAAGCAAAATTTTAGCATGGTCAATATCTAAAAGCATTTCAAGAATAAGCACTTCGACTCCCTCTTCTTTTAATACCTTCGCTTGTTCTTTATAATTTTTTTCTTCTTTTGCAAATGATGGTACAAATTTTGTGTCAGGTCTAAATTCATTTTCAGCCAAAGCTAAATATGTTGACATGCTTCCTGCAATTTTAATTTTTTTTCCAGAATTTTTGACCGCTTGTCTTGCTAACTTAACTGTATCAATGTTAATTTTTATAGTCTGATCTCCTAAATTTGAAGGCTCAAGACAATGTCTTGCAGTTCCAAAAGTATTGGTTGTTATCATATCACATCCGGCGTTTATATGACTTTCATGTACTTTGATTACTATTTCTGGTGAGAAAACATTTGCTAAACCAGAAAAAGCTGGTCCCATAGTTCCGCCAAGTCTCTGAATTTCTGAGCCTGTTCCACCATCTAAGAAGACTTTTTTTTTTGATTTCAATAATTCATTAATATCCATTATGCTAATTTCTTCTCTGACTTTGGAACATATACAACTTCAATTACACCACCAAGAATTATTAGAATACTACCTATTGTTTCTCTCCAACCAAAAGGTTCATTTGTTAAAATACTAGCACTAACAACACCAACAATTATTTCAGCTAAAAATAAAATAGATGATAAGCCGGCTCCTAGTTTGCTTGGAGCCCAAAAGATTATTACTCCTGTAGGAATAAAATAAAATATCGAGATAAGTAATAAAAAAGTGGACATTGACATGATAACCTCCACTGATGGAACTGGTCCTAAATAATCTACTAAGAATAACCCAATAGGTATACTGGCTAAACCTCCATAAAAAAAGAATGTGAATATAATTGGAAAGACTCCATCTGTTTTAATTATTTCCATTCTAATTAAACCAGCACCAAATAGTGCACCTCCAGCAAGAGCCAACCAATCCCCTGCATTTTGAGGTAATGGGATTATATTTTCTTGACTGAATACAATCCATAAACCTCCTAGTGCTAAACCTAATGTGATTACCCTCTTCCAACCAAATTTCTTTTTTAAAAATATAATTTCAAATATTGTTGTCCAAACAGGTATCATGTAAAACATGATTAATGCTTTAACCACATCAGTAAGAAGAAAGCTAAGAGCATAACAAACAAATCCACTTCCAACAAAAAAACCAGTCAGAGGAAATTCCAATCCAATAGACTTTCCTTTTATAACTCTCCAAATTGCGACTGGTGATAATATTAATATTCCAACCACCATTTGGGATATTGTTCCCCAGCCACCAGTCAAACCTCCATCTTCTAGTATTCTTTGAGGTAACCAATAAATTCCCCATGAACCAGCAGCAATAGCTAATGCAAATGAAATTTTAAAATGATGAGGGTGTCTGGTCATTATTATTCCGTTAATTCTGGTTTAAATTTTGAAAAGTTAAAAATTTCTTCATAAGATTTGGCAAAGTTAATTAGTTTATTATCTTCTTTAACATTTGCTATAATCTGCATTCCCATTGGTAGCCCTTTATTATTAAAACCAACTGGAATAGATATAGTTGGCAAACCAAGCAAACTTGGTAATGTATAGACTTCCATATATCTATGATAAGTGTCAATTTTATTATCATTGATAAATTCTGGATTGTTTAGGTTCTTTTCAAAAGGAAATAGTTGAGCTGAAGGTAATGCTAAAAAATCGTAATGTTTAAATAGGTTTTGTATTTTATCCATATATTTATTTCTTATTTCTATTGCTTTTAAAACATCGTTTGTTTTGATGTTTTTCCCTTTTTCATATTCCCAATATGCTTGAGAAGGTAATTCATTTAAATTTTTTAAATTATATAACAAAAAGTTTTCATATAATGTTTTGGCTCTTAATGTTATCCAAGAATACCATAATTCTCCTGGGTTAATTTCAGTTTTTAAATCTTCAATATTTAAATTATTTGACTGTAATTTTTTTAAAATATTTTCACATAAGTCTATAATTCCATCTTCATAGTTATATTGTTCGTTTAGATCAATGCACCATCCAATTTTTAAATCTGAAAGTTTTTTAAAATTTATATCTTCAAGATCGAAAGATAATTTATCCTTTACATTCTTCCCTTTTATATAGTTAAATAAAAATTCCATGTCATTGGGAGTCCTAGCAAAACATCCAGTTGTAGATATTAAAGGAAAATCTTTTAAATTTTTAATTTCAAATCTATCTTCTGCAATCGCACCAGGTGTTGGTCTTAATCCATAAATATTTGCAAATGCTGCTGGGTTTCTACAAGATCCCATCATATCTGTGCCATCTGCAAAAGGAATTAAATTTGCTGCAACAGCTGCTGCTGCACCACCAGAAGACCCTCCCGCTGACTTACTATGATCATAAACATTTGAAGTTGCTCCATAAACTCTGTTAGTAGTATGACAACCAACAGCAAATTCAGAGAGATTTGTTTTACCAATTAAAATTGTGTTTTTTCTATAATTATCTACTAATAAAGAGTCCTTTTTTGGTATATTTTTTAATAACTCTTTATATCCATAGCATGTTACCTCATTTTTAATATCAAATAATTCTTTAACAGCAATTGGAAGTCCATAAATATCATCTTTGTCATTATCACTATTAAAATTTTCATCTTTTAATTTTGCTTCTTCAGTAATTTTTGTTTCATCTATATGTGAAATAATAGCATTTAATTTTGGATTGAATTTTTTTATTCTATCTAAATAGAAATTTAGTACCTCTACTATTTTAATTTCTCTTTTTTTTATTTTTGAAATTATTTGATGGACAGAAAAATTCTCAAGCACTTAATTAAACCTATCTTGCTTGTCTAATACTCTCTAAAACTAAAGTCTTGACCTCATCTAATGATGCCTTTTTAGGATTTTGTCCATAAGCTTGGTCTAACATTGATTTCTTTGCTATTCTCTCTTGGCAATCTTCTGGCACTCCTAATTCATTTAATCCTTTAGGGATTTTTAATCTATCTAGAATTATATTTAAGTTGTCTTGAAAACTTTCAATTGAATGGTTTTCAAATTGCATGGCCTCTGACATTCTTTTTACTTTTTCTTCTAATCCAGGTAAATTATATTTCATGACTGCAGGAAGTATAATTGCATTAGTCAATCCATGATGAGTATTATATTCAGCACCAACCATGTGCGAAATTGCATGAACTAAACCTAGGCCTTTTAAGAAAGCTATTCCACCCAAATAAGATCCTATAATCATTCCTCCTCTCGCTAAAAGATTATCAGGTTCTTCGACAGCTGCATAAAGTGATTTTGAAATTAAATTTAAACTTTCTAATGCAGAACCATCACAAAGTGGATGAAACATAGGAACACTATAACCTTCAATTGCATGTATCATTGCATCTATACCGGTCCAAGCAGTAAGATTAGCCGGTAATTTTAAAGTTAGCTCTGGATCTACTAAAGCTAAACATGGTCGGGCATCTGGATGCCATAAACAAAATTTCATTCCTTTTTCAAGATGAGTGACCATGGCAGTAACTTCAGTTTCAGCACCTGTTCCTGCTGTAGTTGGAATAGTAATTATTTTTGGAAAAGGATTTTCCATAGTTAGTTTTGGTGGCTCTTTTTCAAATTCAAAATCCCATAAAGGCACACCGCTATCAACTGTAAGAGAAATTGCTTTTCCTCCATCCATTGCACTTCCACCGCCTATTGCAATTATTGCATCATGATTGCCTTCACGAAATTTTTTACATCCAGAATCTATTTCATCATCTCTAGGATTTGGCGATATATTTGAATAAATATCTGATTTGATTTTTGAGTCATTAAGTAAATTTTGTAAATCACTTATAAATGGTAAATTTACACTACCACTATCAGTAACGATTAATGCATTATTTATTTTAAAATTTTTACAAAACTTTCCAATTTCTTTAAATCTTCCAGGTCCATAAGCTGTAAAAGTTGGGAATGTCCAATCCTGATTATTTAATAAAAATTCTTCATTAAGCTTAAAATTTTGCATAATATTTTAAAAACTTATACTAATTTCAATATTATTAAATGAAAATTTCATCTGAAAAAACAGATCTAAAAAAAACATATTTAGCAATTGCTACAATGCTCTTAGCAATTTTATGTATAGATCTTTACATGGTTATTATTAAATTTTTAGGTGATGAATACTCAATAATTCAATTAACTTTATTTAGAAATGTAGCAGCAATTATACCTTTGTTATTATTGATCTTATTCACAAATGAATTTTCAACAATATTCAAAAACTTAGGAAATAAGTTTTTGATATTGAGTTGTTTGAGAGGAATATGTTTTCTTTCTATGAATGTATTCATTTTTATCTCAGTAGTAAATCTGGAATTTGCAACAGCAATGACGCTAACCTTTTCATCACCTTTCTTCATAGTAATACTATCAATAATTTTATTGAGTGAAAAAATTGGTATTTACAGATGGTCAGCAGTTATAATTGGTTTTGTTGGTGTAGTTATGATAATGAAACCAACAAGTGAAATTTTTAGTTTGTACTCAATTTTTCCAATTCTAACCGCTATAGCATGGGCTTTCACTGTCATAATTTTAAAATTCATTCAAGGCAATCATTCAACTGCAAAAATTCAGTTATACACATTAATATTTAATGTCATTGGTGGTTTACTTTTATTTTTTGTAACTACAGGACATGTTGAAATTAAAAATTTTAAAGATTTTATTTTGATGACAATGACTGGAGTTTTAGGTGGTACAGCAGCAATATTGTTTATTTATTCTTACCGTTTAATTTCAGCAAGTAAAATAGCTTCATTTGAGTATCTTGGGATACCGTCATCTTTTATTCTTGGTTGGATTTTTTTTAATGAAGCTCCATGGAGCCAACTATTTCCTGGAGTAATAGTAATTATTTTTGCTGGTATGATTATTATATGGAGAGATAATATTAAAAAGAAATCAATAGAAGGTAATAAGCAAATTTATTGATTTGATCTCATAGATTTCATGACTATTACTCTGTCTATTTCACCTAATAGCTTTCCACTTTCATTACAAACTACTGGATAAGTTTTATCATTATCAATTAGCCTATCTATCAAATTTTCAATTTTAGAATTATCTAAAATATTATCTTTTCCATTCTCAAATAAATTTTTTGTTTCATTGCAGCACTCAGTTCTCATAACTTTGCCTGCACTTAATACTTTATATTTAGGAACATCTTCACAAAAGTCTTTAACATATTGATCTTTCGGATTAGATACAATTTCTTCAGGTGTACCCACTTGAGAAACTTCTCCATCTTTCATGATTGCAATGTGGTCTCCCATTTTAATTGCCTCTAAAAAGTCGTGAGTTATAAATACCATAGTTTTTTGAAGCTTTTCTTGGATCTTTAAAAGCTCATCTTGCATCTCTCTTCTAATCAAAGGATCCAATGCTGAAAAAGGTTCATCAAAAATTAATATTTCAGGATCCACAGCTAGTGCTCTTGCAAGTCCTACCCTTTGCTGCATACCTCCAGATAATTCTCTTGGATAATTATTATGCCAACCATCTAAGCCAACCATTTTTAAAACTTCCATTGACTTTTCTGTTCTTATATCTTTTTTTGTTCCCCTTACTTCTAATCCATAACCAATATTTTCTAGAACTGTTCTATGAGGAAATAAACCAAAATGTTGGAAAACCATGCTCATTTTATTTCTTCTTAATTCTAATAATTCACTTGCACTCATTTTTGTAACTTCAACATCATCCATTTTCACTATGCCGGCTGTTGGTTCAATCAATCTCGAAATACATCTCACTAGTGTTGATTTTCCACTACCAGATAATCCCATTACTACAAATGTTTCACCTTTTTGAATTGAGAAACTGACATCTTTTACAGCAACAACATGTCCTGTCTTTTCTTGAACTTCCTTAATACTTAAATTTTTATCAAGGTTTTTAATAATTCTTTTTTCGTCTGGTCCAAATAACTTCCATATATTTGTACAAGTGATTTTTTGTTCTACAGCCATTTTTAATAAATAATATTACCCCAAAAATAGACAATATTTTACTTTAAATGTAAAATTATTTATTTTAACTTGCGAACATGGCTACTAGAACTGATTTAATAGATAAATCAAATCAATCAAAAAACATAATAACTTATGTAATTATTGGAGTTGTTTTTTTGGTAGCACTCTGGCTATCTACTCAAAGTGAAGGGCCTTCAAAATTTCCTAAAGAAGTCACTGATAAATTTACATTTACAGCTTGGGTGAACGATGGAGAAGATTATTTAAAAAAAAATTACAGATGGGTCACTAAAATTATAGCAAGCTATATAAAAGAAACTTACTATTTTTTAGAAGACTTTTTGCTAGAGTCTCCTTGGATTTTAATAGCAGCAATAATTGTAATACCTTGCATAATTGCGGGTGGTTTGCGATTGGGAATTTATTCTTCTTTTGTAGTTTATTTTTGGGGAGCTACAGGAATGTGGGAACCATCCTTACAAACAGTGGCATTGATGGGTCTGTCAGTTTTATTATGTGTATTTTTTGGATTTATACTGGGTGTCTTGTGTTCACAAAGTAATAGATTTGAAAATTTCATGAAGCCAGTATTAGATACTATGCAAGTAATGCCAGCATTTGTATATTTGTTCCCAGCATTATTTTTTTTTGGGATAGGAGGCGCGCCAGCAATATTGGCTACCATGATATATGCAATGCCTCCAATAATAAGATTGACAAACACTGGTATAAGACAAGTGCCAGCTCAAACTATTGAGTCTGCAACTTCCTTTGGTTCAAGTAAACTTCAATTGTTATTTAAAATTAAAATTCCATTATCTTTACCAAGTATAATGATGGGTATTAACCAAGTAATAATGATGGCATTGGCATTAGTGGTTCTTGCATGTTTTATAGGTGCCGAAGGTATTGGTGGCCAAGTTTGGCAAGCAATAAGAAGATTGGATGTTGGTTGGGCAATGGAAGGTGGGCTATGTATTTTATTTATGGCGATAATGTTTGATAGATTTAGTTTAGCGTTTAGTAAAGATGTAGAAAGACTTCCTTCAGATGTTCAAAGATTTTATTTACTTCCACAAAGTTGGGAAAAATATCAAATCGCAAAAATTTTAGAAATGCCGTTCAGTTTTGGAAATAAGATTTTAAAAATCATATGTCAAACAGTTACATCTGCTATAGCAATAGTATTTAGAGTTTTAGTTTCAATTTTTAATAAATCTACAGCTGAAAACATCGGTGAATTTATTAGCAAAAGATATTATGTTATTCCTTATTTTTTAGTTTTATTTTTAATTGCATTTATAGATCATTACTTTTTAGAAATAGGAACATTTCCAAAAGAATGGAAATTATCAATAAGACAACCAATTACAAATGCAGTAGAAAGCCTGACTGTAAATCCAGGATTTATTTCTTTTGCAAAAGGTTTAAGAGCTTTTGTTTATTTAAATTTGTTAAGACCTTTAGATGTTTTTCTAACTCAAATACCTTGGTGGTATACATTAGCAGTATTTTCAGCTTTAGGTTATGTAACTGTTGGAATAAGATTTGCAATAATTACTGCGGTACTTCTTCTATTCATTGGTGCATGTGGAATATGGACACAATCAATGATAACTTTATCCTCAGTACTTGTGTCTGTAGTGCTGTGTTTTGTTATAGGAGTTCCGCTTGGAATAATTGCATCTTACAATGAAAGATTTAGAAATATTCAGAACGTAGTGTTGGATGCAATGCAAACACTTCCTTATTTCTGTTATTTAATTCCTGTTCTAATGTTTTTTGGTGGTGGAACAGTGTCAGCTGTTCTTGCAACTGTAATATATTCAATTCCGCCAATAATTCGATTAACATCTCTAGGTTTAACACAGGTTTCTGGCACTTACTCTGAAGTATCGAGATCATTTGGTGGAACACTTATTCAAACATTAAATAAAGTTAAGTTCCCGTTAGCTATTCCAAGTTTAGTTATTGGATTTAATCAGACTGTAATTATGGCTTTTGCAATGCAAATAGTTACACCACTTATTGGTGGTAAGGGTTTAGGTTTAGAAGTATTTAATGGTCTTGCGAGATCAGATACTGGAAGAGGATTAGCAGCTGGTATTGGAATTGTATTGTTAGCTATTATTATTGATAGAATTACACTTGCGTGGACTAAGAAACAAAGAGAAGCTTTAGGCTTAATAAGCTAAGACAAATAGTACTATTTGCGTGGTTTACATACCAATACATTTTGATCTAAAATGTGTTTTTAATTAATTAAAAAGAGAGGAAATAAATGAAGTTATCAAAAAAGATATCAGCACTAATTCTTTCTGTAGCTCTGTTAATTGGAAGCTTTGGTCAAGCCAATGCAGCCAAAAGACTTCACGCAGCTATAGCAGATTGGACTGGTGGAATAATTACTTGCGAAGTTGCCGTAGCAATTCTTGAAAGAGAAATGGGATACAAAATTAAACAAACTGTATTTCCTTCAGGAACTGGTTTATGGGAAGCAATCGCTGCAGGTGAGTTAGACTTCGCTTGTGAAAGTTGGCCAAGTTACGCTGAAGCTGATACTGTTATGTTAAATGAGGACTTAATATACGAAGGTAAAGTCGTTGGGACATACAGTGGTGATGGAAGTGTAGATTTACTTGGAACAGCAGGAATAATCGGTATGTCAGACTACTGGATACCAAGATACGCTGCTGAAGAACTAGGTATTAAAACTTGGAAAGACTTAAATAAACACAAAGCAAAATTTGCAACAATTGAAAGTGGTAAAAAAGGTAGACTTATTGGATGTCCGGTTGCAGGTTGGAACTGTCATGACCAAAAAAGACTTGATCTTTTAGGAATAGACTTCCAGGCTGATGAACTTGGAACAGAAGCTGCTGCTATCGCAGAAGCAAAAGCTGCTTACATGCGTAAAGAGCCATTCCTACTTTATCTATGGTCACCACATTGGTTCTTTGGTGAGTATGATATGGTTGGTGTACAACTTCCAGAACACAAAACTTGTGACAGCTTCACTGAAGCAAATAACTGGAAAGATTGTGGAACTGCTGCATGGCCAGCAACTGGTTGGGCTAAAGATTACACGATGAACTACGGTAACCCAGCTACTTTTGCTAGTGCAGAACATGCTGATGCTAAGAAGTTCTTTGAAAAAATGTCTTTACAAAATATTGACCAAGCTAAAATGTTAGTTGAAGTTGATATTAAGAAAAGAGATGTAAAAGAAGTTGTTAATGAGTGGTTAGACAATAATCCAGATAAATGGAAAAGTTGGCTTCCATAATAACTTTAAAATAAATTAGATAAAAAGGGCTTTGATTTTCAAAGCCCTTTTTTTTATTTCTTAAGATAATTTAATCGACCCACAATTTCATCTCTATCCATGTAATAACCTTGTAGGTGTCTGTGTCCAGAATTTGGATCAAATTCTGTTCTTCCGTGAAGAACTCTTCTATTATTAAATGTATATATATCTCCTGGTCTTAGCCTAAATTTTATTTGAAATTTGTCATCGTGTAAAAGTTTTCCAAATTTATGATGAGATTTATAAACTTTATCCATTTGATCTGGATGACAATCTAAGGCGTCCATAGTTGCAGTACTAAATCTAACATCATTATAATCACCATCTTTTGTTAGACTTATTGCAGTGCCATAAAAGCTTCTATGAGCTTCTTGTGTATAATCTTTGTCTCTAAACTTTAAAGGAATTTTTGTTAGCGTATCAAAAGTATCTCTGTCGTTATTCTTTAAATATTCTGCAACAGCGAATGCATCTACTGCTGATGAGTCACCTCCTTTTGCTGAATTAACTAAACAATGCAAAAATTGATACCCTGGAGGATTTTCAAACCATGGTAAATCCATATGATTTTGAAGTGCATGAGCTGTATAAGCTGAGTTATTCGGTTTTGGTATATTTATAACTTCAAAAGGTGTTTTAAAAAATGTCTCTCTTGTGTGGCTAATTCTATTTAAAACAGGAAACGCAGAATTTTTTTCTACTGGAGCATTATAAACTATGGCTATTCCTTTATAATGAAGAAGTTCTAACCATTTTATTAATCCCTGTTCAGAAGATATTATTTCATTATGTTCTATGTATATACTATCAATATTTTTTTCTAAACTGCCATCCCACAATTGATAAGGTGATTTGTATTCTTCGTTATTTTTAATTGTGTAACAATTCTCTCTAAGCCAATTAATATCATAATGGCTTACATGATTTCCCTCACTCCACTCTATTTCTAATTTACCATCACTATTAAGATTGTATTTTTTTGGGTTTATATTTTCTGACACATCTAAAATATTAAACATTCGATGCCTAGAATCTTTATCGTGTGCTGTAGGGCAATTATCTCTCAGCCACATATAATTAAATTTACTCTCTTTTCCGTCATCCCAAATTACTTGAAGATAAGTCCCGTTTTTTGAGATTTTTGAAATTGAGTGCATAATCAATATCAATATAAAATAATTTAATGCTCAATTCAATTATTAGTTGACATATTAATAGTTGGAAGATTTGTTAGTTTGAATTATCTTTTAAAATTAAAAATGAGCATAACCTTAAAAAATAAAAAAATAATCATATCCGCAGGAGGTTCGGGTATTGGATGGAGTTCGGCAAAAATATTTTTAGATAAAGGTGCAATAGTATATCTTTGTGATATCAATCCAACTTTTCTGAATAAATGCAAGAAGCACAAGCTCAATAATAAAAAATTATTTGTATTTCAGTGTGATGCCTCAGATGAAAACCAGGTAAAAAATTTTTTTAGCAAAATATTAAAAAAAACAAAAAAAATTGATGCTTTAATAAATAATGTTGGAATTGCTGGACCAACTGGGACACTTGAAAAATTAAAAAGCAAGGATTGGGAAAATACATTAAAGGTAAACGTTATTAGCCATTTTTATTTTTCAAAATATTCAATTCCATTGCTAAAAAAAAATAAAGGTGGAGCTATAATAAATTTATCATCAACCGCAGGTATATTTGGATTTCCATTAAGATCTCCTTACTGTGCAAGTAAGTGGGCAGTTGTTGGCATAACCAAAACACTGGCAATGGAACTAGGAAAATTTAAAATTAGAGTAAACGCTATTTGTCCTGGAACAATTAAGGGAGATAGAATGGGTAGAGTGATAAGGGATAAATCAAAGTTTTTAAATGTTTCAAAAAAATTAATAGAAAAAGAATTTGTTTCAATGACTTCAATGAATACCTGGGTTTATGAAGAGGATATTGGAAGAATTTGTAGCTTTTTAATTTCGAATGATGCGCCAAGGATATCGGGACAAGTAATTGCTGTGGATGGCAATACTTTAAGAATGCATTAGTTATTAAACTTTAATATTTTTTTCGCTTATTTCCATAAATGGAAAATGAGACTCTTTATAATGTATGTTCTCTGCTTTATTTAAAAAACTAATATCGTCTAGTAAACCTGCATATAAATAGTATTTTTTATACTTTTCTACATAAGTTAAAATAGGAGCAGCACATTTCCCACAAAAATGTTTTTTAATTTTATTACCACTGCCACCTTCATGTTCATAAATTTTTAATTTAGACTTGTCTATATCTATTGCTCCATCTCTAAGTAGTATAATTGTCATTATTCCTCCTATTTTTTTTCTACAATCAATACAATGACAATTGAAAACTAAAGGGACTTCATCAAGCTTAACATTAAAAGTTATATTTCCACAGATACATCCACCAGTTTTATTTATAAAAATTTTTTCTTTCATCAATTTCTAATTTTATTCTCATATTTTTTTCTGATTTTTAATACATCAACTAAATATTGGTCCCTAATATTTGAAAGCATATTAATTGATTTACCTTTAGCTTGTTTTTTTGTGCCTGATATAAGTTTATCAGATAATTTATTTGTTAACTTTGGAGCTTTTAATTTTGTCCAAGGTAATTTTAAGGCTGGACCAAATTGCTTTAACATATGTTTCATTCCTGCATTACCTCCAGCAAGATGAAAGGTTAAAAAGGTGCCCATTATTGAGTATCTAAGACCTGGTCCATCTTCTATTGCACGATCTAATTCCTGTGTTGTTGCATAATTTTCATTAATAATATGTAGACCCTCTCTCCACAATGCCTCTTGAAGTCTATCCGATAAATAACCTGGTAATTCTTTTTTAAGCATGATTGGCCTCATTGAGATTGATTTGTAATATTTGTTTGCATCTAAAAGAAACTTTCTTGTAGTTTTTTTTCCAGGAACTATTTCAACTGCTGGCAATAAATAAGCTGGGTTAAATGGATGTCCAATTATGCCTCTTTGAGGATTTTTACTCTTAGAAAAAATTTTAGAGGGCAAAAGTCCTGACGAACTTGAAGAAATAATTACATTTGATTTTACATATTTAGAAATTTTTTGGATTAAATCAGTTTTAACTTTATAATTCTCTAATACACTTTCTTGAACAAAATCCACATTTGAAAGAGCCTTTTCCAAAGAATTAAAGAATTTTAAATTTTTAATTAAAATTTTTTTTCCAAAAAGTTTTTTTATACTTTTTGAAGTTCTTTTTATTTCTTTTAAAACATAATTTTTAAGATTTTTGTTTTGATCATATGCATGAACAATTTTGTTGTGAGCTAAATTTCTTATTATCCATCCAGTTCCTATGACACCAGTTCCAACTATTCCTACAGTTTTAATTTTTGACATTACTTGTGTTTTACAAGCTTTAATTTTTCTCTTGTTTCTGAAGGTGACATAATCTCTACACCAAGATCTGTGACGATCCTTATAGCTTTCTCAACTAATTGAGGATTTGTTGCCAATTTACCTTTGGATAAATATAAATTATCCTCTAAACCAACTCTTGGGTTACCTCCCATTACTACAGTTTGAGCAACATATGGCATTTCGTTTTTAGATATTGCAAAACCTGACCATATACCTTCTTTAGGCATTATATCTTTCATCGCTTGCATAGCTAATGGTGTTGCCGGTGCTCCCCATGGAATTCCTAAACACATTTGAAAAAGAGGTGGATCACTTAATAATCCCTCTTTATATAATTGAGCACCAAACCACATATTTCCTAAATCAAAAGCTTCTATTTCAGGTTTAACTTTTATTTCTTGAAGTTTTTTTGCAGCTTTTCTTAAATCGTTAGGTGTGTTGACTGTGATAACTGAACTATCTCCAAAATTTAAGGTTCCACAATCAAGTGTGCATATTTCTGGAAGAAATTGTTCTGCATTAGCAATTCTTTCCATTACATTTGCCATGTCTGTCATTGGACCAAAGTCTAAAGGGTTCTTGCCTTGGCCGATATCTAAATCACCACCCATGCCTGTCGTGAGATTAAGAATTACATCAGTTTCAGATGATCTCACTCTGTCAACTACTTCTTTATAAAGCTCGAGTCTTCTACTTGGAGTTCCATCTTCCTCTCTGACATGGATATGGGCAATCGCAGCACCAGCTTTAGCAGACTCAATTGCTGCTTTTGCAATTTGCTCTGGAGTTTTAGGTAAATCAGGATGTTTACTTGCTGTATCACCAGATCCTGTAACTGCACATGAGATGAAGACCTTATTGTTCATTTTTATTTCTAGTAAAATATAATATCATATCATTAACAATTATAAGAAATAAAAATTAAATGGACTTAAATAAACTAAGGGTTAGACGTAGCTTTATATTTACACCAGGTCTTCAACCAGAGATGTTTCCAAAAGCCTTGGCTTCAGGAGCTGATATGGTTTGCATAGAATTAGAAGATGGAATTGCCATGAAAGATAAAGACGAGGCGAGGAAAAATACTATTGAAGCATTAAAGTCACTAGAAGTAAAAAATGATGTTGAATTAGTTGTTAGATTAAATTGTCAAAGAACTAAAAATGGTCTTTTAGACTTAGAAGCTATTGCTTCAAATAAACTAAAGGTTAAAGCTATCATGTTGCCTAAAGTTAAAACACCTGACGAAATTACATTTATTGATGATATGCTTACTGATTGTGGTTTAGATACTGATCTTCATGTTATAATGGAAACTAATCAAGCTCTTGAAAGTATTTATGATATTGCACATTCTAGCGATAGAATAGTTGCTTTATATTTTGGTGGAGAGGATATGGCAGCAGAATTGAGAGTGGAAAACAAATTAGAGAATTTAGTTTATGCAAGATCAAGGTTGGTTCATGCTGGCGCAAGTAAAGGAGTTGATGTTATTGATGTTCCTTATTTAAATTTAGAAGATATGGAAGGAATGAAAAAAGAAGCACAGTTTGTTAAAAACTTAGGTTTCACTGGGAAAGGATCTATTCATCCAAAGCAAATAAGTATTTTAAATAAAATTTTTACTCCAACAGAGGAAGAAATAAGTAAAGCTAAAAAAATTATGGATCAATTTAAAAAAGCAAACACAGGTTTAGTTGTAATAGATGGTAAATTGATAGAAAGACCTGTTTTAAGAGAGATGCAAAGAAAATTATTAGTAGCAGATAAAATAAATAAAAGCTGATAAAATGACATTTCATTTAGCTTCGAGAAAAATAATAAAGGATTGGACAGATTATAATGAGCATATGAACATGGCTTATTATGTTTTAATTTTTGATGAGGCATGGGAAACAATGCTTAATAAATTTGATATGGGCGGAGCTAAAGCACAAATAAATAAAAGAAGTACAATGGTGGTTGAAACAAGAACAACTTACGACAATGAAGTTAAAGAAAATGAAGAAGTTGATGTTTATTGCACTTTCTTTGATCATGATAAGAAAAGGTTACATTTAAAATGTGAGATGATCGAAAAAAAAACAGGAAAACTTGCTGCAACTACAGAAAGTATATCTCTTTATATCGATCTTGAAAAAAGAAAAGTTACAGAATTTGAAGAAGATAAAATAAAAATTATGGATGATTTTATTAACGAAAATAAAAATAGTTTTAAATCAGATAAATTAGTACTTGCAGATAAACTTAAAAAGTAAATGAATTTTGACTACATAATTGTTGGAGCTGGTACAGCAGGATGTGTTCTTGCAAATAGATTAAGTGAAAATGGGAAATTTAATGTTGCCTTGTTTGAGGCAGGTGGATCTAGTGATATTTGGAAGGTTAATATGCCTTTGGCAATTTTGTATGCAATGCATGATCCAAAATATAATTATAAATATTATTCGGAACCAGAACCTAATTTAAATAATAGGAGATTATTTTGCCCAAGAGGAAAAATGATAGGTGGTTGTTCTGCACATAATGGGATGGTTTATGTTCGAGGAAATAAAAACGACTATGAGAGATGGGCCTCATTTGGCTTGAAATCATGGTCTTATGAAAATGTTTTACCATTTTTTAAAAAAATTGAGACGTGGTCCGAAGGAGAGAATGAATTCAGAGGTGGGAAAGGAATTTTACCAGTAAATCAATCCAAAAACCAAAATCCATTGTTTAATGCTTTTATTAATGCTTCAGTCGAAGCAGGGTATAAAAAAAATAAAGATATGAACGGAGAAGATCAAGAGGGATTTGGAATGTATGATATTACAATTCATAAAGGTCAAAGAGCTAGCGCTTCTAAATATTATCTAGAACCTGCAAAAAAAAGAAAAAATTTAAAAGTCTTTACCAATTCTTTTGCTGAAAGGATTATTTTTGAAGGAAAAAAAGCAGTTGGAATAGAGGTAAATATCAAAAATAAAGTCACAAAGGTTTATGCTAACAAAGAAGTTATTTTAAGTGGAGGTTCAATCAATTCACCACAACTATTAATGTTATCAGGTGTAGGACCTGAAAAAGATTTGAAAGATAAAGGAATTAATGTTGTACATTCTTTAGAGGGAGTAGGTCAAAATTTACAAGATCATTTAGAAACCTATATTCAGCAAGAATGTAAGACTAAAGATACACTTTATTCTTATGTTAACAAAATAAGTATGCTTAAAATTGGTATTCAATGGTTTCTTTCAAAAAGTGGTCCATGTTCTACTTCATTTTTAGAAGCAGGTGGATTCTGCAAATCTTCAGAAGACAAAAGCTATCCAAATATTCAATTTCATTTTTTTCCGGCATTTGTAATCGATCATGGATTAGTTGATCCTGACAGACATGGTTATCAATTACACGCAAGTTTGAATCAACCTAAAAGTAGAGGACATATTAAATTAAATAGTTCAAATCCATACGATTACCCTAAAATTCAATTTAATTATTTAGAAGATGAATATGATTTAAAAGAAACAATTAAGTGTGTTCGTGTAGCTAGGAAAATTTTAAGTCAAGATTCAATGAAACCATACGCTGGAAAAGAAATAGGACCAGGTGAAAGTGCAGCTGATGATGAACAAATTACAGAGTATATTAGATCAAAAGCCGAAACGGCTTATCATCCATCCTGTACATTAAAAATGGGTGTGGACAAAATGGCGGTGGTTGACGAAAAATTGAAAGTTCATGGTTTGGAAAATTTAAGAGTTGCAGATGCTTCTGTTATGCCGGAGATTACAAGTGGTAATTTAAATGCACCAACTTTAATGATAGGTGAAAGAGCAGCTGACTTTATCCTTAATTAGACTCGAGATATTCTTTATATCTATCTAAACTTTCTTTAGGCCAAGCAATTTTAGGATCATACATTTCATCATAGCAAATGTCTTTGTTTACAATATTTATCCAAGGATCCTTATCTTTTATAAATATATGTGCTTGAGGTGGAAAGTCTTTCGGTTTCAAAAGAGTCTTTGTTCTAACTGTTAATCTTCTAATTGCAAATTCATAATCGGCATAAATATAAACCCCGCATTTTTTACAAAAGTAATGAGTACATTTTTTCCCACTACCTGCAATCAATTCAGCTTTTAAAAGTTCACCACTAATTTTTAAAGAATCTTCAAAAATACTAGTATTCATTACATAAGATGATCCAGTTAATATTTTGCAATCTAAACAATGGCAGACCTGAGTAAAAAGAGGTTTGCTATTTATTGAATACTTTACACTCCCACAAACACATCCACCATAAATTGGTTCAAAATCACTCATTTCTTTAAGAGTATCTTATTAATTATGAAGGTTAAAGTTTTTTTGATATAGGTGCGATATGCAAACAAACAATAATACAAGGGGTATTTTTTTTATTATGACTGGAATGGCCTTTTTTTCCATTCAAGACTCATTAATAAAGTTTATTTTTGAAGATATTGCATTATTTGAGTTATATTTGGGAAGAACTTTAATACAAGCGACTATTCTTATATCTTTTTTTTTAATAACAAAAAAAAAGATTACTCTTAAAACACATTATCCTTTTTTAACTTTAGTGAGGGTTGTTTGTTTCTTTTTTGGATTTGCTTTTTTTTATATTTCTTTAACCTTTATGTCTTTAGCGATGGTTAGTGCTCTGTTTTTCTCATGTCCTTTCTTTATGTCTATGTTTGCTAAATTTTTCTTAAAAGAACAAATTGGAATTAGAAGATGGAGTGCAATTGTTGTAGGTTTTATAGGAGTGTTAATTGTGCTTAATCCAACACTTGAGGAATTTAATTTTTTCAAATTAGCACCTGTTGGATGTGCACTTTGTTATGCTTGCTCGATGACAATTACAAAATATACTTCTGATAAAGATAATATTTATACTCAAATGACTTTGCTTTATATTTTTGCGGTTATTGTAAGTTTAATTATTTATCTTATTAGTGGAGATGGAAAATTTAATAATTTTTCTGATCCTACTTTACAATTTATTGTTAGAGAATGGTTTACTAACCCTTCGGCTTCATGGCCATATGTCTTTGTAATGGGAGTTGTTGCTTCTATATCTTTCTTTTGTGTCTTTTCAGCTTATAGTGTTGCTTCACCTTCAATTGTATCTTTGTTTGAATACTCTTATATAATTTTTGCGATGATTGCGGGATATATATTATTTGAAACAATACCTGAACCAAGAACGTTTCTTGGGGCAGCTATTATTATTTCTGCAGGTGTGTATATTTACTTTAGAGAAAAAGTCAGAGGTCAAATGATTGCGACAGACACTCCTAATAGATAATTGCTAAAATTATAAGTATTTGTTTGAAAATTGAGATAATTTTCTCATTGAAATAATAATTTAATAGGATTTAATTTTGATTATATAAATTGTTAACAATTAAAGGGAAAATATGAAAAAATTACTAATAGGTATATTCGTGTTTATCTTAAGCTTTACTTCAAAAGCTTTTTCAGATGGACATGGAATTAAAATGGGTATTATTTTAGGATTTACTGGTCCAATTGAAACCCTAACACCTGCAATGGCTGCTTCTGCAGAACTTGCTTTTAAAGAAGCATCAGATTCTGGCTCATTACTTGGTGGAAAAAAAATATCTGTAGAAAGAGCTGACTCAACTTGTGTTGATTCTGCTGCTGCTACAACTGCTGCTGAAGGTTTAGTTTCAGGTGGTGTTGTTGCTATTATGGGTGCTGATTGTTCTGGTGTTACAGGTGCAATAGCAACTAATGTTGCCGTACCAAATGGTGTTGTTATGATTTCACCATCAGCTACTTCTCCAGGATTAACTGATCTTAATGATAATGGTTATTTCTTTAGAACTGCTCCATCAGATGCTAGAGGAGGACAAGTTCTTGCAGATATTACAAAAGATAGAAAAGTTAAATCATTAGCTGTAACTCATACTAACAATGACTACGGAAAAGGTTTAGCTGATGTTTATGTAGCTGCAGTAAAAGCTCATGGTATTAAAGTAACAGC
>CACGOO010000007.1 GCA_902574685.1 uncultured Pelagibacteraceae bacterium | reverse complement strand
TCTTTAAATTGTTAGTATATCCAACGTAGCTAAGATATTTTTGTTTATTTATAGATATGATTAAATAAACAAAATATTTCATTTTGGCGGTCCCTAGGGGAATCGAACCCCTCTTTCATGGATGAAAACCATGTGTCCTAACCGATAGACGAAGGGACCAGAGATGGAGTTTCTATTGCAATTATTAAAAATAATCAAGCTATAGGTTCCTCGCATTTTATAATTTCTATTGTAGATTCTTTGTGTGTTACAAGAGTTTCTGTAATAAATTTTCTATTTTCTTTTTTTACAGCTGCAATCATTTCAGTACTGGTAATACCTGTCGCACAAAAAATACTATCTCCTTTAACGATTTCATTTAACTCATATTTCTTATTTAGGTCAGATATTCCCATTTTTTTCGCTCTAGCTTTATCTTGATCAGTTGCAAATAAAAATCTTCCCTGAAATTTACATCCATAAGCATCCAAAGCTGCTGCGGAGATTACTCCTTCAGGACCTCCTCCAATGCCTAAAAATAAGTCTATATTATACTTATTATCTGTAACTAATAGAGCACCACAAATATCACCATCTGAAATTAATTTTAAATTTACTTTTAATGATTTTAATTCTTCAATAATTTCTTTATGCCTTGGTCTATCAAGAATACAAACTGTAAGTTCATTAATATTTTTATTTTTAGCTTCTGCAATATTGGAAATATTTTTTTTTATAGGATAATCTAAGTCTGTTGCATCGTATGGAATATCTTTACCTACTGCAATTTTACTCATATAGGTTTCTGGAGCATTAAATAAATTTCCTCTATCTGAAATTGCTAAAACAGATATTGCTCCTGGTATATTTTTTGCTGCAAAGTTTGTTCCTTCAAGTGGGTCTACCGCTATATCTAAGTATGGACCATTACCCTTTCCAAGTTTTTCTCCTATATATAACATTGGTGCTTCGTCTAATTCACCCTCACCTATTACTACCTCTCCATTAATTTGTAGATTATTTAAATCATTTCTCATTGAATCTGTTGCAGCTCTATCAGCTAATTTTTTATCCCCTTTACCAAGATATTTATAACAATTAATAGCGGCTCTTGAAGTAACTTTAACAAGTGAGTTGATCAAATCTTTATTTAAAGACATTAAATATTTTCAACAGTGGATTCTTCTGAATTATATTTCAATCTAGACTCAAATTCACTTAATCTTTTCCAAACTGAAATCAATTCCACTATAGTAGACCAGCTTCTTACTAAGTATTGTAATGAATTTTCAACCCTTCCAAATGCTCTGGTTATCTGTTGAACAAAACCTAATGTTATCGCACCTGATACAATAGTTGGTGCTAAAGCTAGATATGGAACAATTACCATTCCTTGAAAATAGCTCCATTTTACTGCATTAAAATATAAGTAGTGAAAATATGATTTATAATGAATACCTCTAACTCTATCATATAATTGACCAATTGTTGGCGGAGCTGCTCTTATAGGATCGTCTTCACCATGGACTAATTCTTTTCTATAACCTGCTTCTTCTTTTTGAATATCATATTCAATTCCAGGCAACTTGATTCCTACAGCAGCTAACAAAACTGTCCCACCAAGTGCAGATATTATTGCAACCCACACTAAAGCATGATCAACCTCACCAATCCATGGAAGTACATCGACTTGCTTAGATAAACCCCATAATATTGGAAGGAAGGCCACTAAAGTCATTATACTATCTAGAAGTCCAACACCAAGGCCTTCCATAATTCTTGCAAATTTTAAAGTATCTTCTTGAACTCTCTGCGATGCCCCCTCAGTTAAACGAGCTTTTAACCATTGTGAATGATAATATTCAGCCATAGAAGTTCTCCATCTAAATACCCAATGAGAAACAAAAAAACCTGTTACAATAGCAATTATAATCCAAAGTCCAGCAACTTTAGCAAATGTAAACAAATATCCAATAAATTCAGTTTCTGTTACTGAACCGGGCTCTGTCAGAGCTTTTTGAAGAGTATCGTAAAATTCACCAAACCATTCATTAATTTTTACATCTAATTGTACTTGATACCAAGTTGAAACTAATATGAAGATTGATCCAAATACACTCCAACCATACCATCTTCTTTCTGTAAAAAATTTAAACATTATTTTGTAAAATTATCAGCGTAAGATTTTAAAATAATTTTTCTTTTATTTGGTTCTATTACTTCAAAATCAATATTATTTTTTTTTGCATATTCAATCGCTAATTGTTTAGAAGAAAATTCTAATTTTAATTCACCATAAGTATCCGTAGAACTCTCCCACCCCATCAAAGGATTAGTTCCAGGATCATCAGTAATGTATTCAATAATCCATTTGTCAAATTTCTTTAATCCTGACTGCATAGCAGTTTTAGATGGTTTATAAATTTTTGCTTTTTTCATAAAATGGTCGGGGTGGTAGGATTCGAACCTACGGCCCCTTGGTCCCAAACCAAGTGCGCTACCAGGCTGCGCTACACCCCGAATTGAGTACTAATACAGTAGATAAAAAAAATTTCAAAGTATATTAATCACTATTTAAAAGGATATTTTATAAAATTTGCTATATATAAGTATCTATGATCATTGAATGTCCAGCTTGTTCTAAAAAATTCAATATTGATGAAAAGTTAATTCCAGATGAAGGTAGACTTTTAAAGTGCGGCAATTGCGAACATACGTGGTTTTATAAAAAAGAAGAAAAAATAAAATTAGAGGCTGAAACTACAAATACAATACAAATTGAAGAAAATAAATCTGAGATCAATATAGAACCAGTTGAAAAACCTATAAAACAAACAAAAAAAATAAGAAAAAAAATTTCAAAAAAATCTTTAACAAAAGAGAGTACATCAAAAGAATTAGTGTCTATTGATAAAAGTTCTTTTTCAACAGAAAACAATATTATTAAAAAAATATTTCTAATTATAATTACTATTATTGCATTGATCTTATTTATAGACACATTTAAAAATCAGATATCTCTTATATTTCCTGGCATATTAAATATGTCAGATAGCTTATATCTAGTAATAAATGACTTGAAATTATTTATTAAAGATTTAGTCAGGTAAAAATGATTCAGATAATTACAAAACCATTTAGATGGTTTTTCAAACTTGAAGCTGCTAGTGGCTTAGTGCTTCTATTTGCTGCTATTATAGCATTGATAGTAAGCAATTCTAATTTATCTGAACTTTATTTTTCTACATTGAATAAATATTTATTTTTAGGAATAAATAATTTTGGGTTAAAGTTATCTGTATTACATTGGATAAATGATGCTTTAATGGCAATTTTCTTTTTCTTTGTAACATTAGAAATTAAAAGAGAATTTTTACAAGGCGAGCTGTCAAATATAAAACAAGCACTTCTTCCAATTATTGCTGCTGTTGGGGGTATGTTGATACCTGCACTATTTTATATTTTTATTAATTTTGGTGATAGTGAAACAATGAATGGTTGGGCAATTCCATCTGCGACTGATATTGCTTTTTCTTTGGGTGTACTTTCATTATTAGGAAAAAGAGTTCCATTATCATTAAAAGTCTTTTTAACTGCTTTAGCTATTATAGATGACCTAGGAGCTATAGTCATTATTGCATTATTTTATTCTGGAGAACTTAGTATAAAATACTTAAGCTTAATGCTTTTAGCCTTTATTGTTCTTCTAGTAATAAATAAGTTCAATATAAAGAAATTTTTACCTTATTTAATTGTTGGAATATTTCTTTGGGACTTTACTCATAATTCTGGAATTCATGCAACAATTGCTGGCGTTTTGTTGGCAATGACTATACCTCATAGAAAAAAAGATAAAGACTTTTCACTGCTAATAAAAATTGAACATGCGATTAGCCCATATGTTGCATTTGGTATTATGCCATTATTTGCTTTTGCAAATGCTGGTGTTTCATTAGAAGGTTTATCTTTTGCATCATTACTTAATAAAGTTCCATTAGGAATATTGTTGGGATTATTTGTTGGAAAACAATTAGGTGTATTTTTGTTTTCTTATGTTTCAATAAAAATGAAAATAGCGCAAATGCCTAATAATTCTAACTGGTTTAATTTCTATGGCGTTGGTGTTTTAACAGGTATTGGATTTACAATGAGCTTATTTGTGGGGAATTTAGCTTTTGTTGAAAATATGCAATACATGGATGGAGTTAAAATAGGAGTTTTAACTGGGTCATTATTATCCACTTTATTTGGGTACTTCTTAATACTACTTACACCAAATAAGTAAGTAGTTTATGAAAAAATTAATAATAACAAGTTTAACAATAATAATGTTTTTTTTTAAAAATTCCGCAATGAGCAATAATCAGGAAAGTTTTTATGATCTAGAAATAGAGAGTATTAATGGAGAAATCATTAAATTAAAAGATTATCGAGATAAAGTAATACTTATAGTAAATACTGCTAGTTATTGTGGGTTCACAAAACAATATGAGGATCTGCAAAAATTATGGGATAAATATAAATCTAAGGGTCTTATTGTCCTTGGAGTACCCTCAGACTCTTTTAATCAAGAAAAAAAAACCAATAGTGAAGTAAAAGAATTTTGTGAAGTTAATTTTGAAATAAATTTTCCATTAACAACTATTACAAAAGTAAAAGGAAGGGATGCTCATGAGATTTTTAAGTGGGCAGAAAATAATTTTGGCAAGTCTGCAATTCCTAAGTGGAATTTTCATAAAATATTAATCAATAAACTGGGAAATGTAGAGGAAACTTATGCCTCTTTTACAAAACCTTTATCAAATAAAATTATAAATAAAATCGAAGAAATACTATAGTGTTATCGTTAAACCATCATGTGCTGGTATAACATTTTTAGGTATAACTCTTTTTAACTTATTATAATCTAGCACTGGAGATAAATTTGAAAGTATAGCTTTTTTTGGTTTAAATTTTTTGATGAAGTATAAGGATTTTTCTAAATTGAAGTGTGATGGATGAAAATTGTACCAAAGACAATCAATTATTAAATACTTAAGGTTTTTAAAATAAAAATAATCTTTTTTGTAAATATCACTTACATCAGTAATGTATGCAAGTTTTTTGTCAATTATAAAACAATTAGATTTGACTGAACCATGCTGAACAACAATCGATTTAAATTTTAAATTTTTATTTTTATGTTTAATAAACGAATTTTTTTTTAATTTATTTAATTTTAAAGTTGCAGGGTATTCCTTAGAGAAACTTTTAAAACAATATGCAAAACTTTGTTTTAAAAGTTTAGATGTTTCATTATCAGCATAAACATTAATTTGTTTTCTACTATTAATAAAAAAAGATCTCAAATCATTTATTCCATGGGTTTGATCAGCATGCATATGTGAGTAGAATACTTTATCAATTTTCTTAATTTTATGACGCAGCAACTGTTGTCTTAAGTCAGGAGATGTATCAATTAAAATATTTTCATCAGTTGTTTTAATAAGTGCAGAACATCTTGTTCTATAGTTTTTCTTATTTTTGGGATCGCAATTTCCAAAAAATCCATCAGGTCTTGGTACACCCATTGAACTTCCACAACCTAATATTATAAATTTAATACTCATTATTGAAAAAATAATCTTTCAAAATTTTCATTTGTAATAGTTTCTAATTCATCAAAGGTTTTTGATTTTAATTCTGAAAGTTTTTCCAATGTATATTTAATATAGGAAGGTTCGTTTTTTTTACCTCTCATTGGTATAGGTGCTAAGAAAGGACTGTCTGTTTCAATTAAAATTTTATCATTTTCAATCATTTTAAAAGTTTCTTGAAGATCATTACTATTTTTAAAAGTTATTATTCCACTAGCAGAAAAATACGCATTTAATGTCATCATTTTTTTAGCAAACTCTTTTGAACCTGTAAAACAGTGCATGAGTATTTTAATATCGCTATTTTTATATTTATTTAAAATATCAAAAGTTTCTCTTTCGGCACTTCTAGAATGAACTATCAAAGGATATTTAAGTTCAATAGAGGCTTCTATATGTGTCTCAAAACTTTTAATTTGATCATCTTTATGACTATTTTCATAATAGAAATCTAATCCTGTCTCTCCTACCCCAATTATCTTTTTAAATTTATTAGCATTTTCAACAATGAATTTTTTATCCATATTATCATTGCTAGACTCATGAGGATGAATACCTATACTTCCATAAATTATTTCATCAAGATTTATAATCTCTTTAATATTTTCAAAGCTTTTTGAATTGGTTGAAATAGTTAAAATTTTCTTTAATCCATTTTCCTTAGAACGTTTGATAACATCACTAATATTTGAATAAAGAGGTTCGTGATCAAGATGACAATGAGAGTCTATCATTTTTCAATTTTTTTAAACAAAATGTCTAATTTATTTATTTTTAAATCTTTTTTTAAAATTTCATTATTATCAATTGATGTAAAATCAATAGAACTTTCTGTTTCATTAAAAACATTTAGCACTTTTACTGATGTTTCTGGCATTACTGGATAAAGCAAAATAGTAATTTTTCTAATTAATTCTAATGCAGTATAAACAATCGTATTCAACCTTAATCTATTATCTTTCTTCTTCCAAGGTTCCTGATCATTAAAATATTTATTAGCGGCAAACAATCTATCTACAATAAAATTCATATACTGGTTTATGTCTTGATTATTTATAAATGATCTTATTTTATCTAGATTATTTATTTGTTTTAAAATTTCTAAATCTTCATCATTAAATTTATGATCAGGTATTAAAGAAGAACAATTTTTTTCTGCAAAAGAAAGTACTCTTTGACAGAGATTTCCAAAATTATTTGCCAAATCGCTATTAATACAATTTTCTAATTTTTCCTCAGAAATATTTCCATCATTACCAAAAGAAACTTCTTTTAGTAGATAATATCTTAATGGATCTAGACCATAAGCATTTATGATTTCTAATGGATCTAAAATATTTCCTTTTGATTTTGACATTTTTTCATCACCAGAAAGTATCCATCCATGTCCATAAACCCTTTTGGGAGGTTCTATTTTTGCAGCTAACAAGAATGCTGGCCAATAAATAGCATGAAATCTTAATATGTCTTTACCAATTATATGTAAATCTGCTGGCCAAAAATTTTTATATAATTCATTATTTTCATCTGGATATTTTAAAGAACTTAAATAATTTGTTAATGCATCTAACCATACATAAACTACATGATTTTTATCACTCGGTACTTTTACACCCCACGAAAATGTCTTTCTACTGACAGATAAATCTTTTAAACCACTTTTGACAAAGCTTATTACCTCATTTCGTCTACTTTCAGGTAAAATAAAATTTTTATTTTTTTCATAAAATTCTAATAAGGGTTTTTCCCATTCTGAAAGTTTAAAAAAAAAAGATTCTTCCTCAACCCACTCAACAGTAGAACCAGAAGATTTAGAAATTTTTAATCCGTCTTTTTCCTCGACTTCATCTTCATTGTAAAAAGCCTCATCTGATACAGAATACCAACCAGAATATTTAGACAAAAAAATTTGGTTATTTTTTTCAAGTATATTCCATAAATTTTGCACAGACACTTTATGTCTTTCCTCTGTAGTTCTTATAAAATCAGTATTTGATAAGTTTAAAGTTTTAGTTAAATCCTCGAATGTTTTACTTATTTCATCACAAAAAGATTTTGGATCCTTATTTAATTTTTCAGCGGATCTTTGTATTTTTAAACCATGTTCATCTGTGCCTGTTAAAAAATAGACATTAAAACCATCAATTTTTTTGAAACGTGCAAAAAAATCAGCAATTATACTTGAATATGCATGACCCATATGAGGTTTAGCAGAAGGATAGTAAATTGGTGTTGTTATATAATAATTTTTATTCACTTAATAATTTATCCTTAAATTCTAAAAAAAAAGTTTCATAATCAAGATTAAATTTTTTTACATTAGATAATTTCGAATAATAATATTCTTTAACTTTATATGACAATTTTTTTGTTGTGTTTATATGTTTATAAAAAAATAATTCAATAATCATATTTAAATTATCTCTTATAAACTCTTGTTTAATATAGTGCTTATTATTAATTAAATTAACTAATAAATCATCAACTGTAGTTTCGGATACAGATAATTCAAATTCATTCATATAGTTTATTAAGGATATTAAAAAAAAGGGGGTTGAGTAATAATTTATCAAATTTGAATTTATTTGTTCATAAATATTTTCATTAAAGTAATTATTGACAATCAATCTGGTATTCTCATTAGATAGACTTAATTTAAATTCTATACATCGGGATTTTATTGTATCTATTAAAAACTTTTCTGAATTAAAAATTAAAATAAAAAAAACATTTTCATTTGGTTCTTCTAAATTTTTTAATAAAGCATTTGATGAATTAATATTTAAAAATTCAACATCGTCGAGGATTATAAATCTTGATTTATTATTAAAGGAGGATTGATTTGTAAACTTTATGATTTCTCTAATTTGATCAATTTCTATATTTTTTTTATCATTATTTTTTTTTATATTTAAAACATTAGGATGAGATTTGTTTTTTATTAGTTCATTATCGTTATTAGAATTAAAAATTTTATATAAAAATTTTTCTGCAAGTAATGATTTTCCAATACCTTTTTTACCAGATAATAAAATTTTATTTGGAAGTTCATTATTTTCGTAAAGTGTTACAAATTTTTCTAAATATGTTTCATGTCCTATTAATTTATATTCAGACATTTATATTAATTTCTCAAGTTTATTTATTATGATTTTTTTTGCTTCGTTAATTGTATTAGTGTTTGAATTAATTTTAATATATTTGTTCTTATTGTTTGATATTTTTTCATACCCGTTCTGAACTTTGTTATAAAATTTAAGTTTAAATTTATCATATCTATTTAAGTTAGATCTACTTCTAAGCCTTTTCTGTAAATTTTTTGAATTCACAGTACTTAAAAAAACTATATCAGGATTAAAATTTCCAATTATAAACTTATTCAGCATTCTGATTACCTTTAAATCAATTTTCATTCCATAATGTTGATACGCAATAGTAGAATCTGTAAAACGATCAATTAATATTATTTTTTTTTTATAATTTTTTTTAATAATTTTCTCAAAATTTTCTGATCTTCCGGCATAAAATAGTAATAGATCGGTTTTATTATTTAAATTTAGTTTCTTATTTAAAATCAATTTTCTTATTTTTTCTGAAAAAATTGAACCACCAGGCTCTCTTAATTTTATAAAACTTTTTCTTCGATTTTTTAAATAATTTGCGGCAATTTTAAAATTTGTAGTTTTTCCCGAGGCCTCAATGCCTTCAAATATGATAATTGGATATTTAGACATCGCCCCATATCAAAAAATTGATAGAAGTTATCAATCTTGATATTGCATTTTGTTGTTTGATATTTTCTGTAGAAAATAAGTCATGATTAGATATAACTTCGTCTTTATATAATACTTTTATTTCTGCTAATTTTTCTCCCTTTTTAATAGGTGCTTGTATAGGACCGTCATAAACAATCTTCACTTTCATATATTTTTTTTTGGCTTTTGGAATGGTCTTATAAATTACGTCTTTAGTATTAACTTTTACTTTTTTCTTATTTCCCTGCCAAACATCTAGTTCATAAAGATATTCGTTATCATTACTTATTTTTATTGTATCAAAATTTGTAATACCCCATGTTAATAATTTTTGTGATTGCTTTGATCTAGAATTTTTTGTTTCAAAGCCACTTGCAACAGCTATTAATCTTCTCTGTTTTCTTAATATAGACGATGCAAGTGAATATTTTTCTGAACCTAGGAAGCCGGTTTTAATTCCATCTACACCCATATTTTTATATAACAATGGATTTCTATTTCCTTGTGTAATGGGATCCCCGCCTGTCCTACTCCAAGTAAATTCTTTAATTTTAAAATACTCATAATATTTAGGATGTTCTTTAATTAGATAATTAGACATAATTAAAATATCTCTAACAGTTGAATAATTATTATCATCATTAATCCCTGATGAATTTGAAAAATTTGTATTTTCCATTCCAATTTCTTGAGCTTTCTCAGTCATTAACAAAGCAAATTCATCCTCAGTTCCTGCTATGCCTTCAGCCAAAGCTACACATGCATCATTACCTGAAGCAACAATTATACCTAATAATAAATCTTCTACCGAAACTTCATCTCCAACCATTATGAACATCGATGAATAACCAGACGAAGATAATCTCCAGGCATTTTCAGAAACAATAAATTTTTCATCTAAAGTTATTTCGCCACTTTTCAATAAATCAAAAGCAACAATTGAAGTCATTATTTTTGTCATAGAGGCAGGAAATATTTTCTCATCAGGATTTTTTTCATATAAAATTTCACCAGATAAATAGTCTTGTAAAATTGCAGTACGTGCATTTATGTTAAATTTTGCGTAAGAAATATTAGTTATAATTAAAAACGAAAGAACAAAACTTAATAATACTTTTATTTTCATAATTTTATTAATTCAATATTTTCAAAATTTATATCAGCAATTTCATTATATACATTTTTAATTGATCCTAAATTATAAAAAGGACCCTTGTAAACCCTATATAAATTTTTAGACATTTTTTTGATGTTTATGTCTTTTAAATTGTATTCATCCTCAAGTCTTTTTTTCAATGTAATTGCAGATTCTTCAAAAAATAAATCGGCAAACTTAATTATAAATTCAAATTTTGTATTTTTCACCTTTTCAACTTTTGAATTATTATCTTTTTCAATTGATATATTTTGGATTGAAATGCTGTCTACAGGAGCTTTATTAGCTACTTTTTTTTCCTCATCAAATGTTTTAGCTTTATTTGCAACAAAAGTATTACTAGAATTTATTGTTTCTACACGTACATAGGGTTGATCAGGATCAATATCAAGTTCAGTCGCAATCCTTTCAGAAATTACTGAATTATAAAAAATTGGATATTTCGAATTTTTTCCTACTTGAGCAATCAAATACTTTTCATTTAACAAATTTGTTATTTTTATATCTGTATCTTTTTTAAGTTTATTATTGAAAATAATTAATGATCTTTGATCTATTTTTTTTGAAACTATTCGTTCTTTGAAAATATCATTATTGTATATAAGAGCAAATCCATCATTTGAATAATTTTTAAAATCTTTATTCGTG
Source organism: uncultured Pelagibacteraceae bacterium (assembly GCA_902574685.1). Taxonomy (GTDB): domain Bacteria; phylum Pseudomonadota; class Alphaproteobacteria; order Pelagibacterales; family Pelagibacteraceae; genus Pelagibacter. The sequence goes on along the minus strand of CACGOO010000007.1, from coordinate 48,739 downwards.
ATTACTTTCTTATTCGTAGTTTCACATGATGTTAAAATTATTGCTAAAAAAATTATTATCTTAAGTTTCATTTTCAAAACTATTTTTTAATGTGCATACCGCCAGACTAAATCTTAATGATCTATTCCATTTTAAGATTAGCTTATAATTATTAAAAATAATATATGCTGGTTTAAGTTTATTTGCATTTTCAACTATTTCAGCATCAGGAGTAACTATTGCTGCTGTTAAATTGTCATATTTGTCCAAAAAAGACGAATTATTTATATAATTTTTTAAATATTTTACTTTTCTCTCATGTTTAATTTTTTTTGCTGATGTATTTAAATATTTATCAGGAACATTTTCATTTAGATTAATTCTATAAAAACACGGTGTATTATCATTCCATCCAAGATTACTTAAATAGTTAGCTGCAGATGCAAAAGAATCCTCAATATTTTTTAGATCAATTGATCCATCTTTATTATAGTCAATGGCATGATTTTTGATTGTGGATGGCATAAATTGAAAATTACCAAATGCACCTGCCCAAGATCCAAATAATGTACTTGGATCTATAATTTTTGCGTCTACTAATTTTAAAAGAGTGATTAATTCTTTAGTAAAAAATTCACTTCTTCTTTGATCGAAGCTTAATGTTGCAAGTGAAGAAACGATATCCATTTTACCTAAATAGTTTCCAAAGTTAGTTTCAATTCCCATAAGCGCTAATAGCAAATTTTTATCTACTTTGTATTCAGAAGATACTTTATTAATAATATTATTTTCTTTATTTAATATAATTTTTCCTAATTTTACTTTTTTTGACGATGTTCTTTTTGAAATATATGTCTTTGTGTCTTCATAGAATTCTGGCTGGTATCTGTCATATTTTATTACATCAGGTAAAAACTTTGTTTTATCTATTAAATTATTAACTGTTGATTTACTAATACCTTCATTAATTGCTCTTTTTTTAAATTTAATTTTCCAATTGTTAAAATCATCAGCAATTAGAGTTGAAGAATTTAAAATAATTAAAATCGATATGATAAATAATTTAATTTTTTTCATACAAATCTTTTAGGTATATCGATACAGCAATCCATATTAAAATAAAGCTGATTAATTTATGTATATCTAATTCCTCATTATATAAGAAATAACCCAACAAGAATTGCAAAGTTGGAGTTATATAAAAAACCATGCCAGTCGGACCTAGACCACATAATTCAACACCTCTAACATATAAATATAAAGGAATCACGGTCATAGGGCCTGCCAGCATGAATATTAACATTAATTTAACATTCGATATATCAAAATCATTTAAATCATTTTGTACAATTAAATAAAAAGCAAATATTACCGCTGGAAAAATAAATAAACTTTCAACTAATAAACCAATATCTGTGTCTACATCAATTTTTTTTCTTACTAAATTATAAAAACTCCAACTTAAAGCTACTATTAATCCAACCCATGGTATTGATTGGAAACTAGATATTACTAAATACAAAATTGATATAGTTACGATTAAAAGTGAAATTTTCGTTTTGAAACTTAATTTCTCTTTTAAAAAAAAATAACCTAAAAAAACACTTATTATAGGCATTATAAAATATCCAAAACTAGCATCTATAACTTGATCATTCCCTATTGCATAAATCCAAACAGCCCAATTAGTAAAAATTAATAATCCAGATAAAAACAGCATCATAATTTTTTTTTTATCTTTAAAAACTAAGCTAAATTTTTTCCACTTTGATAAAATGATTGTTGTTAAAATTAGCATAACAGTTGTCCATGCACTTCGATGTAGGACAACTTCAATATGTCCAGCAAATGCAATATATTTAAAATAGATAACTCCAATAAAACCCCACCAGAAAGAACCAAATGCGGTTAAAATTATACCTTTATTAAATTGATTTTTGCTTAACATTATATTGATCAATTAAACTATTTTGTTTATGAAATATAGAATTTTAATTATTACAAATTAGGAGAGATGGCTGAGCGGTTGAAAGCACCGGTCTTGAAAACCGGCAAAGGGGCAACTCTTTCCTGGGTTCGAATCCCAGTCTCTCCGCCACTAATATTTATTTTTAAATTCTATAAGTTTTTCTAAGATGATTTTATCTTCAAAATCTTTTGAATTTTTACCCAAACTTAAATTGACTAGAGTTTCATCATCAAAATTAATTAACTTATCTAAAGAAACTAATTCTTTATGATCGAGATTATTAATAATTGAATTAACAAATTTACTTACAAAGATATCCATTTCTTTAGTTCCACGATACTGAGCTCTGTATAAAATTTTATTAATTAAATTTTGTTTATTTGAATCCATTAATTAAATCTTTATATATATAAATCATGAATGATCACGAATATTTATTGTCAAATATTCAGAATATTAAAGGTATAGGGAAAAAAACAAGCCAATTATTTAAAAGAAAAAATATAAATACAATTTTTGATTTATTGTGGCATCTACCTACGAGTAAAATTGAAAATTCAAAGGTAACAAAAATTGGTGATATACAAATAGGAAAATTACAAACAATTAAATTAACACCTCTAAAATATAATTTTCCTAGAATAAGAAGATTGCCCAACCGAGTTGTATGTCAAAGCAATGATATAAAAATAGATTGTGTTTTTTTTAATTCATATGAAGGATATATAAAAAAAATCTTACCGTTAAATACTGAAATAATAATAAGTGGAAAAATTAATCTTTTTAGAAATAAATATCAAATCACTAATCCGACTCAGGTTAAAGAAAGTAATGAAAATATCTTAGAGTCTCAAAATAAATATAGTCTTACAGATGGTCTTACAATCAATAAATACAATAATATAATTAATGAAGTTTTAAAGGAATTACCAGATTTAGACGAGTGGCTAAATGAAGATATAAAGAAAAAATTTAATAATATTAAGTGGAAAGACGCAATCTTAAAAATTCACAGTCTTGATACTAAAGAAATTTTAAAATCTAAGTATTATAAACGGTTAGTTTTTGACGAATTGTTTGCTCATTTTTTATTATCCTCAAAAATAAGAACCAAAATAAAAAAAATAAAGAAATCACAAAAAATTTTTAAAGATTGTAAGGAAAAATTGATACAAGATTTAAATTTTAAATTAACAAATGATCAAGAAGCAGCAATAAAAGTTATTAACGAAGATCTTAAATCAAAAAGTAGAATGTTTAGACTTTTACAAGGAGATGTTGGATCTGGTAAAACAATTGTATCAATGATAGCAGCGGTAAATTGTATAAATGCTGGATATCAAACAAGCTTTATGGTGCCTACTGAAATTCTAGCAAAGCAACATTTTTCTTTTGCTAAAAAATATCTGCCCAAAAATGTAAAAATTGAAATGTTAACAGGTAAGTCAAAATATGCTGATAGAAAGAAAATTTTAGAAAATCTTAAACTTGGTAAAATAGACTTTCTGATAGGAACACATGCGTTATTCCAAAAAAAAGTTGAGTATAATAAACTGGGTTTAATAATTATTGATGAACAACATAAGTTTGGTGTTCGTCAACGTAAAGAGTTATCAGAAAAAGGTGGAAATAACTGCGATGTTCTAGTCATGTCTGCAACTCCAATACCAAGAACAATGATGATGACGGTTTATGGTGATATGGATTTAACCTTAATTAAAGAAAAACCAAAAAATAGAAAAAAAATAGTCACTTACAGTAAGTTAGAGGATAAAATATCTGAAATAATTAGATTTGTTAAAAAAGAAATTTCTAATAAAAATCAAATCTTCTGGGTTTGTCCTTTGATAGAAGAGTCGAAAAAAGTTGAACAACAATCTGTTGTAAATAAATTTAAGTATTTAGAAAAATATTTTAAGAATAGAATTGGATTAATTCATGGTTCACTTGATAAGGATGAAAGGAACAAAATTTTAAATAATTTCTTAGATAGAAAGTTGGATATATTAGTTTCAACCACTGTTATTGAGGTTGGAATTGATTTTCCTAATGCTAACGTAATCGTTATTGAAAATGCTGATAAGTATGGTTTATCCCAATTACATCAGTTACGAGGTCGTGTTGGACGTGGGAGCAAAGAATCTTACTGTATATTGATGTTTAAATCCTCACTAAGTGAAAATGCAAAAAAAAGAATTAATATTCTCAAAAGTTCAGATGACGGTTTTGTAATTTCTGAGGAAGATATGAAATTACGTGGATATGGGGATTTGTTAGGATTTAAGCAAAGTGGAATTAAAAATTTTAGATTAGCTGATCCCATATTAAATGAAGATTTATTCTTACTTGCTGAGGCAGAAGTAAAAAAATTAGAGATGAAAGGTGATAATTTCAGTAAATATAATAAATTATTAAAATTATACGATCGAGCCTCAATAATTAACGAAATTTCTTAAATTTTTTTTGGATCTGAAGTACCGGCTGAAACAATGAATTTAGACGCTTCTTCAAAAGTCATATCTAAATAAATAACTTCATCTTTGGGAAACATTAATAAAAATCCACTTGTAGGATTTGGCGTTGTTGGAACAAATACATTAATAAGATTAGTATTTGTTTTTTTTGATATTTCACCATCGTTTTCTCTGGTAGCAAACCCTACTGCCCAACTACCTTTTCTCGGATACTCAACTAAGACTACACTTTTCTTTGATCCTTTTTTTGGTGCTAATGTTTCAGTCATTTGGCCAATTGCTGAATAAATTGTTCTAAGAATTGGTATTCTTTTTAATATATCATTAAATATTTTAAGTATTTTTTTTCCAATAAATGAAAGAGATAAACTTCCTATGATTGTAATAAAAATTATAGCTAATAATATTTCCAAACCTGGTATTGCAAAAGGCAAATAACTATTTGGATTTAATTCGTTTGGTATTAATTTTGACGATACAGATATAAAAAATCTAGTTAAATATAATGTGATACCTATTGGAACAAGAACAACTATTCCTGCTATAAAATAGTTTCTAAGTCTTCCAAGGATTGAAATGCCTTTTCTCTTTAATTTTGCCATAAATTAACTGTAACTTGCATATAAAACAAATACGACTGCCAGTACAAATAGTACTATTAAAATTTTGTTATTAAGTATCATATAAATTATTATAAAAAAGGTGTAATATATTAAGTAAAAAAAGTGAATAGAAGAAATTTCATACATTTATTTGGTTGTAGTTGCTTATCTTTTGGCCTATCTGCATGTGGTAGTGCACCGATAACAGAACGAAAACAACTAAAATTAATTCCCGAATCCAACCTAAATGCAAAAGCTGCTCAATTGTACGAAAAGGTAAAAGAGAAAGAAACTTTAAGTGATGATGCTAAAACATTAAATCAAATAAAAGAAATTGGATCCAAAATTGAATATTCAATATCAGAATACTTTGACAGAAATAATATCCCTGACCCAACTATAAATTTTGATTGGGAATATATACTTATTGATAAAAAGAAAGTTAAAAATGCCTGGTGTATGCCTGGAGGCAAAATAGCCGTTTATACTGGTCTATTAGATATAACTAAAAATGAAGATGGATTAGCAGCTGTAATGGGTCATGAAATAGCACATGCAGTTGCAAAACATTCGGTAGAAAGAGCAAGTAGAGGTGTTTTATTAAATACAGGTACAGCAATCTTAGATATAGCTACTAAAGGGGCAGTTTCAAATATTAATAGAACTACAGGAATGAATGCTGTCGGTTTATTATCACAGATAGGAATTATGAATCCTTTCAATAGAAAACAAGAGAGTGAAGCTGATTATCTTGGTTTGATATTTGCATCATTATCTGGATATGACATTAGGGAAACAATCAAAGTTTGGGAAAGAATGAAAGAAGCTAAAAAAGGGAAAGAACCACCAGAATTTATGTCTACTCACCCATCTTCAACAAATAGGATTAATAATATTACAAATTGGATAAACGAAATTATTATTAAATATCCGCCAATTGCATAAGTGGTGAGCCCTGATGGACTCGAACCATCGACCCATTCCTTAAAAGGGAATTGCTCTACCAACTGAGCTAAGGGCCCCCAAAAAACGTTTTTATATTGATTTTTTTTTATTAATCAATGTTAAAAATTTACAATTTATTGATGTACTTGTCGTGAAATTCATCAAAAGTACCTTGTTTTATATTGTCTCTGATGTTTCTCATTAAATCTTGATAAAAGTTGATGTTATTTAAGGTCAGAATCATTGAGGCCAACATTTCATTAGTGTTAAATAAATGATTTAAATAATTCTTAGAATATTTATTTAAATTGAACTTTGTGACATTTTTGTCCAGAGGAGTATTATCATTTTTATATTTTGAATTTCTAATTTGAATTTGTCCATCCCATGTAAATGCTAAACCAGTTCTGCCAGATCTTGTGGGCATTACACAGTCAAACATATCAACACCCCTCTTAACTGCTCCAAGTATATCAGATGGAGTACCAACACCCATTAAATATCTTGGTTTATCTTTAGGCATATGATCTTTTATTCCATCAAGAACATTAAACATTTCATCTTGTGTTTCCCCCACTGCCAGACCTCCTAGAGCATATCCATTAAATCCAATATCTATAAGATTGTTTAAAGATTTGATTCTTAGATCATTAAATAATCCACCTTGTACAATTCCAAATAAACCTTTGTAGTCATTTATTCCAAATGCATCTTTTGATCTTTTTGCCCACTCTGATGATAATTCCATTGATTTTTTAATTTTATCATAATCTTTAGTATTTTTAGGGCATTCATCCATAACCATTACTATGTCTGAGTTCAAACCTTTTTGAATTCTTATGCTTTCTTCAGGGCTTAAAATAAAAGTTTTACCATCTATATGTGATTGAAAAATTGCACCTTTATCTCTATCGATTTTATTTAATTTTGACAGAGACATAACTTGAAAACCACCTGAGTCCGTTAAAATTGGTAAATCACAATTCATGAATTCATGAAGTCCTCCAACGCTTTCAATTCTTTCAACACCAGGCCTTATCATTAAATGATATGTATTTGATAAAATTATCTCACTACCTGTTTTTTTTATATCTTCTAAAAAAACACCTTTAACAGTTGCTTGAGTGCCAACTGGCATAAATGCAGGAGTGTTTATATTGCCTCTATGGGTCTCTATAATTCCTACTCTTGCATAATTTTGAGTATGAAGAACATTAAAATTGAAATCTTTTAATGACATTCATTATTTAATTATTGAGATTTAAAACTAATAATTTTATCTGGATTTGAAACTGCTCCGTTATCGCCATCACCTTTTGTAATCATATCAACAAATTCCATTCCTTCTATTACTTTTCCAAAAACAGTATATTGTCTATCTAGGAAAGGTGCTGGTTTAAAACATATAAAAAATTGACTATTAGCACTATTAGGATCTGACGATCTTGCCATAGAAACGGTTCCTCTATCATGAGGAAGGTCATTAAATTCTTGATTTAAATCTGGTAAATCAGATCCACCAATACCCGCTCTTCTTAAATCGAAATCTTTTGAAGATGAATTTCCAAATTTTACATCACCTGTTTGTGCCATAAACCCATCAATTACTCTATGAAAAACAACATTATCATATTGTCCTGAATCAGCTAATTCTTGAATTCTTTTAACATGATTTGGTGCAACATCAGGATACATTTCAATTTTTACATCACCATCTTTTAATTTTAAAATCATTATATTCTCCTTTGCTTTTAAATTTGTTGATAAAAAAATAAAAAAAATAATTAAAATATTTAAAAATTTATTCATAAACCTCTTTCAATGATTTAATTGTACTTTTGGTCGTAAATTTTTTCAAATCACCATTATGTTGAGCGATTTCTTTAACAAACCTAGATGATATTATTTGATTTTCAACATCTGACATTAAAAAAATTGTCTCAACTTGATTATTAAGCTTTCTATTCATTCCAGCAAGTTGGAATTCGTACTCAAAATCAGAAACTGCTCTTAAGCCTCTTAAAATTATATTTGATTTATATTTTTTACAAAGGTCTGTTGTTAAAGTATTAAATTTTATAACATCAACCTTATTCTTTTTAAATTTTAGATCTTTATAAAGAGCTCTTTTAACAATTTCTATTCTTTCATCTAATGAAAATAGGAAGTTTTTCTGATTTCCATCTGAAATACCTACAATTACTTTATCTACTATCTTAAGTGATTTTTTAATAACATCTATATGGCCAAAAGTAATTGGATCAAAAGTTCCTGGATAGATAGCTATATTTTTCATTAAATAAGATTATCATCTAATTTAATAGCAGAAACTACTTTTTCATCACCAGTCAGTTTAATTATTCTAACACCTTGCGTATTACGACCAGCTATTCTTATTTCTTTAACAGCTGTTCTTATTACCCTACCTTTATTTGTTGAAATTAATATTTGATCTCCTTCAAAAACAGGAAAGGATGAAGAAACATTCCCGTTTCTTTGTGAATTTACAATACCAATAATTCCCTTTCCTCCTCTATTTGTAACTCTATAATCATAATGAGATGTTCTCTTACCGTAACCATTTTCTGTGATTGATAATATGAATTTTTCTTTAGCTTTAATTTCTGATTTTTGGTCTTTATTTTTTGCTTTCTTATTTGAATCATGATCAATAATAGACAGAGATACAATAGTATCATTTTCAGCTAAATTGATACCTCTTATACCTTTTGATGATCTACCTTTGAAAACTCTAAGTTTTTTAGACTCAAACCTTATACATTTTCCTAATTTAGTACTTAAAATTATATCCTGATCATCTCTACAAATTTTAACACCAATAATTTTATCATTACCGTCAAGTTTCATTGCAATTTTACCTGAAGCATTAATTGAGGTAAAATCTTCAAGATTATTCTTTCTAATTTTTCCTTCACTTGTTGCAAAAATGATATGCATGTCTTTTGTATCAACATCACTATCTGGAAATGGCATAATTGAACTAATTGATTGATGATTTTTTAGAGGAAGAATATTAAATAAAGACTTACCTTTTGATGCGGCTGATCCTTCTGGAATTTTCCAAGCTTTAACTTTGTATGCCAATCCTTCTGTAGAGAAAAATAGTACAGATGTGTGAGTGTTTACCGATAATGTTTGTACTACAGAATCTTCATCCCTTGTCTTAATTCCAGTTTTGCCTTTACCACCTCTTTTTTGCTGTTTAACATTACTTAAAGCACCTCTTTTAATGTATCCTTGTAAAGTAATTGTAATTATTACAGACTCTTTTTGAATAGTTTCTTCAATATTATAGTTTAAAACAGCATCTATAATCTGCGTTCTTCTCGGAGATGAGAATTTCTCTTTAATTTGAGATAACTCATTACTTATTACTTTTAATAGTTCACTTTTAGAATTTATTATTTTTTTATATTTTGTAATCAATTCAGATAATTTTTTTATTTCTTCTTCAATTTCATTAATTCCAAGGGCAGTTAATTTTTGTAATCTAAGTTCTAGTATTGATATAACTTGAGTTTCAGATAAATTATATGATCCTTTATAATTTTTACTATCAACTAATTTAATTAATTTTGCAGATTTTGTTATTTTCCATTTAGTTTTTATAAGAGTATTTTTTGCTTCTTCTGGATTTTTTGAAGATCTAATAATTTTTATTACTTTATCAATATTTTCTACACTAACAGATAAACCAAGTAATACATGAACACGGTCTTCTGCTTTTTTTAAATCATATTTTGTTTTTTTAATAACAACATCTTCTCTAAATTTTAAAAAGTTCTCTAAAAAATCTTTTAATGAACATGTTTTAGGTTTGTTATCAACAATTGCTAATGAATTAAAACCAAATGAAGTTTCAATGGATGTATATTTATAAAGTTGTCTTTTTATTGTCTCGGGCTCAACGCTTCTTCTTAAATCTATAGCAACTCTTATACCTTCCCTATTAGATTCATCTCTAATGTCGCTTATACCCTCTATTTTTTTGTCTCTAACTAATTCTGCAATTTTTTCATTTAAATTAGATTTATTTACTTGATAAGGTATTGAGGTAATTACCAATCTATCTTTACCATTTTTAAGATTTTCAACATTTATTTCACCTCTAATTTTAAAAGAGCCTCTGCCTGTTTTGTATCCTTCTCGAATAATATCTTTACCAATAATCACTCCTCCTGTTGGAAAATCAGGGCCAGGTATATGCTTCATTAACTCTTTAACTTTAATATCTTTATTTTTTATAAGCGCTAAAGTTCCATCAATAATTTCACCAAGATTATGTGGTGGTATACTAGTAGCCATACCAACAGCGATACCACCGGCTCCATTTACCAAAAGATTAGGATATTGAGCTGGCAATACTGTGGGTTCTTGCTCAGTTTCGTCGTAGTTACTTTTAAATGAAACAGTATTTTTTTCTATATCATCAATCAAAAATTGAGAAATTTTTGCAAGTTTTGTTTCTGTATACCTCATTGCTGCAGGTGGATCTCCATCGATTGAACCAAAATTACCCTGACCATCAATTAACGGAACACTCATTGAAAAATCTTGAACCATTCTTACTAAAGCATCATATACAGCTTGATCACCATGCGGATGGTATTTACCAATTACGTCTCCAACAATTCTTGCAGATTTTCTAAATTGTTTTGACCAATCAAAACCACCTTTGTGCATTGCATATAAAATTCTTCTGTGAACAGGTTTAAGTCCGTCTCTTATGTCGGGTAATGCCCTACTAATTATTACGCTCATAGCGTAAGATAAATATGATGAACTCATTTCATCATACATTGAAATTGGTTTGATATTTAAATCTTTAGTTACTTCGTTTTTTTGCATTTATTTAGAAAGGGATATCATCGTCTAACTCGTTTTGAGCCATAGAACTATCATCAAAACTTTGTTTGTTATCTTGAGATGGAATTGAATTTTGATTTCCTCCACCTAACATTGTTAATGATGAATTGTATCCTTGAATTAAAATTTCAGTAGAATATTTATCCTGACCTGATTGTTCATCTTTCCATTTTCTAGTAGTCAGTTGTCCTTCAACGTATACTTGTGCTCCTTTTTTTAAATATTGTTGAACTACATTTACTAGTCCTTCATTGAAAACAACTACTCTATGCCATTCTGTTTTTTCCTTTTTTTCACCGGTATTTTTATCTTTCCATGATTGACTAGTAGCTAGGCTTAATCTTGCTACACTTTTACCATTAACCATTTGTTTAACTTCTGGATCTGCGCCTAATCGACCGATTAAAAGTACTTTATTTAAGCTTCCTGCCATAATATTTATATATTTGAAATGTTATTTATAACATTAATAGGCTTGAATATTAATTTTATTAATCTAAAGCAACTAAAATTATGCTTAAAAAGATACTTATTAAGGGCGCAAAAGAGCACAATTTAAAGAATATTTCTCTAGAGATTCCTAAAGATAAATTTGTTGTAATAACGGGTCTTTCTGGGTCAGGAAAATCATCATTAGCATTCGATACTGTCTATGCAGAAGGTCAAAGACGATATGTTGAAAGTTTATCTGCATACGCAAGACAGTTTTTAGACAAAATGAAAAAACCAAATGTAGATTTAATCGAAGGTTTGAGTCCAGCAATTTCAATAGAACAAAAAAATACTTCTAAAAATCCAAGATCAACAGTTGCAACTGTAACCGAAATATACGATTACATGAGAGTACTTTATGCAAGAGCAGGAATACCCTACTCTCCATTCACTGGTAAACCAATTACTTCACAAACTATTAGTCAAATTGTTGATAAGATTAAAGAATTACCAAAAAAATCTACAATATATTTATATGCTCCAGTCGTGCGAGGACGTAAGGGAGAATACAAAAAAGATATATTAGGATACAAAAAAAGAGGATTTAGAAAAATCAAAGTTGATGACCAATTGTATGATATTGAAAGTGTTCCAGAATTAAATAAAAAACTTAAACACGATATTTCAATCTTAGTTGATAGAATTGTAATAAATTCATCATTAGGAAACAGATTAGCCGAAAGTGTTGAAACAGCTGTTAATTTAGCAAATGGATTACTTTTTGTTGAATATGAAAATGAAACACTTCCAAAAAAATACAGAAAAATTGAAAAATTAATTTTCTCAACCAAATTTGCTTGTCCTGAAAGTGGTTTTACTATTGAAGAGATTGAACCAAGACTTTTTTCATTCAACAGTCCGTACGGAGCTTGTGAAGAATGTGAAGGTATTGGGATGAAATTAAATGTTGATCCAAATTTAGTTGTTCCAAATGAAAAAAAATCTATCGCAGATGGTGCTATTGAACCTTGGGCAAAATCTACATCAATGTATTACGCACAAACATTGGCATCCTTATCTAAACATTATGGTTTTTCATTAGATGATAAATGGTCAAAACTACCAAAAAAAATTAAGGATGTAATTTTATATGGTTCTGACGATGAAGAAATTAGATTTACTTATGACGATGGCTATGAGAAGTATTCGCATAAAAAAACCTTTGAAGGTGTTGTTAATAATCTAGAGAGAAGATATTTAGAAACAGATAGCGATTGGAAAAGAGAGGAAATTGCTCAATATCAATCTGATACAAAATGTGAAAGATGCAATGGTTATCGATTAAAAGATGAAGCTCTGTGTGTTAAAATAAATGAATTAAACATAAGCCAAGTTACAGAAAAATCAATTTTTGATGCTAAGGAATGGTTTAGATCTTTAGAAGTTAAGTTAGACAAAAGACAAATTAAAATTGCTCAACATATATTAAAGGAAATCAATGAACGTTTAGATTTTCTTTTAAATGTCGGTCTTGATTATTTAACTTTGTCTAGAGAGTCTGGAACATTATCTGGTGGTGAAGCACAAAGGATTAGACTAGCTTCACAAATAGGATCAGGTTTAACTGGAGTTCTATACGTTTTAGATGAACCATCAATTGGTTTACATCAAAAAGATAATGTTAAGCTTATAGATGCATTAAAAAGATTAAGAGACTTAGGTAATACTGTTATTGTTGTTGAGCACGATACAGAAACAATGGAGAATGCAGATCATATAATAGATTTAGGGCCTGAAGCTGGAAATAAAGGTGGAGAAATTGTTGCTGAAGGTTCATATGAGCAAATTTTAAAAAATGACAAAAGTATTACTGGAAGATATTTATCAAATAAGAGTTTCATACCTATTCCAAAAAATAGAAGACTTGCAAAAAATGGTAGATTTTTAGAAATCAATGGTGCATCTGGAAATAATTTAAATAACGTAAATTTAAAAATACCTTTAGGTAGTTTCACTTGTGTTACTGGTGTATCTGGAAGTGGTAAATCTACTTTGATACTTCAAACTTTATACAATGCATTAAATCTTACTTTGAATAATAATAAGTCTAGAAAAATTCCTCAGCCATTTAGAGGATTTAAAGGAATAGAATTAATTGATAAAGTTATAGATATTGATCAATCACCTATTGGTAGAACTCCTAGATCAAATCCTGCAACATATACTGGAGCTTTTGGTCCTATAAGAGACTGGTTTACAAATTTACCTGAAGCAAAAAGTAGAGGCTATAAACCTGGAAGATTTTCTTTCAATGTAAAGGGTGGAAGATGTGAAGCATGTGAAGGAGATGGTGTAATTACTTACGAAATGCACTTTCTTCCTGATGTTTACATAACATGCGATGAATGCAAAGGCACTAGATACAACAGAGAAACATTAGAGATCAAATTCAAAGATAAGAGTATTGCAGATGTTTTAGATATGACTGTTGATGAAGGATGTGAGTATTTTGAAAATATTTCAAACATCAAAACTAAACTTCTCACGTTAAAGAAAGTTGGTCTTGGCTACATAAAAATTGGTCAGCAAGCTACAACTCTTTCTGGTGGAGAGGCTCAGCGTATAAAGCTTGCTAAAGAATTATCTAAAAGGTCTACAGGAAGAACAATGTATATATTAGATGAACCAACTACTGGATTGCATCAACATGATATAAAAAAACTTTTGGAAATTTTACACACATTTGTTGCAACGGGTAATTCAGTTGTTGTTATTGAGCATAATTTAGATGTTATTAAAACTGCTGATTATATTGTAGATATGGGACCCGAGGGCGGTGTTAAAGGTGGAAATATTATTGCTGAAGGCAAACCCGAGGAAGTTGCAAAAGTGAAAGATAGCTATACAGGCAAATTTTTAAAGCCTTTATTAGATACAAAATTTAAAAAAACCGCTTAATCTTTTTAGAAAAATATTATAAAATCATATTATAGATGACTTCGATATTACAATCATTATCAAAGACTGTTCATTTATCATTGGCTATTGCAATATTACTATTCATTGGTCTTTACATAGGTAATGGTGGATTTGATTTTGATGTTTTATTTTGGAGCTGGCTATTAAGATACGTACATGTAACTGTAAGTATTATGTGGATTGGTTTACTGTGGTATTTCAATTTTGTTCAAATTCCTAACATGGCTAAAATTCCAGACGAACAAAAACCAGCAATAGGAAAAGTTATAGCTCCTGCAGCATTATTTTGGTTTAGATGGGCAGCGCTATTTACAATTATATCAGGATTATTATTAGCCTATTTTAATGGATACGTTCATCAAGCGATGACATTAGGAATTGGATCTGGTGGTGGAAAAAATACTGCAATAGGTATTGGAATGTGGTTAGGATTAATAATGGCATTCAATGTTTGGTTTGTTATCTGGCCAAATCAAAAAAGAGCTTTAGGTATGGTTGAGTGTGAACCTGAAGTTAAAGCTAAGTCAGCAAAGACTGCAATGCTGTTTTCTAGAACAAACACACTTTTATCATTACCAATGTTGTTAACAATGGTAGCAGCACAAAATCTTTATTAATTATTCTTTTTCTTCCTTAACAATCGTTCTTTGGCTAACTTTTAAAGAGACTAATACTGGGTTTGCAATATAAATAGATGAATAAGTTCCAAAAATTACTCCTAATATCATTGCCAACGAAAATCCTTTTAATATTTCTCCACCAAAAATAAATATAGATAAAAGTGCCAACAATGTAGTAACTGAGGTTATTATTGTTCGGGATAAAGTTTCATTTATTGAGATATTTGTTAGCTCAAATATTTTAACATCTGCATATTTACGCAAATTTTCTCTAACTCTATCGAATATTACAACTGTATCATTCATTGAATATCCAACTATTGTTAAAACAGCTGCAACGATAGAAAGATTGATTTCTAATGAAAATACAGAAAATACTCCTAATGTAATTATGACGTCATGAAATAAAGCTAAAATAGCTCCAAGACTAAATTGCCACTCAAATCTGATCCATATATATAAAAGCATAGCTGCCAAAGATAAAGCTATCGCTATTACACCTGATCTCAGAAGTTCTGCACTAACTTTTGGCCCAACATTTTCTACTCTTCTAAAATCAACCGTACCTATCGAATTTGATAGCTTAGTTTTTATCTCTTCTATAAATTGTGGGTCATTTGAATTTTGTTTTTCAAATTTAACTACAAAATCTGTTTCATTACCAAAATTTTTCACTGAAACATCACCAAGATTCATTTGATTAAAACTATCTCTTATTTTTGTGATATTAGCAGAAGATTTGTCAGTTCTTAGCTCTATTAAAGTACCCCCTTTAAAATCAACACCAAAATTCAATCCTTTAAAAACTAAAAAAACTAAGGAAGCAATAATTAATATACCTGAGAGTATATTAAAACTTTTATAAAACTTATTAAAATAGATTGTTTTCATTATATTAGTTTTTCCTTATGTTTATTTTTGATGACATAATAAGCAGTAATCAAACGAGCAATGAAATATACTGAGAATAGTGTTGTAAGTATTCCAACTCCAAGTGTTATAGAAAATCCTTTAATTGGACCTGAGCCCATAAAAAATAGGATTACTGCAGCGATTAAAGTTGTAATATTGGCATCTAAAATTGTTGTTCGTGATTTTGTATAACCAGAATCGAATGCTACAATTGAATTATTTTCACTTTTTAATTCTTCTTTAATTCTCTCAAAAATTAAAACATTTGCATCAACAGCCATACCTACTGTTAAAATAATACCTGCAATACCAGGGAGTGTAAGAGTTGCTTCAAATAATGTTAGAATACCGACTAATAAAAATAAATTAGAAATTAAGGCTAAGTTAGCAATTAAGCCAAAAAATCTATATTTATAAAACATAAAGGCAACGACTAAGATAAATCCTATTATCAATGACATAATTCCTGCATTAATTGAGTCTTTTCCAAGGTCAGGACCTACAGTTCTTTCTTCGATAATATTAAGTGGAGCCGGCAAAGCACCTGATCTTAAAAGTAAAGCTAAATCTGTTGCTGATTGAAAGGTGAAATTACCAGATATCTGTCCATTTCCTCCAATAATTGGTTCTCTGACTTCAGGAGCGCTAATAATTTTTCCATCCAAAACAATTGCCAACCTTTTTCCAACACCATTTGAAGTCGCCTTACCAAACTTTTTTGCTCCTACTCTATCTAAACTAAATGAAACAACTGTCTCATTAGTTTGATTATTCATAGTTGGCTTGGCATCCATAAGATTATCACCACTTAAAACAATTCGTTTACTAACAATGGCTTCACTAGAGCCATCCTCAAAAGAAAGTTTTACTGTTCCAAATGATTCTTCAGAACTACTGGATATAAATTGGAATGTTAAGTTTGCAGTTTTACCTAATAAAGATTTAATTCTACCAGGATCATCTAGTCCTGGTAACTCAACAAGAATTCGATCATTACCTCTTTTTAAAATATTTGGCTCATTAGTACCTACTTCATCAACTCTTCTTCTTACAATTTCAATTGCTTGATCTAATGAAGAATTTTTTAACAATACCAATCCATAGTCAGAAAATTCTAATTTGAATGATGTATCCATGTTTTCAATGTTAAATTGATGCGATTTGTATTGTTGAAAATATGGATTTATCTCGCTTTTATCATCATCTAACAGAGATTTAACTTCCTCAATTTTAGAATTTTCAACATCAAATATAATTGACTTATTCTCAATTACAAAATTTCTAACCTTAATATCTTTATCTTTGAAAAATTTTTTAAACTCTAAGACTTTGCTTTGCAATCTTTGAGTAATGACTGGTTCGTTATCTATTTCTAATAATAAATAAGAGCCACCCTGTAGATCTAATCCTAATTTTATATTTTTTGAGAAAAATTCATCATCAACTTTTGTAAAGTTGGAAATAGTAAAATATGAAATAATAAGTGTAAAAATTAAAACACTAAAAACTCTTAATTTAGAAAAATATAACACTTTAGGAAGTTATTATTTTTTTGGTTCAGCTTTAGTAATTAGTCCTTGTATTCCTGTAGCTCGAACAATTTCAACTTTAACATTATCAGCTATCATAACTTCTACTTTTTCATTATCGATAACTCGTTCTACAGTGCCAACGATACCTCCAGAAGTAATAACTTTATCTCCACGCTTTAAAGCTTCAACCATAGCCTTATGTTCTTTAACTTTCTTTTGCTGGGGTCTAATTAAGAAAAAGTAAAATATTACGAATATTAAAATTAGGGGTATAAATTGTCCAATTCCTGCGTCCATGTTAAGTCCTTAAAAAGTTAACGATTATTTATACTATATACTTTTAGAAGACAACTCCTAATTGATACCTATTTTCTCCATATTGTTCATATATGGTCTTAGTTTTTCAGGAATAATTATTGAACCATCCTCAGTTTGATAATTTTCTAATATCGCAATTAAAGTTCTACCAACGGCAAGTCCACTCCCATTTAAAGTACCAACAAATTCATTTTCGTTATTATTATTTTTATATCTGGTTTTCATTCTTTTAGCTTGAAATGTTCCACATGAAGAACAGCTTGATATTTCTCTATATTTATTTTCAGATGGAAGCCAAACCTCTATGTCATATGTTTTTTCTGCACTAAAACCCATATCACCAGTGCTTAAAATAATTTTTCTGTAAGGTAATTGTAAATCATCTAAAATTTTAGTTGCACAATTAGTCATTCTCTCTAGTTCCTCAATGCATTTATTATTTTCTACAATACTGACTAATTCAACTTTATAAAATTGATGTTGTCTAATCATGCCCTTGGTATCTTTACCATAACTTCCTGCTTCTTTTCTAAAACAAGGTGTTGATGCAACTAATCTCATTGGCAATGATTTTAAATTTAATATCTGATTTTTAACCATATTAGTTAATATTACTTCAGCAGTAGGAATTAAAAACTTTCTATCATTTTTATCATCAAACTTAATTTCGAATTGATCATTTTCAAATTTGGGCAATTGGCCAGTTCCAAACATAGTGTTGTCTGTTGCCATTAAAGGTGGAGAGATTTCAGTATAGCCATTATTATTGACATGTGTATCAATCATAAAATTAGAAATTGCTCTTTCTAATGATGCTAATTTGTCTTTAACAAAAACAAATCTTGATCCAGTTGTTTTTGTTGCTAAATCAAAATCTAACATATTCAGTTTTTCACCAATTTCATAATGAGATTTTGGTTTAAAACTCATTTCTTTAATTTCACCAGATTTTACAACCTCTTTATTGCTATTTTCATCCTTACCTACGGGGACATCATTCAATGGTAAATTAGGAATATTACTTAATATCTGATCAAGTTGGTCTTTAACATTTTTTTGATTTTTACTTAAATCATCTATTTTATTTGAAATTTCTTTAGACTTTTCAAAAAGGGTTTCGTCTTTAGACTTAGAAATAGATTTTTTTTCCATTTCTAATTTTTCTTTTTCTTGAATTAATTTTCTATTTTCTTCATCAAGATTTAGTATTTGATCAAAGTCTACATCAACGTTTCGATTTTTAATTGTATTTTTAAAATTATCGATATCTTTTCTAATATCTTTAATATTGTGCATTTCTCTCTTGAGCTTTCTTTTCGATAATATTTACAGAAAAAATTGATAATTCATATAAAATTAACAAAGGTATTGCTAAACCTATTTGCGTGATTGGATCTGGTGGAGTTAATATTGCAGCAGCAGCAAATATTATTACAACGAAATATTTTCTTCTTTCTCTTAAATAAGTTGAATTTACAACTCCTATTCTTGCAAGCAAACTTAATACAACTGGTAGCTGAAAACTTAATCCAAATGCAAATATTAACTTCATCACAAGAGATAAATATTCGTTTACTTTAGCTTCTAATTGAATTGGTAAGCTAGTTCCAAGTCCTGCACTTTCAAATGATAAAAAGAATTTAAATGCTAGTGGCATAATTAGATAATAAACAAGCATACCTCCTAATAAAAAAAGTATTGGTGTAATTACTAAGTAAGGCATAATTGCTTTCTTTTCGTGAGTGTATAATCCTGGTGCAATAAATTTCCAAATTTGAATAAGGATATATGGGCTGGTCACAAAGAAAGCTGCAAAAAAAGAAACTTTAAGATATGTTAAAAATG
Organism: uncultured Pelagibacteraceae bacterium; assembly: GCA_902574685.1. Lineage (GTDB taxonomy): Bacteria > Pseudomonadota > Alphaproteobacteria > Pelagibacterales > Pelagibacteraceae > Pelagibacter. The sequence continues at coordinate 29,245 of CACGOO010000007.1, read as the reverse complement.
TTTCTTGAAGAGCGGTAAAAATTAATCTTCTATCGACATTATCATCCTTTACAGCATTAGCGTAAGGTTCAACTAAAAATCCATATATGTATTCAGAAAAATAGTAACAAACTACAAATAATACTGCTAAGAAGATAAATGAATTTATTAGTCTTTGTCTTAATTCAGTAAGATGACTTATAAAACCTGTTTCTTTTTTTTTAGCTGTCATCTTTAGGTTTATCCTCTTTCATGATTTCAGTATTTTTTTTTAATTCTTCTTTAATAGAAACATCTGTTATTTCTGTAACTTGATTTTGAACATCCGAAAAATATCTTTTTGCTGAACCTATCCATGATCCAACTTTTTTTAACATTACAGGAAAGTCTTTTGGTCCTACAACTATTATTGCAATAGATACTATTATTAATATTTCAAACCAGCCGATCTGTGGCATTGATTACTCTTTTTTGTCTGAGTCTTGATTTTCAGATATATTTTTTGGTTGGCTATCGTCTGTAGCATCTGTAGCCATACCTTTTTTAAAACTTTTAATTCCTTTAGCAACATCACCCATAAGACTAGAAATTTTACCTCTACCAAAAAGTAATACTACTAAAATTACTACAATTGCAATTTGCCAAAATCCTATACTCATAATTACTTATAACCTTATAATTTTAGTTTTAAAACTATTTTTTTATTTATCGTTATCGGTATTAAGAGTGCTATTAAGCATCTCATCTATATCAGAGTATATATTTTCCTTTTTATCCTCTTGTTTTTCTTTATAGAATTTGCCTGTTCCAAATATAGATGCATCTACACTAGATGTATCAATAAGACCTGCGGTACCTAATTCATCTACTGTTGGAAGGTCTGACAATTTTTGAAGATTGAAATGACTTAAAAAGTCATCTGTTGTTCCATATTGAATAGGTTTACCAGGGGCATCTTTTCGACCTTGAGGTCTAACCCAGTTCAATTCCATCAATATCTCAAGTGTGTTATTCCCGAAAGCAACTCCACGAATTTCTTCTATTTCAGCTCTAGTGACTGGTTGATGATAAACAATAATTGCAAGTGTTTCTATCGCAGCCTTTGATAATTTTTTTTCAACAGTTTTTTGTTGAGACATTAATGAAGATAAATTTGGTGAAGTTCTAAAAGACCACTTATTGGATATACAGACTAAATTTATTCCACGATCAGAATAAAAATTCTGAAGTTTTAGTAAAGATTTTTCAACATCTGTCTTTTTTGAAATTTTATTTTCAATAGTTTCAATATTTAAAGGCTCTGCAGCTGCAAAAACAATAGCTTCTATTTCTTTATCAACATCACTTAATTTAGATGGAAATGATACAACATTATTTTTTTTTAATTTATTCATTAGATTTTTTTAATATATATGTCCTCAAATAAATTATCTTGTTTAATAGATATATTGCCTTCTTTTGCAAGCTCTAAGGATCCAGCAAAAATTCCTGCATTGCCTGTCTTACTTAAAGTTTTAGAATTTCTAAAATTTTTTGGTATTAGATCAATCATATTTTTCCAATCATTTAAATTATTGTAAAACTCTTTTATAACTTTAATACCTTCTTCAGTAGTAAATACTGGGAGTTTCGGAATATTCATTCTCTGAAAATCTTTTGTCATTACGATATTTGAATACGTTTTTAATAATTCAAACAATGTTAATGAATATTGAGAATTATAAATTGATCTCATTCCACTTTTTGAACCTCTCATAAAAATATCTTTGCCTAATCTTTTTCTGCTCAACATCTGAGAAGACAATAATCTTATTAATTCCAGTTTTTTAAGTTGGAGCTTTAATTTCTCTGCTACTTCAAGAGCTTTAAATTCTTCTTCTTCTGTTTCTGGTAATAGTAGTTTAGATTTAAGATAAGTTAACCAGGTAGCCATTAGCAAATATTCTGAGGCTATTTCTAAATTTAAATTTTCGGTCTTGGTTATAAAATCATGAAATTGATCTGCTAATTTAGTGATTGATATATTTTCCAAATCAACTTTTTGTGATTTTGCTAAATCTAAAAGTATTTCTAATGATCCAGAGTAATTACTAAGATCAACATTAAATTCTAAAGAATCGCTCATGAATTTAAATTTAACTTATTATTTGAATTAATTTAGAAGTTTTTTTTACAATAAAATCATCGATATAAGGTGAATTTTGACCTACTATATTCATTTCTCTAATTTTTCCATTGCAATGAAGAACCAAATTACAACCTGCACGAAAAGATTTAATAACGTTATTTTTTAAATTACCTTTAAGAGCACCCATAGAAATATCATCTGACATTAATATTCCCTTGAATGATATTTCTCTTCTAATCATTTTTATGATTTTTTTAGAATGTGAAACGTTATTTATCGGATCAAGTTTCTTAAACAACAAGTGACCGGTCATACCTAAAACAGATTTTTTTTTGGTAAATGGAAAAAAATCATATTTTTTAAGATACTTTAGATCTTTGTCTATAACTGGTAATTTATAATGACTATCAACTTTAGCTAAACCATGACCTGGAAGATGTTTAATTACTGTGCCAACCCTATTTTCGTGAAATTTTTCGATAGATATATCGCCAATTTTAGACAGAGTTTTTTTATCATTTGAATAGGATCGATCACCTATAATTTTATGAGACTTATTTCGTCTTAAATCCAATACGGGAACTGTATTAATATTAATACCAATAAGTCTTAACAAATAGGATATTTGCTTAACATAAACATTGAAATAAATATCAAATTTTTTTCTATCTTTTGAATATAAATCACCAAAATATTTTGCACTAAAAATGGAATTATCTATGAATTTTCTTAATCTACTTACTCTTCCACCTTCTTCATCAATTAGAATTGGATAGTTAGAGTTTTTAAATATTTTTTTAATCGAACCAGTTAATTTTTGAACTTGATTGATTGATTTTATATTTCTTGAAAAAAGGATTATTCCCCATGGCTTATATTTTTTTAAAAAAATTACTTCACTTTTTTTTAAATTATGTCCACTAATGCCACATATAAAAGCTCTAGTTTTTTTAATCATTATATAACAATTCCCAAAAAGAATATTTTTTTGTGTTTTTATTTTTGTATTCTACATATTCAATAATGTTGTCCGTGTCATTTTTAAGAATAAATAAATTATTTTCGTTAGATGAGATTTTTTCATCAATACTTGAAACTGCTCTATATGATTTCTTGAAATTGTCGTCTGAAAAATAATATCTTAGAGTAAAGAATAGAAAGAAAAATATAATTATTAAATAAAATAGATATTTGAGCTCTTTTAGCATTACATTTTTTCAGGTGTATCAACACCTATAATATCCATTCCAGTTTTAATTGTTTTTGCAATAGTTTTTAAAAATATTAATTTTTCTATGTTTATTGTTTTATCATCATTGATAAATCTTTTTTCAACATCATCTTTTCCCATATTCCAATAGGAATGAAACTGTGATGATAACTCATATAAATATACAGGGATCCTATGAGGTTCTAGTTTTTTAGTGGAAATTTCTACACATTTAGGCCATTCAGATATTTTTTTAAAAATTTCAATTTCTTCATTATTAAATTGCATATTATTATTTTCATTATCAATCTTGTCATCAATATTTTTATTTATATTTCTAAAAACCGATGAAATTCTAGCATAACAATATTGAACATAATAAAGCGGATTGTCTTTAGATTTTTCTTTTACTTTTGTAAAATCAAAATCTAATTCAGCATCATTGCTTCTACTGAGCATAATAAATCTTGTTGCATCTTTTCCTACTTCAGAAATTAAATCTTCAACAGTGATGTAATCGCCTTTTCTTTTAGACATTTTAAAAGGTTTGCCATCTTTTATTAGCTTAACAAGTTGGCTTACTTTACAAATTAATTTATTTTTTTCTCCAGATAATGCTTCAACAACAGATGTAATTCTTTTTATATAACCTGCATGATCCGCTCCTAAAATATTTATTAATTTATCAAAGTTTCTATTTAGTTTTGTATTATGATACGCAACATCTCCAGCAAAATAAGTCCATGTGTTGTCAGATTTTTGTAATGCCCTATCTTTATCATCCCCAAAATCTGTTGATCTAAAAAGTAATTGATCTCTTTCTACCCAATTAGTTGTGTCTTCTCCTTCGGGAGCTTTGATTTTTCCTATATATACAAATTTATCTTTTTTAAGTTTCTCAATAACCTTATCAACCTCTTTATTTTCAACTATTTCAGTCTCACTCGCAAAATTATCATGAATAATTCCCAAATTATTTAAATTAGTCTTAATGAGTTTAAGTGACTCTGTAATTGCTAGTTTAGTAAGTGTTAACTTAATTTTTTCATAATCATCAAATTGTAAATCTTTATTATTATCTATAATATGTTGGGCTATATCTTTGATGTATTCTCCTGGATATAAATCATCCTCATTTAGTGGAAAGGTTTGATTATCTATTTTTTCTTTTATTCTCAAATATACAGATCTAGTAAAATGTAAAATTTGATTACCATGATCATTTACATAATATTCTTTTACAACTTCTTGATTGTTAAATTTTAACAAATTAGAGATAACATCACCTAGAATAGCACCTCTACAATGACCGACATGTAATGGTCCAGTAGGATTTGCAGACACGAATTCAATTAAATGTTTCTTTTTAGAGCCATTAAGTGCTGCGCCAAAATTATTAAGATTATTTATATTTAAAAGAAATGAAGTCCAAAACTCTTTTTTTAAAATAATATTTATAAATCCAGGTTTTGCTATTTCTATCTTCTCAATATTATTATCTTCTTTAAAAATAATATCTTTCAATTTTTCAGCAATTTTAATTGGAGGTTCATTATTTGTTTTAGATAAAACCATTGCAACATTAGTTGATAGATCACAATTAAATTTTTTAGGAGGTATATCTACATTTATACCAGATAAACTTTCAGGTAATAAAATTAGCTTTTCTTCACTTGCTAATTTAATTTTATTTAAAATTTTATTTAAGTATTCCTCAAATATATTCATTTTGATGCTCTATATAATTGTATGGCGTACCTATCTGTCATGCCAGAAATATAATCGGATATAGCTCTTTCTTTGTTAGTTTTTAAATATTTAGTTTTAATATACTTTTTTGGATTTTTGTTAATAACACTAAAAAGCTTTTTAATTATCTTTTTTCCTTCGTTATTTTTTTTTAGTACATCTTTATCATTGTACATAGTTATTCTAAGGAAATCTCTAATCTCATTTATAGTTATTTTTAATTTGTTGGAAAAATCAACAATTTGATTTTTTTTATTTGATACATCTTTTTTTGTAGATATTTTATTCACTAAAATGTTTCTTGTCGTTGTTTTTATTAAATCTTGAACCATTAAATTTATAGAGTCTCTTATAGTTTGATATACAAGAATATCATTATTTTCACTCTTTAATTTATTTTTATATGATTTTAAAATTTCATCAAAAAAAGAGATTTGTTTAAGATCGTTTAACTTAAACAATTTAGCTTTTATTCCATCTTGAATATCATGGTTATTGTATGCAACATCATCGGATATAGATGCAATTTGGGCCTCCAAAGATGAGTTTTTTGAAAAATTAATTTTATTTTTTAAATTTTTCAAACCAATTAAATTATTTATTTTGACTAGCTTTGTTACCGGACCATTATGTTTAATAAGTCCATCTAATGTTTCTAATGTTAAATTAAGACCTTCAAATTTAAAATATTTATTTTCAATGAACATTACTATCCTAAGTGTTTGAAGGTTGTGGTCAAATCCCCCATATTCATACATACATTCATTTAGGGACTCTTCTCCCGCATGACCAAAAGGGGTATGACCTAAATCATGAGCTAAGCTTAATGTTTCAGCTAAATCATCATTTAAACCTAAGTATTTAGCAATTGTTCTAGCAATTTGTGATACTTCAATGGAATGTGTGATTCTGGTTCTATAATGATCTCCTTCAGTATTCACAAATACCTGGGTTTTGTGCTTCAATCTTCTAAATGAGGTAGAATGAATTATTCTATCTCTATCTCTTTGAAAAGGTGATCTGAAAGGATTGCTCGCTTCTTTGAACAATCTACCTTTTGATGCAAATGTTCCTAATTTTGAGTAATTTTTCATTCTTTAAAAATGGCAAAATATTATTATATTGTTTTTATCAATGTTTAATTATGATTAAAGAAATTAAATTTACAGATAATGCTATAAAGCAGATAAACCATCTTCTTTCATCAAAAGATAAAGGGTCATTTTTTAGAATCGCTATTAAAGGTGGTGGATGCTCTGGATTTCAATATGATTTCTCATTTGATAACTCTGCTAAGGACGATGATCTACAACAAGATAATATCCTTATCGACAAAACATCGGCAGATTTACTAAAAGGATCTGAAGTTGATTTTGTAAAAGAATTAATCGGAGATTCTTTTAAAATAAACAACCCGCAAAGTAAATCTTCTTGTGGTTGTGGCGTATCTTTTTCGCTTTAATGATAATTAGTTCCTGGAATGTTAACTCTGTAAGAGCAAGAATTGAAAATATTAAAGAGTATCTAAAAAAATATTCACCAGATATTTTAATGATGCAAGAGATCAAAGCTCAAGATGAAAACTATCCTTACGAAGACTTTGAAAAATCAAATTACCAGAATTATGTATTTGGTCAAAAATCTTATAATGGAGTTGCGATAATTTCTAAAAAAAAATTAGATAAAATTGAAAAAGATATTTTTAAAGACAAAAATAAACAATCTAGAATTATTACTGCAGATCTAAAACATAAATCAAAAACTATTAAATTAATAAATATTTACACACCCAATGGAAATCCTGTTGATACAGAAAAATATACTTACAAATTATATTGGCTAGAAAGTTTAATTAAGAAGTTAAAAGGTTATTTAAAAAAAAAAGAAAATATAATTATTGGTGGTGATTTTAATATAATTCCATCTGCAGAAGATGTTCATAATCCTAAAGGATATGAAAATGATGCTTTGTTTAGACTAGAGATAAGAAAAAAATTAAGAGAATTATTAAGTTTAGGTTTTCATGATGCATATAGATATATTCATCCTGACAAAGAAGGATATACGTTTTGGGATTATACAAGTGGTGCATGGCAAAAAAATAATGGAATGAGAATTGATCATTTCTTAGTTTCAAACTCAATTATAAATCTTGTGAAAGATGTAAAAATTAACAAATTTCCTCGTGGAAGACAAAAACCTTCAGATCACACACCAATTGAAATTGAATTAACTTAAAGATTTTATTTTATTAACAAGTTCCTCATTAATATTTCTAGGTCCAGTATCTAATCTGTTTTTGTGACGTCTTTCACCTGGTAATCTAACCTCTCCCATTGATTTCATTTTCTCAAAGAATTTATTTGAATGACTATCCCAATCAGAATTCGATAATTTGTCAGGAGATATAGCTAAAATAAACTCTCCACCACTTGGTGGTCCACCATCGTCTGTATCCTTCTCAGCTGTCTCATAACTAAAATTATCTCCAACTAAGGCTCCAGCAAGTAATTCAACCATCATTGCTATTCCTGAGCCTTTATAGCCGCCAAATGGCAACAAAACTCCACCATCTGCTATTTCACCAGGATCTGTTGTTTCTTTTCCATCTTTAGTTAAACCCGTTCCTATTGGGACCTTGTGCCCTTCTCTTTTTGCAACTTGAACCTCTCCCATAGCCATCGATGCAGTAGCCATATCATAAACTACTGGTGGTTTATTTTTTCTTGGCCAAGCAAATGAAATTGGGTTTGTTCCAAATAAAGGTTTAATTGCTCCTGCTGGTGCAACTGCTGGCTTGTATGATGTACAAGCAAAAGCAACAAGTCCTTGCTCTGCTATTGCTTCGGTCTCAGGCCACATAGCAGCCATATGATGAGAATTAGTAATTGCTAAAACCGCAACTCCATTTTCTTTTGCAGCTTTTACGAGTTCAGGTATTCCATATTTTAAAACCATTGGGGCAAGACTATTTTTTCCATCTGCTTTAACAACACTAGGGGTTAATTTTGAAATCACTGGTCTAGCCTTACCATTAATTTTTCCACTTTTTAAACCAGATACATAAGCGGGTAATCTAAATAGACCATGAGATAATGATCCATCTCTTTCAGCATTTTTGATTAAAGTGGATAAAGTATCTGATGTTTCTTCATCGCATCCATTAGCAATTAATGTTTTTTTAGCTAAACGAAAAATTTCTTCTAAACTTAAAGGAACAGTTGCCATAAATAATATTAGATATTATTTATGGCAAAAGTTCAATTTTTAATTAACAACCTTTAAAAGATTTAGACATATTTCTGATTAAATCAAAATATAAGTCTTTTCCAGGATCCAAAGTAGCTCCTAACGGGTCTACAACACCGGTTTTAATATTCATATCTTTTGCTACAGCTTTAATGATATTTGGATTAAACTGTGGTTCAGAAAATACACAAGCAACTTTATCATGCTCAATTATTTCTCTGATTTCTGCTAATTGTTCTGCTCCTGGCATTACATCTGTATTGACTGTAAAAGCACCTAATATATTAACATTAAATCTTTTCTCAAAATATTGGTAAGCATCATGGAAAACAATTGATGCAACACTCTGATTTAATTCAGAAGAGACGTCACTAACAAGTTTATCAATATCTTTTAGTGCTTTCTTTAAATTGCTTTTATATTTTGATGCGTTCTTAGCATCATTTTCAATTAAATGCTCTGCCATTTCATTTAATATAACTTTAGCATTCATTGGATCTAACCAAATATGTGGGTCATGCTCACCGTGGTGGTGACCTTCATGTCCCGCATGATCATCGTGGTCATCATGGTCATCTTTCTTTTTATGTCCATGGTCATCATGATCGTCATGCCCATCTTTCTTTTTATGGTCATGATCATCGTGGTCGTCTTCTTTATGACCGTCTTTTTTTTTGTGGTCGTGATCATCGTGGTCGTCATGTCCATCTTTCTTTTTATGGTCATGATCATCGTGATCATCTTCTTTATGGCCATCTTCTTTATGTCCGTGATCGTCATGATCATCAAAAATATTTCGTTCTCTGAATTTTAATTTATTAAGACCTTTAATTTCCATTAATTCAATTTTTTCAGCTTTTTTTGCAATTGAATCTAATGGTTTTTCCATGAAGTTTTCTAGATCTTCACCTACCCAAAAAATAAGATCAGCTTCTTGTAACATCTTTGCATGAGATGGTTTTAACGCAAATCCATGTGGTGAAGAATATCCATCGACTATTAGGTCTGGTTTAGCAACTCCATCCATCAGATAGCTAGCTAAAGAGTGTATAGGCTTAATTGAAGCTACAACTTTTATTTCTGCTTTTGCTGATGTAAAAAGAGCTAAAAAAGATAATATTGTAATTATTAATGTTGATTTTTTTAAGTTTTTCATAATTTAATTTAGTGTTAATTGTTATAATATAACATTGTGTAATAATATAACATTAATAAGTCAAGGTAATAAATGACAATTGAGAACAATGTATTAGTAAAATTAACTGAAGTTGGATTAAAACAACGGAATAAATGGCTTGTAAAAGGCGTTTCTTTAATTGTTGAAAGAGGAAAGATAGTAACCTTAATTGGGCCAAATGGTTCTGGCAAAAGTACAACTGCAAAAATTGCTATAGGACTTCATAAGAATATTGAAGGTAATGTAGAAAAATTTACTGACAAAATTGGATATGTTCCTCAAAAGATTTCAATTGACTGGACATTGCCACTTAAAGTGAATGATTTTATGGTTTTAACTGATGAACTCGATGAAGAAAAAATAAATGAAGCTTTAAAATTAACGGGTGCAGATCATCTTAAAAACCAGAATTTAGGAAATTTGTCTGGTGGAGAATTTCAAAGAGTACTTCTTGCAAGAGCAGTTTCAAAAAAACCTGATCTTTTAGTATTGGATGAGCCGGTTCAAGGGGTTGATTTTACTGGGGAGATTGCATTGTATAAATTAATAAAAGAAATAGCAGATAAATTAAATTGTGGAATTTTATTAATCTCTCATGATTTACATACTGTTATGACAGCAACAGATCATGTTATTTGTTTAAACGGCCACGTGTGTTGTTCTGGAACACCAAAAGACGTTGCAATGAATAATGAGTATAAACTATTATTTGGCGAACAAGCTTCACAAACTCTTTCTATATATGAACATAAGCATGATCATGTTCATTCAAATGATGGAGATATAAAAAAAAATTAAATGTTTGATGATTTTTTTATAAGAGCTTTAATTGCTGGTATAGGTGTTGCTTTTGTAACAGGTCCTTTGGGCTGCTTTGTAGTTTGGAGAAGATTATCTTATTTCGGAGATACATTAGCACATTCAGCATTACTTGGTGTTACAATGGCATTGGCATTCGAAATTAATATAGCAATTTCGATATTTATCATTTCATCAGTAATAGCAATCATATTAGTTAAACTTGAAAAAAATACTAATTTGCCCGGTGATGCTTTACTTGGTCTTTTAGCTCACTCAGCATTAGCAGTTGGCTTAGTGGTAATTGGTTTTCTCTCATTTATAAGATTTGATGTCATGGGACTATTATTTGGAGACATATTAGCTGTTAATGTTGATGATTTGATAATTATATGGGGAGGAGGAGCAATAATTTTAATTGTATTAAAAATAATTTGGAAACCTTTATTTGCTTCAACAGTAAATTATGAACTTGCAGAAGCAGAAGGATTAAATCCTGATAGAGCAAAAGCAATATTTACTATTTTAATGGCAGCAATAATTGCAATTTCTATAAAAATTGTAGGACTTTTATTAATAACTGGGATGTTAATTATACCAACGGCTATGGCTCGTAACATATCAGATACTCCCAAAAAGATGGTAATTTTTTCTATATGTGGAGGATTATTATCAGTAATCATGGGTTTATTTTCTTCATTGCAATTCAATACTCCTTCGGGTCCATCTATCATTGCTGCAGCGTTATTATTATTTGTAATATCTCTATTTAAAATTAAACAGACGATACAATTGAAAAACTAATGGGAAATTGATAAAAGAAAAACTATGCTTAAACAGGAAACACTATCAAAAAATCAACAAATAGTTCTTGATTACATTGAAAAAGTAAATGAGCCCATAAAAGCTTATTCAATTTTACATAATGTGCAAAAAAAAGGTATTAAAGCCCCTCTTCAAGTTTATAGAGCGCTTGATAAATTGGTTGAAATTGGAAAAATTCACAAAATTGAAAGTAGAAATGCTTTCGTTGCATGTAAAAATTCAAATTGTCAGATCTCAAAGGCAACAGCATTTTCAATATGTGAAGGCTGTGAAGAAGTAAGTGAAATTAGTGACAGCAAACTTTCAAAATATTTAAAAAATTTTCAAGACAAAGCGGGTATGAAATTCAATAAATATAATCTTGAATTCTTTGGGCTTTGTAAAAAATGCTCTATCAAATGAAGATCTCCAAAGGAGATAAAATAGAAGAAATTACACTTCCAAGAGATGACGGGTCTACATTTAATTTATCAGAAACACATGGAAAGAAAGTTCTTTTAACTTTTTACAGAATAGCTGGATGTAGTTTTTGTAATCTTAGATTAAACGAAATTAATAAAAGATTTAATGAGTTAGGAAATAATTTTACACATGTTGCAATATTTCACTCGCCGGTTGATAATTTAAGGTCATATATGAAAAAACATAACAATTTACTTTTTACTGCACTGGCCGATGAAGATTTTAAATATTTTCAAAAATATGAAATTGAAAGATCAATGATGAAAACATTATCTGCAATGCTATTTAAATCTCATAAAATAATACCTGCAATGTTAAAGGGATATATTCCTTTAAAAATTAAAGGTCATTTTGATATAGCTGTTACAGATGTTTTGATAAACGAACAAGGCACAGTTGATGAAGTATACTACGCCAAGAAAGATATAGCCGATCACTTCAGTTTTGAGAAAATTAAAGAATTTGCAACAAGCTAAAAACAGATGTTATTTTTTATTTTTAAAGTTGTAGCAGCAGGTTTAATTGTTGCTTTTTCAAGTTGGTTGGCTGGTCAAAATCCTAAGCTCGCTGGATTTATTATTGCATTACCCTTGGTATCACTAATAGCGATACTGTTTTCGTATTATGAGCATAATGATACAGAAAAAACAGTAATGTTTACAAAAAGTATATTTATTGCAGTACCAGCAAGTTATTTATTCTTTGTACCCTTCTTTTTTGCAAAATCTTTTAATATGAATTTTTTCATAATTTATATTACAGGTTTAATATTGCTAATCGGAGGATATTTTATCCATAGATACATAATCAATTTAATATAAAATAATAATTTTAATAAATCTTTAACATAACTGTCATAAGTATAGAGAAAGGAGTTTTATGTTTTTAAAAAAATATCTCAAATGGATAAGCACGTTTTTAGTTTTAACAGGAATATTGCTTACAAATTTAAATATATATCCAATTAATATATATTTTCATGGTCTTGGTGTAGTTGGATGGACAATATCGGGTTTTTTATTAAAAGATAAAGCCATATTAACTAATTTTGGATTACAAATTCCATTATTTGTAATTGGTATTTATAAAATTATTTTTTAATGAAAAATATTTTATTTGTATGCACAGGAAATTCAGCGAGAAGCATTATTGCTGAGAGCATTATTAATAATGAATACTCAAATAAATTTAATGCTTTTAGTGCTGGTAGTAATCCATCTGGAAAAATCAATGAATATGTTAAAAGTTTTTTAGAGAAAAATAAAAGTTATGATCTAACAAATTATGGTTCTAAAAACTTTGAAGAATTTATTAATAAAGAATTAAAAATGGATCATGTAATAACAGTATGCAACAACGCAAATAATGAGGTATGTCCTATTTGGCCTGATAAAAACCAAATTATACATTGGGATATAGAAGATCCGGTAGCTAAACTTCAAAATGCAAATGATGAAGAAAAGCAAATAATCATTAGAAAAACTTTCAATATTATAAGTAATAAAATTAAAGATTGGATAGATGAAAAATAAAAATAGATATTTTCTTTCAGAGTTCATTGGAAGTTGCTTTCTGGTCATGATCATAGTTGGATCAGGTTTAATGGCAGAAAATCTAACTAATGATATAGCAGTAATGCTAATAGCAAACACATTGGCAACTGGAGCTGGATTGTTTGTGCTAATAACAGTATTTGCTGATGTATCTGGGGCTCATTTCAATCCATTTGTAAGTATTGCTATGACAATTACAGGAAAGTTAAAAAAAAACCTTCTACCCTTTTATATTTCTGCTCAGATACTTGGATGTTTGCTAGGTGTAGCATTAGCTAATTTCTTTTTTGAACATCAGGTTTTTGAATTATCAACAAAGTCAAGGAGTGGGATTTATATTTTTACTTCTGAAATAGTTGCTACGTTGGGTCTTATTTTAATAATTTTTGGTTCAATGAGATCAGGTAAAATAGCTGTTGCTGGATCAGTAGGTTTATATATCACTGCTGGTTATTGGTTTACCTCTTCAACTTCTTTTGCAAATCCTGCTGTAACAATAGCAAGAACATTCACAGAGTCGTTTACTGGTATAAGTTATTTAAACACTCCTTATTATATAGCTGCTGAATTAATTGGTATGTTAATTGCTGTTTATATTGCAAAAAAATTATTCTTAGAAAAAGATTGAAAAATTTCAAAGCCTGAAAAAGGAATTAAAATCCATATAGTTTCCACTCAACAAATAATTAAATTAATTGAGAATGGTAAATTTAACAATGCATCTCATTTAGGAATGTATTTGTTTTATAAAAAGAAATACGCTCAATAATAATACCGAGCGTATTTCAGGGGTTTAATGTTTACAATTTAATCACAGAAGAATATTACATTTGGATTAAAGATATGTTTCAATAAAATTAAAAATATATTAAAGAAGAAAAATCACTAACCTGTAAGTTGTAATAAATTAAATTATATATTAATTATTTGAATAAATTACTCTTGGTTCTAAAAATAATTCTCGCGCAAGAGCTTTAAATCTTTTTGTAACTTGTTTAGAAATTATTTCTTGGTGTTTAGCTGGAATTTTTAAAAATACAGAGTTACCTCTTTTATACAATTTGAATTCCTCTAAGAAGATAGTTGAAATAGATGTAAGTGAGTGTGCAAATCTTAAGGCTGCACCAACTTGTTTACTAGAAAAAATTTCATTATTATTTAAAAAAGTTAAATATTCTATTTTTGGATTGTATTTAATACTGCAGTACCTCCAATAACATGAAAGAGCTATTTGAATTCTTTCTTTATGTGAAAGTCTCAATAAAGGGGTATTTAATGTTTCTTGAAAAACTAATTCTGCCTTTTGAAAAGCACCTAATCCCCAATCCATATGACTTAAAACACAAGCTAAATTAAGCAATTTTTCATCAAAATGTTCATTACCATCAAATACAGGTTTGATAAATTCATGATACTTTTTGTAGGTTAATCCCAAATCACCTCTCTTCTTCGAAATATATTCTAATGATTTTTCAAAAACTTGAGAGTTATCAATATTTTTAAAGTAATCTTTTGCTAGAGATCCCTCTCTAATACCGCTTATAGAACAAATTATGTTTTTTGGATTTGTGACTTTCATGATCTCATCTAAAATAATAGAGCTATATGGTAGATAAGGTGTTCTAGATTTAGATATATATTCAACTGTTTTTAGTTTTGCTTTATTAAACGATGCTATTTTTTCTACAAATGATGATATAGTTTCATAATTTACTGAATACTGATGAATTATATGGACAGGATGTTTATTTTGAAACAGATGAAGTTTAAATAAAGCTCTCCATGTTCCTCCAACTAAATACAAATTTTCAAATTTTTTTTTAGATAACCATTTCTCATCTCTCAAAAGTTGTTTTATATATTTAGAAAGGTTTCTCTTTTTTACAATTGGATTATTAAGTAGTCTTAAAACACCTAAGGGTAAAGATGTTTTATTAGTAATCAAACCATTTTCAACTCGAGCTAATTCTAAACTACCTCCGCCAAGATCAGCAACTAACCCATCTACATTATCAAATCCAATTTTTACACCCTCTGCTGAACAAATTGCTTCTTCCTCTCCACTTAAGATTTCTATTTTTTTTTTAAAAAGGTTTTCTACGTATTCAACAAAGGGTTTTGCATCTGTTGCTTCTCTTAAAACAGCAGTTGCTATTATTTTTAAATTAACAATTTTGGAAACATTTAAAATTTCTGAAAATCTCTTCAATACTTTTTGGGCATAATCCACACCAGATTTATGAAGTTTTCTTGACTTATCTAAATTTTTACCAAGTTCACAAACGGCTTTTTCATTGAAAAAAGGCACACGAGATGAGTTAAAATCTTCATAGATTAACATCCTGATAGAATTGGAACCTATATCAATTACTGCTAATTTAGCAGGTTTTAATTTCAAATTTTGATTATTTTTTAAAACTTTAATTTCCACTTTTAATTAATCTTAAATTTAATTTTTTTGGTTTCATTTTTAATTTAGCTTTACCTCTTCCAGATAAACTAGGATTATTCATAAAATAATCATGGGCTGAAAAAGAATCATTTTCACTATATTTAATTTTTTTATAATTTCCACTAGCATCAAGTTCCCAACTTTGTTTTTTATCTAAATAATTAGCTAACATAATTTGATCAAGAACTTGTTCGTGGACTGTTTGGTTTTCAATTGGAACTAGAAGTTCTACTCTTCGATTTAAATTTCTTGGCATTAAATCTGCTGATGAAATAAAAACTTTTGCATCTCTACTAGGCATTGTTTTTCCATTTGCAAAACAATAAATTCTTGAGTGTTCCAAAAATCTTCCAATCATGCTTTTAACTATTATATTTTCAGATTTATCTTTAACTCCAGGTCTTAAACAACAAACACCTCTTACAAATAAAAATATCTTTACTCCAGCATTTGAAGCTTCGTAAAATTTATCAATTATCACTGGATCTACTAAGGAATTCATTTTAGCCCATATTTCAGCGTTTTTACCTTTTTTGACATTTGCTATCTCGTTAGCAATACATTTGTTCAAGGTTTCCCTAAGATTAATTGGTGATATAGATATTTTACTAAGATTTCGTGGTTTTGAATAACCAGTTACATAATTAAAAAATTTTTCCACATCAGTTGCTAATTTTTTATCAGAACTAAATAAAGATAAGTCAGTATAAATTTTTGCATTAACTGGGTGATAATTGCCAGTTCCTAGATGTATATAAGTTTGAATTTTTCCCTGCTCTTTTCTTAATATTAAAGATGATTTTGCATGTGTTTTATATTTTGCAAAACCATAAACTATTTGAATTCCTGCCTTTTCTAAACTTCTTGAAAGTTGAATGTTTGCTTCTTCATCAAATCTTGCTTTGATCTCTATTAAAGCGGTTACTGTCTTTCCATTTTCAGCTGCTGTTATTAAGGCTTTAACAATTGGAGAATCTAGCGTTGTTCTGTATAGAGTTTGTTTAATTGCTATAACTTTTTTATCATATGCAGCTTGATTTAAAAACTCAACGACAGCATCAAATGTTTCAAAAGGGTGATGAACTATTAAATCTTTTTTTTTTATAGTATCAAAAAAATTATTATTAAACTCCTTTAATCTCTCAACCTCCCTGGGATTAAAATTTTTAAATCTTAATTTAGAATTTTTAATTTTACAAACTTGGTCTATATCTTGAATTCCAACAATGCCTTCAATTTCATAGATGTATTCAGATTTTACGTTTAACTTATTGGTTATAAACTTAATTAAGTCATTATTACTATTTTTTAAAATTTCTAAACGTACTATGTCACCTGTTCTTCTTCTTTTTAAAGCCAATTCAAAAGATCTTACTAAATCTTCGGCCTCCTCTTGAATTTCTACATCACTATCTCTTATAACTCTAAATAACATTTTTTTATCTAAATCATGATCAGGAAATATTTCAGAGGCAAAAAAACTTATAACATCATCTATAATTAAAAATTTTTTAAAACTTTTATTTCCATCTATTTCAATAAATCTTGATAAAGCTTTTGGAATTACTATTATTGCATTTAAAGTCCTTTTTTTATTTTTCTTATTTAATCTCATAACTAATGCTCTTCCTTGATTTGCAATAAATGGAAAGGGATGAGCTGGATCTATTGCTGATGGGGTTAGCAGAGGGTAAATTTCTTCATTAAAAATTTTAAATAATCTTTTTTGTTCAGGTTTACTTAAATTTTCAGGTTTAACTATACTTATATTTGCTTTTTTTAATTGAAGAATTAAATCTCTATATATTTTATTTTGTTTATTAAGAAGATTATTTGTTTCCAAAATAACTTCACTCATTTGTTCATCAGGAGTAAGACCATCAGAACTAAGTGAATCTACATCTTGTTTGATTTGACTATATAAACCTGCAACACGAACCATGAAAAATTCATCTAAATTTGATCCAGCTATAGATAAAAATTTAATTCTTTCATAAAGAGGATTTTCAAAATTTTGGGCCTCAAGAAGAACTCTGTCGTTGAATTTTAGCCAAGACAGCTCTCTATTTATGTATTTAGATTTTAGTGTTTCTTTATCTTGTTTTTTTAATGCAGTCATATATTTAAAATTTATGCTTAAATTATACGTTATGCGTCATGCAAAATCTAGCTGGGACCACCCAAATCTTGATGATCATGAAAGACCATTAAGTAAGCGTGGCGAGAAAAATGCAAAAAAGATTTGTGAATTTTTTGTTAAAAAAAATTATAAGTTTGATTACATATTACTTTCATCATCAAAAAGAACAAAGAAAACCCTAAAAATTTTATTAAAAAAAATAGATAAACCAAAAAAAATTATTTCTTCAAAAAAATTATACTTATCAAGTGAAGATAAAATTATAGATATAATAAAAAAAATACCAAAAAAATATAAATCAGTGCTTTTAATTAACCATGAACCTACTGTTAGAAATCTAATACGATCACTGACAAAAAATCACAACAACAACCATTTTAAATTATTAAACTACAAATTTCCGACATCGGCATTTGCAAAAATTTATTTTGATTTTAATGAATGGAATAAATTAGATGGAAATGGTTTAATTAAAGAATTTACTAGACCTAAAGACCTTCAAGATTCTAAAGAATAACCCGCTGATCTTACAGTTCTAATTAAAGGCTTAGTATTATCTATATTAATAGCCTGTCTTAATCTTCTGATATGCACATCGACAGTTCTAGTTTCAACGTAAATATTTTCTCCCCAAACATTGTTTAAGAGTTGTTCTCTTGAATATACCCTTTTTGGATTTTTGATAAAAAAATCTAATAATTTAAATTCTGTAGGTCCTAGAGATATTTCAATGTTATTTCTATAAACTCTTTTTGTTATTCTATCTATTTTTAAATCTGTAAACTCAACAACATCAACGGTGGATTGTGGTTTTGATCTTCTGAGTAAAGATTTAATTCTTGCATTAAGTTCTTTTTGACTAAATGGTTTTGTTACATAATCATCTGCACCTGTATCAAAAGCTCTTAATTTGTCCTCCTCCTCGCCTTTTGCTGTTAACATTATTACTGGTATGTCATTATGCTTTTTGTCTTTTTTTAAATTTTTACATATTTCAACGCCTGACAAATCGGGCAACATCCAATCCATTAATATTAAGTCAGGAAGCTTATCTTTAATTTGTTTAAGCGCATCTTCACCATTTTCACAGAAACTTACTTTGTAACCTTCTTTTTCAAGGTTATACTTTAGTAGAGTTATTATAGCAGCCTCGTCCTCAGCTATAAAAATGTGAGCCGACATATTTTACTTTTCTCCAGTAACAATAGGTTCTGTACCTTTTGGTCGATCACCCTCTAGATATTCTCCCTTAACTAAATAATATACTTGCTCAGCAATGTTGGTTGTATGATCACCTATTCTCTCTATATTTTTAGTTACAAATAATAAGTGGGTTCCATCACTTAAGTTATTTTCGTTATCTTTTAAATATCTAATCACTTCTTGCATGCATAAATTTGTTAAATCATCAATTTGTTCGTCGCTTTCCCATACATTAATTGCCATACTCGAAGATCTTTCTAAATATGCATCTAATATTGATTTCAATTGTTTTTGAGCATCCGAAGATACTCTTATAATAGCATCTACTAAATTTTTTGGTAAATTTTCATTTAACAAAAGAGTTCTTTTAGAAATATTTTTTGCTAAATCACCTATTCTCTCAAGGTCAGAAGATATCTTTAAAGCAGTGACTGTTTCTCTAAGATCTATGGCCATAGGTTGTCTTAAAGCAATTAAATTTACTACTTGCTGTTCAATTAAAGTCTCAAATTTATCAATTTTTTCATCATCTTTAATTACTGCCTCAGCATTATCACTATTTCTTGTAGTAATTGCTTGAATAGCTTTACCCAAAGCTTCTTCACAAAATCCACCCATTTTAATTATATTGCTATTTAAATTTTTAAGTTCTTCTTCGTAAGACTTTACTGTATGTGGTGCTTCGGTCATTATCCAAACCTCCCTGTGATATAATCCTGAGTTTTTTTGTTTTCTGGATTCTTAAATATTTTATCAGTAGAACCATGTTCTATCAATTCTCCAAGGTGAAAAAAACCTGTATTTTGAGAAACTCTTGCAGCTTGTGCCATTGAGTGAGTGACTATTATAATAGTATGGTCTTTTTTTAACTCATCAATTAGTTCTTCTATTTGAGCTGTAGCAATAGGATCTAAAGCAGAACAAGGCTCGTCCATTAGAATAACTTCAGGTTTAACTGAAATTGCCCTTGCTATACATAATCTTTGTTGTTGACCACCAGACAAACCAGTACCTGGTTCATGAAGTCTATCTTTCACCTCTTCCCATAATGCTGCCTTTTTTAAGCTAGTTTCAACTATTTCATCCATTTCATTCTTTGATTGAGCCATACCATGAATTGTTGGACCATAAGAAATATTTTCATAAATAGTTTTAGGAAAAGGATTTGGTTTTTGAAAAACCATACCAATTTTTTCTCTTAATCTAACAACATCACAACTTTTATCATTGATATCAAAATCATTAATTATAATTTGCCCTTTTACTCTACATATATCAATTACGTCATTCATTCGGTTTAGACATCTTAAAAAAGTAGATTTACCACAACCTGAAGGCCCAATCAGTGCTGTAACTTGATTTTCTTCAATATCTAAATTTATATTGAATAGAGCTTGTTTTTTTCCATAGTAAACATCTACATTTTTTGAATTTATCTTTATCATCTTAACTCCATTTTTTTTCAAATTTATGTCTAATTATTTGTGCAAATAAGTTCATTATAATTAAAAATCCTAATAGAACCATAATACAGGCAGAAACTTTCTCGACAAAACCTCTTTCAGCGCTCTCTGCCCAAATATAAATTTGCACTGGCAAACTTGCAGCTGGATCTAAAGGAGATCCTGGTATTGTATTTACAAAAGCCACCATGCCAATCAATATCAAAGGTGCGGTTTCACCTAAAGCTTGGGCCAAACCAATTATTGTACCGGATAAAGTCCCTGGCATAGATAACGGAACTGTATGATGCATTGTAGTTTGCATTTTACTAGCACCCATTGCAAGTGCTGCCTCTCTTATACTTGGAGGAACTGCTTTTAAAGATGCTCTACAAGCAATAATAATTGTTGGTAAAGTCATCAACGATAAAGTTATTCCACCGACTAGAGGTGTTGACCTAGGTAATTGAAATACAGCAAGTAAAATACCCAGTCCTAAAAGACCAAAAACAATTGAAGGTACTGCTGCTAAATTATTTATATTTACCTCAATAAAATCAGTAAATCTGTTTTTAGGAGCAAATTCCTCTAAATAAATAGCTGCTAGAACTGCTACAGGAAAAGCTATCATTAAACAAACAAGTATAGAAAATATTGATCCCATAAATGAACTTGCTATACCAGCTAATTCAGCTTCTCTTGAATCAGGATATGTAAAAAAACTTAAATTGAATTTACTTTCAACTTTTCCTAGTTCTACAAGTTGATCAAAAATCTTTAATTGATAATCCGTAACTCTTCTTTGATCTTCAGGTAAATCTCTTGGATAATTGCCTTTAAATACTTGATCTAAATCATCTGAGGCAGTTAAATAAACATCTTTAGTTTTTCCAATTAATGAAGGGTCGTTTAAAAGTTCCCTTTTAATCTCTCTTTCGAAAAAGTAAGAGACCATTCTCTTCAGCTCATTTTCTTGATCCTCATTAGCATTTGGATCCAAATCAGCCATTGATTTTAATGCTATATCGTAATAATCAGCATCTTTTAAATCCTCTTTAGAAGGATTTTGCTCTAACATCATTAATTCAGCATCAAAAGTAACTGGAACAATAAGCCAAGTTTTTTGAAAGGCTGAATAGCCTGTCGAAAAAATTTTAAAAATAAAGATTGTTAAAAATAAAAGTGCCATAAAAATTGCACTTTGACCGTATAATCGAAATCTCTTTTCAGCTTTATATCTTTTATTTAATAATTGTTCTTTATTTTTATTCATATTTTTCTCTATATTTTTTAACTACTCTTAAGGCCACAATATTCAAACAGAGCGTTACTAAAAATAATGACATACCTAAAGCAAATGCAGCTTGCGTTTTTGGGTCGCCAAAAGCTTGATCTCCAATTAATATTACAACAATTTGCGCTGTAATTGTTGAAGTAGATTCTAATGGATTTAAAGTTAAATTAGCAGCTAAACCAGAGGCCATAACAACTATCATTGTTTCTCCAATTGCTCTTGAAACACCAAGCAAAATAGATCCAACTATACCAGGCAATGCTGCAGGAAAAATAACTTTTTTTATTGTTTCTGATTTGGTTGCTCCCATAGCGTAACTTCCATCTCTTAAACTTTGAGGTACACTTGTAATCACATCGTCACTTAAACTTGAAATGAATGGTATAATCATAATGCCCATTACTCCGCCTGCCGCTAAAGCACTTTCAGCTGAAACGTCTAAACCCATGCTATTACCTATTTCCTTTAAAAAAGGTCCAACTGTTAGAGCAGCAAAAAATCCATAAACAACTGTTGGTATACCAGCTAAAATTTCAATTAAAGGTTTTGCGTATTGTCTAACTTTAACTGATGCATACTCAGCCAAATAAATTCCACTCATTAGTCCAATAGGAATAGCAACACACATAGCTATGAAAGCAATAAAAAAAGTACCAGCAAAAATAGGGACTGCTCCAAAAGTATCGGAGTACATTGTCGGATCTAAAGCCTCTGAAGAATCTCTAACAAAAGCTTTTGCAGGATACCAATGAGTTCCAAAGACAAAATCAAATAATGGAATTACTTTAAAAAAATCTATAGTTTGAAATATAAGTGAAAATACTATTCCAACAGTAGTTAATATTGCAGCTAGAGAAGCTGTAAATAAAACTGCTTTCAAAAATTTTTCAACTGGTTCTCTTGTTCTAGAATTAGATGAAATTTTTTTATAAGCGTAAGCAACAGAGGCAATAATTATAGATAATACTATAACAGCTTTTGAACTTTGAGCTATTGATCGAAGACTTAAATATTTTTCAGCTGAAGCCTCAATAAAAGGTGTAATTTCTCCGGTAAATTGTCCTCGAGACAATGCTTTTGTTTTTTCGTAAATTAAATTTAATTCATCATCAAGATAACCTTGATTTGAATAATCACTTAAGATTAATAGTTTTACAATTGTGGGCTCAAAAATTGCCCATAAAGAAAAAATTATAAAAGCTGGTATTGCACACCAAATTGCAAGATAATAACCATAAAATTGTGGTAATGCAGTTAATCTTTTATTTGTAGATTGAATTGTATATGCTTTTCTACGTCCAAAATAATAACTTGTGAAACCCAGAAGAACAATAAATATAAACAATATTAAGTTCAAAGAATCTCCTTTATTGAGGACTTTACTCTTATTTCAAAAAAAAGGGGTCTAAAAAGACCCCTTTTTTAATTATTTGTTAACAGAGTAATAATTAATTACCCATAGCAACTAGCTTCGTAGCATTAGTTCTAGTTGTTTTATACAACTTAGAGTCTAATGGAACTAAACCAATATCTGCTAAGTAACCACCTTTTCCAATAGCTTTCTTAGTTGTGAATTCTTTCACAAACTCATGTAATCCTGGGATTACTCCAACGTGAGCTTTTTTCACATAGAAAAATAATGGTCTTGCAACTGCATAACTGTAGTCTTGAATACTCGCTAGAGAGGGTTGTCCACCATCTATGCTAGCAGCTTGTAATTTATCTTTAGCAGCTAAGAAATAGCTGAAACCAAAGAAACCAAACATATCTTTATCTTGAGTTAACTTTTGGATTATTAAACTATCGTTTTCTCCTACTTCAATAGCAGCTCCATCTTCTCTGTAAAGTTTTTGTGGTTTTTTGTATTTTTTATTTCCAGCTTCAAAACCTGCTTTATAAAGAGCTTTAGCTTCTTTAGTCATGCCTTTTTTCATTACTAAAGAATTCCAAGCATCTCTAGTTCCTGATGTTCCTGGTGGGATCATTACTGAAATTTTTTGTTTTGGTAAGCTAGGGTCAATTTGGTCCCAAGTTTTATAAATATTTGGAACTAACTTACCATCAACTACTGTATGAGCAGCTAATGCTAAATATAATTGTTCTTTAGTAAAGTTTACTGGTTTTGCATCTTTGCTGTAAGCTAATGTAATACCATCGTTACCAATTACGATCTCAACAATATCATTTACACCATTTTTCTTACATAGGGCTTTCTCTTTGTCTTTCATAGCTCTTGATGCATTTGTAATATCTGGATGTTGCTCACCAACACCAGCACAGAATAGTTTAGCTCCTCCACCAGTACCAGTCGACTCGATTACAGGAGTTTTGAATCCTGAACCACCAAATCTTTCAGCAACAACAGTCGCGTAAGGGAATACTGTAGACGAACCAACTATCTTAATTTGATCTCTTGCTTGAGCAACAGTTGCTATTGACAGAGCAACTAAAGAAGCAATCACTATAGTTAGTTTTTTCATTATCTTTAATCCTTTCGTTATTTATTAATTAAAAGATGCCTGACTCGTATAAATTTATTGAATCTTTAATATTACAGAATTATTACAGTTTTGTTAAAAACCTAACTTTTTAGTTGTATTTCATTGAGACAATAATCTCACTATTTTCAGTTTCTAGACCACCTTTGCATGAAACTGGATTTACGTTATCCTTAAAAGCAAGATCTGGGGTTGGTCTTAAGACAACTTCCAGTTTTACCAAATTAACTAATTCCTCAAGAATACTTTGGTCATAACGCCATTTTGGCCAACTAGTAGGAGTAGAAAAAATAGATGTTAAATAGCTTGTCGCCATAGTAAACCTATAATTACTCATATTTTCATTTCTCAGTAAATGATCTCTAACAGAATTAAATATGTTTCGACATCTCAATGAATCTGACATGTAGTTCTCTTTTTTTAAATTTTCATTTACTGGAATTGAAACAATTAAATCTACTGTATTTCTCCAATAGGAACTGAGAACATCTATATATATATCTTCATACGGTACATCTTTATGTTTTTTTATTTCAGGATATGAACTTTTTAAGTCTTCCTGTAATCTAAAGATACCAATATCAAAAACAGTTAATTGCTGGTTTCTTAAAATTGTAGAAATATCTGATGCATTACTTTTAGTAATGATCGACATTAAAAAAAAAATAATAATTAAAATACTATGTGATATCTTAATCATAAATTAATTTTAAATAAACTAAGATACGAATCAACAAAAGATTTGTTAAATCTTGGTTGAATAAGAGTTAATTTTAAACAATTTTTTAAATTAATTATTTTGTTGGAAGATATATCTTAATTTCAGTACCTTCATTAACTTTACTGAGAATCTCATAGTCACCTCTGTGTTGAGATATAATATGTTTCATTATAGCTAAACCTAAACCTGTACCACCAACCTTTTTACTTTTTTCTGTATCTACTCTAAAAAATCTTTCAGTTATTCTTGGAATTAGCTGGTGAGGTATTCCAACACCTTCATCTTTAATGATAATGGCAATATTTTTATCAATTAATTTACCTTCACTGATTTGACTTTTTACATAAATATTTTTTCCATCTTGTGAATATTTAATTGAATTATCAATTAAATTTGAAAATACAGTTAACAATTTATCATTATCACCAAAAACTAAGGTTGGTTCCATAAGTTCAATATGTAAATTGATTTTCTTTTTTTTAAGAATTAATTCAAAGTTACTTTTAATATTTGTAAAAAGATCATTTAAGCTCACAATTTTATTAGGCTTGATATGTTCTTCCAATTCTATTCTACTTAAAATCAATAAATCATTGATTAGGTTTTCCATTCTTAATACTTGATCAGACATGATAGACATAAATTTTTTTTGCGCCTCTTGGTCTTTTGAAGCTGGTCCAAGAATAGTTTCTAAAGAACCTTTAATCGAAACTAAAGGTGTTCTTAATTCATGACTCACATTTGCAACAAAATCAGTTTTTAGTTTTTGTGCTTTTGTTATTTCTGTAAAATCTTTTAGAAACAATACGACAGAGTTTATTTCTGGAAACAAATAGGTCGGACCAGGAATAACATAGATTTTGTAAAGTTGATAAGATGGTAAATTTATTTCTACATTGACATTTTTTGTAGTTTGATCTTTGATAGCCTCTTCAATCGTTTCTAATAATTTTGTATCTCTTATTACACTTGAAATATTTTTATCAATTAAGTTTTCTCCAAAACGTTGTTTTGCACTTTTGTTTAGATATTTGATTAAATTATATTTATCTAAAGCAAAGAATTGATCTTCTAATTCTTCAATAATTACTCTTTTTCCTAAATCATCCTTATTGGTCCTATTTACAACTGGAGCTGTATTTTCTGGCTTAATATTTTTTTTAAATAAAAAATATAATAAAATAATTATTACAACTATGAGTATCAACTCTGTCCAAAACATGGATATGTTTTAACAAATGTAATGAATATTGTCTTTAATAATTAGGTGAAATATTTTCAAAAAATATTTTTGCTGTTTCTTCCCATGAATATTTTTTTGCAAAATCAAGACAATCTTGGCGACTTACCTTCAAAGCTTTTAAAGCAGAAACCTTCAAATCATCATCTAAAGTATCAATATTAGTACCCCCTAATATATCTTTAGGTCCCGGCACAGGGTAAGCTGCAACTGGTGTACCACAATTTAATGATTCCAAAACAACAATACCAAATGTATCAGTTTTACTAGGAAAAACAAAAACGTCTGATGATGCAAAATGAGATGCTAATTCTCCATTAGTCTTTTCACCTAAAAAAATATCATTTGGATATTTTTTTTTCAAATTGTTTAGGTCTGGACCTTTTCCAATAATAACTTTAGTACCTTCAAGATCGAGATCTAAAAATGCTTTAATATTTTTTTCAACTGCAATCCTACCAACATATATCCATATAGGTCTTTTATAAGGTAAGTCTTTCTTAATGGGGTTTTTAAATGCACCATGATTACCTCCTCTGGTCCATGTAACCATTTTATTGTTATCAATACCTAAAGAAATTAATTCTTCACGCATAGATTCTGTTGTTACTAAAATTCTTTCAGCTTTATTATGAAAATTGCATAAAAATTTTTCTGACCATTTAGCTGGAATGATAGGCATATAAAGTTTCATGTATTTATCAAATCTTGTGTGAAAACTTGTGGTAAATTTTAAGCCATTTTTAATGCAATGTCTTCGTGCCATAAACCCTAAGGGTCCTTCTGTTGCAATATGTATTGCATCAGGTTTAATTGAATTAATTAAGTTACTTACACGGGGCCAAACATTTAAGGACAATCTAATTTCATTATATTTTGGCATGGGTACGGTAAGAAATTGTTGAGGAGTAATATATTCAATAGTTTGACCTTGTGATTTAAGAATTTCACCAGTTTCGTGGAGAGTTCTTACAACACCATTAACTTGAGGGTAATAAGCATCGGTAACAATTAATATTTTCATTCTTTAAGATGCTTTTTTGAATGAACCGATCCTGTTATTATCAATATTTTCTGAA
Source organism: uncultured Pelagibacteraceae bacterium (assembly GCA_902574685.1). GTDB lineage: Bacteria > Pseudomonadota > Alphaproteobacteria > Pelagibacterales > Pelagibacteraceae > Pelagibacter. The sequence continues at coordinate 2,046 of CACGOO010000007.1, read as the reverse complement.
ATATATTCGTTTCTTTTTTTATCCCAATAAATTATCTCAAAAGTTCCATCATATTTTTCTGCCAAGGCTGTACATGACTCAACCCAATCGCCACAATTTAAATAATTAACACCATCAAGATTTAAATTTTCAGCATGATGTATGTGTCCACAAATTATTCCATCAAATTTTTTCCTTTTTGCATATGAAGAAAGTGTGTTTTCATATTCACCTATAAATTTTACAGCATTTTTTACCTTATATTTTAAAAATTTTGCTAATGACCAATAGTCTTTACCTCTCAATTTTCTAAAAAAATTTATAATAACATTAATTTTAAGTAATAATTCATAGGCAATAGCTCCTAATTTAGAAAGCCATTTAGCATATTTCATTACTCCGTCCCAAGCATCACCATGAACAACTAAATATTTTTTTCCTAACTGCGTTTCATGAATAACTCTATTTACTATTTTAATATCACCTAAATGCATTGGAATAAATTTTCTAAATACCTCATCATGATTTCCAATTATGTAAAATACTTTTGTCCCGTGCCTGGCTTTTCTCAATATTTTTTGTATGACATCATTATGCTCTTGAGGCCAATAGAAACTCTTTTGCATTGCCCAAACATCGATTATATCTCCAACTAAATAAAGGTTCTCGGATCTTGAATTCTTAAAAAATTCTAAAAGCTTGTTAGCTTGACAACCTTTGGTGCCAAGATGCACATCAGATATAAATATACTCCTATATTTTAATAACGGAGGCATTAAAAAAACCTATTTTGTAACACAACTGTAACTCGAATCATTTAATTCTTATGTCATTGAAATGTTAAAGATTTATTAAAAATTAGTTACGAAAAAATTATGCATTATTGTTTGATTTATAACCTTAATTCTTCAACAGGGAAAAAAATAAAATTTGTAAATAAGATTTATGAAAAATTAAAAATTAACAACTCTGTAGATTATTTCAAAACCAAATCTGAAAAAGAGGCGAAAGAAATATTTTTGGAATTTAAAAATAAAAATTATGATAGATTGATAGTTGCTGGTGGAGATGGATCAGTATCATTTGCTATCAATGAATTGATAAAAAATGACTTTGATTTTAATGATAAATTTGCAATTGGGTACATACCGGCTGGGACTGCCAATTTACTTCAAGCAGAGTTATCTATAACCAAAAAAGTAAATGATGTTTGCAGTGTTTTAACATCAAACAATTATAAACAATCCAATCTTATAAAAATAAATGAAAATTATTTTTTTTTAATGGCTGGTATTGGTTGGGACGCTAAAATTGTTCACTCTATTGATACGCGTATAAAAAAAATACTTGGTAAGATAATATTTGGTTTAAAAGGGTTTCAGCATTTTTTATTTATGAAAAATAATAAACTTGATGTTTTCTTTGATGGTCAAAAACATCAGGCTGATTGGATATTGTCATCTAATACAAAATATTATGCTGGTCATCATAAGATAAATAAGTCAGATATTTTTGATGATAGTTTGGTAACTTACGTGTTCAAAGATTTAACAAGATTAAAACTAATATATTATATAATTTTAATTATTATTTATGGAGATTTATCGAAAAACAAATCTGTTATCACTACTTACTCAAAAAATATTCATATTGATGGTAATAATTTTGAAATTCCCGTTCAGATTGATGGGGACAATTTTGGATGTCATAAAGAGATTAATATTGAATTTTCAGACAAAAAAGTAAATTTTTTACTATAATTTTAAATAACATAATTTAACAAAAAATTATTTTACTAAGATATTTAATTTAAATATAATTGTTTTTAAATTTACTATAGGAGGTTGTCATGGGTAAAAAACTAAAGAAAAATGAAAAAAGAAAGAAGAAATTTATCAAATCTATAGATAAACTTAAAAATAAGATAAATTTAAAAGAAAAAAAATTATCTAAAATTAATATAAAAATCGCAGGTTTAGAAAAAAAAGCCGCTGAAAAAAGAGCAAAAAAAATAGCTAAGAAACAAGCTATTGAAAGCTCAGCATCTGTAAATAATTAAAATCTAAA